>JAFSTG010000004.1 GCA_017450605.1 Paludibacteraceae bacterium | reverse complement strand
TAGAAATTAGAAATTAGAAATTAGAAATAATAAAATTATTTAGGTTGCTCGCAAATTTCTGTCAGCACACTGCATGTCGATTTCGGATGCAAGAAGGCAATCATCAGGTTCTCGGCACCTTTGCGCGGAGCTTTGTCGATAAGTTGAATACCTGCTGCCTCGCACTCTTTTAGTGCTTCCGCTACGTTGTCAACATTGAAAGCTACATGGTGAACACCACCGCGACCACCGTTCTTCTCTATGAACTTGGCAATGGTTGATTCGGGCGAGGTGGGCTCCAACAACTCAATCTTGGTCTGACCTACCTTGAAAAATGCGGTCTTTACTTTCTGGTCTTCCACTACTTCGATAGAGTAGCATTTCGAACCGGTTAAAAACTCAAAGAACGGAATGGTAGCATCGAGAGATGTTACAGCAATTCCCAAATGCTCAATATGAGATGGTTTCATAATAAATAAAAATTAGTTGATTTATAATTAGTTTGTTTTATATACTTTTAATATATTCTCGTGATATGTTGGCATTTTGTGCAACGCATACCCAAAAAACGCACAAAGATACTCATTTATTTTAACACATGCAAGGTATGTGCAGTTTTTCTGCTTTTATTTTTGTATCTCAAAAAGTATTTGTATCTTTGCACGCTAAATCGAAAAATCTTTTAAAAGTACTTTGATTATGAGTATGAAACAACATATCAGTCAGCTGCTTGAGCAGGTCGGGCAGATGCAGGCGCAAAATATGGAGGACCTCGAAGCCCTGCGTATCAAATATCTGTCGAAAAAAGGCGAGATAGCCAATCTCTTTTCCGAGTTTCGCAACGTCGCTGCCGAAGAAAAGAAGGAATATGGTATTCAGCTTAACGAACTCAAAAACTTGGCTCAACAGCGTTTCGATGCCCTCAAGGCTGAACTCGATTTAAAGCGCGAACAAGCCGAAAAGCAAGACCTTACGCGAACCCCCGACCCTCTGCCGCTCGGCACTCGTCATCCGCTATCGCTTGTCAAAGAAGAGATAATCGATATCTTCTCGCGCATGGGCTTTACTGTGGCTGAAGGTCCTGAGGTGGAAGACGACAAGCATGTGTTTGGTCTGCTTAACTTCGCTCCCGAGCACCCTGCCCGCGATATGCAGGACACCTTCTTTATTGATAAGCAACCCGGCGTGCAACGCCCTGAGGATGTCCTTCTGCGAACACATACTTCGTCGGTGCAGACCCGTGTTATGACCACACAAAAGCCGCCAATCCGCGTGCTCTGCCCGGGGCGCGTCTATCGTAATGAGGCTATATCGGCACGTGCTCATTGTTTCTTCCATCAGATAGAAGGCTTGTATGTAGATAAGAACGTGTCGTATGCCGACCTCCGGCAGGCTATGTTGTATTTCGCACAAGAGATGTTCGGACCCGATACCAAAATCCGTCTGCGCCCCTCGTATTTCCCATTCACTGAGCCTTCGGCTGAAATGGATATATCGTGTAATATATGCGGTGGTACAGGATGCTCTTTCTGCAAAGGTACCGGCTGGGTGGAAATTCTCGGCTGCGGTATGGTCGATCCTAATGTGTTAGAGGCATGTGGCATCGACTCAAAACAATATTCCGGATACGCCTTCGGATTAGGTGTTGAGCGCATCACTAACCTCAAATACCGCGTCAAAGACCTTCGTCTCTTCTCTGAAAACGATGTACGCTTCCTCAGCCAGTTTACGGCATGCTGATAGCACTTGCAGCACGCAAAGAATGCCAAATAAGTGAATTTCTAAACTTTTTTATCGGTTTTTCTTTGGCAAGTAAATAAAAAATTGTAATTTTGCAGCCGCTTTTTAAGAAAAGTGGTGCTCATTGATAATAAATGACGGTTGATAAAGGATATATAGTCGATTTGCTGACGCTGCCGCAAGGCGAAGCAGAATATGCTTTTTGTCTCGACGATGAATACTTCAAGTCGGTGGAAAAGAGCGAAATACTCTCCGGCGCGGTAGATGTAACAGCTTCGTTTCGTCACACCAAATTAGGCATTTCGCTCAGTCTCTCACTAAGTGGCGATGTGGGTTTGCTGTGTGACAGGTGCTTGGAGCCGTATCGGCAAAGTGTTGACTCGCAGCAGCGTTATGTGGTGGCTCTTGCCGAAAACGACGACGAGGATATCGATATCATCTATGTCAGCCGCCGTAGCGGCAAACTCGATTTGAGTTGGTTGGCTTACGAACAGATAGTAACAGGTCTTCCGTTGGTGCATTGTCACCGGGAAGGTGAGTGTAATCCTCTGATGGAGGAACTTCTCCAATCTCACCTCGGCAGCAACGAAAGACTGCCCGAAGATATATAAAAAGTAAATTGCAAATAATTAAATAGTAAATCATTATGGCACATCCTAAACGAAAACAATCGCACACCAGAACCGCGAAACGTCGTACCCATGATGTAGCAAAGATGCCTACGTTGGCTATTTGCCCTAACTGCGGTGCAACCTACATCTACCACACTGTATGTGGTGCATGCGGCTATTATCGCGGCAAGCTTGCTATTGAGCAGGCTACCGAAGCATAAGCTTCACACTACCAATACATAAAGCACCATAGCCTACTATGGTGTTTTTATGTAGGCAGAGAATAATTTTTTTTAAGGTACAGAAAATGAATAATCCAACAGACAAGTGGAATTCGGCTTCGAGACGAAGCTACTCCACCAATTCCGAGGGGTACAACCAGCGCCGTGAGGGTGCACGTCCCCGTTTTAATTCCGGTTATCGGGCAGAGCGTACCGCATCTACCGGCGATTCAGCCGAAGGTCAACGTCCGCGCCGCCCGCGTTTTAACTCGGCTTCTGCCGAAGGCTCGCGTCCGCAACGTCAGCGCGTGAGATTCCAAACGGGCGACTATCAGTCGTCTCCCTCATTCCGTCAGAATGATAGAGATACACAAAATCGCCGCTTCGACCGTCATGCCACCTCTTCGCGCGATTCCGTTTACTCGAAGAAGAAACAATTCGAATATCGTCAGAAAAACGAAGATCCCACCAAACCAATACGTCTCAATAAGTATCTCGCCAACGCCGGTATATGCTCGCGTCGCGAGGCTGACGATTTTATTCAGGCAGGTGTGATAACTGTTAACGGTCAGACTGTTACTACACTTGGCGCAAAAGTGCTGCCTACCGACGAGGTTAAGTTCAACGACCAGCGTATCCGTCGCGAGAGAAAAGTGTATATACTGCTCAATAAGCCTAAGAACACTGTTACCACAACCGACGATCCCCAAGAGCGCAACACAGTGCTCGATATCGTGCAACGTGCTTGCTCCGAACGTATCTACCCCGTAGGTCGCCTCGACCGTAACACCACAGGTGTGCTTCTGCTTACCAACGATGGCGATTTGGCAGCCAAGCTCACTCATCCTAAGTTCGGTAAGAAAAAAGTATATGCCGTTACTCTCGACCGCGAACTCTCCGCCGACGACGAACAACAACTGCGTGCGGGTATCACTCTCGACGACGAACTCATAGTGCCCGATGCACTCGAGTTCCCCAAAGACGACCGTCAGCATATCGGACTCGAGATTCACTCCGGTCAAAACCGCGTCGTTCGCCGTATGTTCGAGAAGGTAGGGTATAAGGTACTACAACTCGACCGCGTAAGTTTTGCAGGACTGACAAAGAAAAACGTGCCACGCGGAAAGTTCCGCTTCCTTACTCCTAAAGAAGTGAGTATGCTGCAAATGGGTGCGTTTGAATAAACACAGTACTCGAATGTTAAAACAATCGTTATGACAAGTTTCGCAAGCGACTATCTTGAAGGGGCGCATCCAAGAATATTGGAGCGCCTTTTTAACACCAATATGGAGCAGACAGCCGGCTATGGCTGCGATGCTCATTGTGAAAATGCTGCTCGGTTGATTCAGCAGGCATGCAATCGCCATGATGCCGATGTGCACTTCCTTGTGGGTGGCACACAAACCAATGCAACAGTTATATCTTCCGTTCTGCGCCCGCATCAAGGTGTGGTATGCGCTTCTACCGGACATATCAATGTTCACGAGACAGGTGCCATCGAGCATTCTGGACATAAGGTGTTGGCACTGCCAACCGATAACGGACTGCTTACGGCAACCGAGGTTGAAGAAGTTTTCCATAGTCATTACACCGACCCTAATATCGAGCATACCGTGCAGCCCGCAATGGTCTATCTGTCGTTTCCTTCGGAGTTAGGGACGCTCTATAGTAAGCAGCAACTCACCGCTATAGCCGATGTGTGCCATCGCTATCATGCCCCGCTTTTTATCGACGGTGCCCGACTCGGGTATGGTCTCGCATCGCCCGCTTGCGACCTCACACTTGCAGATATAGCACACCTCGCAGATATCTTTTATATAGGTGGCACTAAGCAGGGAGCATTGTTTGGCGAGGCTTTGGTTATTTGTAACAGCAATTATAAAACCGATTTTCGCTATCATATCAAACAGAACGGAGCATTGTTGGCGAAAGGACGATTGCTCGGCATTCAGTTCGAAACTTTGTTTGAAGACGGGCTCTATATGAGTCTGTCAAAACATGCCATCGACGCGGCTATGCAACTGCGCTCAGTGCTTCTTTCCGAGCCATGCAAGAGCCGCTATTCAATGCCTATCGACGGTCTCACCAATCAACTGTTCGTCGAGATGAGCAACTACGATTACGAGCGACTAAGCAAAAACTTCAGCTTCGAGATTTGGCAACGTAACCAGACAACTTGCATGGTCAGAATCTGTACTTCGTGGGCTACAACGCAGCAAGCCGTAGAACAACTCGCAAAGGCTCTTTCTCTATAAAATTTTTAGATTTCTGTAAAAAAATTTTTTCTCTAAATATTTTTTACTACCTTTGCAAAACGAATATCGCAGCACAAGATTTCAATCTACAATTATCATATTTATTAACTAAAATCTGTTTTATTATGAAGAAACTTTCTCTTTTTTTTGCTACTGTCCTCTTTGCAGGCAGTTTGATGGCTACTACAGTAACCAAGACTGTAGAGGATATGGCTGTTGCTAATTCGTGGGAGAATGCTACAGTCGTTACTCCGTTTCAACTTGATAAGGCTATCTATGTATCAACAGAGGCCTCTGATGCTAACACTGGTAAGTACTACGACAATGGTAGGCAGATTCGTCTCTATCAGACAGGTAGTGCTAAGCTGATTATTACTGCAGCAGAAGGTTGCACTATTAGTTCTATAACCTTAACCTATGCTTCGCAAAATACAGGTACATTACTTGAAGCAGAATCGGGTGTGGCAGTAAATTTTGATAATGTGCAATCTGCAACCTTTACAGTTGGTAACACTGGTAGTGCTACTAATGGTCAAGTTCGTATCACTGAGTTTTCTGTTACTTATGAAGGAGACCCCGGCGACGATCCAGGTGTCGAACCGGGCGAATTGACTTACGATTACGAACCCTCTACTCCTACTCAGATCGAAGGTGAATTAACCTATGGTGAATTTATCAACTACTTAGAAGAAGGTGTAATCGAGCTCTATTTCGAAAGCGATGACTATGTTGTTTCACTGTTAGCATTTTCCAATTCATGGAGTACTGTAGGCGGAATAGTCAATGGCAATTGGGATATCAACGACTCTCAGGAAGACGGTACTATTCTTGCATCCCCCGGTGGAGACGAAGAAGCTGATTATCCATCGTTCGTAGGTGCTGATATCGACGACGAGGGCTACTATAACACTTCTTATTATTTAGCAAGCGGTTACGTAAATGTTATGCCGGCTTCTGATAATCCTGAAAGAGACGGAGTGAAATTCGAGATAAATGCTGTTTCACACTTCGGCACAACCATCAAACTTACCTACACAGGTATAGTAGAAGAGGTTGAAATCGACGATACAGCCGTTGAAAACGTAGAGGCTAAACCTCAGTTCGATGAGAACGCTCCTATGTACAACGCTGCAGGTCAACGCGTGAACAAAGACTTCCGCGGCGTCATCATCCAAAAAGGCGGCAAGTTCATGCTCAGCAAATAAGCATCAGACTCTAACTGAAAAAATAAGTAAGCACTATCCAACGTGGGTAGTGCTTATTTATTTTGTTAGTTGGCAGTGTCATTATGTTTGAATAGTCGCCTCAGTTTGCGGCGGATACCTTTGAAGTAGCCGAAATGCCAAAGCAGTGTGTGAAGATGAGAATGAAGAAATACTCGCAGGCGGCTGTAATGCACTTCTCTGCCTGACATTTTCATTATCTGTTCGGCTATGCTCACATACGTCAGGCGTCCGTAATGTTGCACAGTGTCGGTAATATCTGTACTCGAAGTAACTAATTTGCGCATGTCGATAAGTGAACAGCGGTCGGCATGTTCGCTGACAAATCTGTCAAGCACGGCATTCATATCCTTGTAGCGGCTAAGTGATGCGTTGCCTTTGTAGAGATCGGCATCTACTTCAGCACCATTTATAAATATAATAGGCCTTCCGGTGGTTTGAAGTATGAAGTTCAAATCGTCATAAAACTGCTCTTCCGAAGTCATACCGATACATTCGTAGGTCTGCTTGAAGTATTCCCATTCATCTTGTGTAAGGTCGCCCGGTGAAGTGCGTTCAAGTATGTTACTGCTTGGTCTGACAAGCAGCCTGCCGTTTTTCCTGTTGCGGTAGATGAGCGAATCATAGACCTTAAGCACACTATATACAATAACATCGTAGTCGCCGTGCAGTATGTCGTCGCTCAGCATGTTGGCCGACCAATAAGGTATGCGTCGCATCTCACTGAGTTCTTCGTCGGTGAGTTGCCCTACTTGGCGAAAATATACAGGATGATCACGGAAAATACCTATATTTCTGTCGCCCATGAAATTGAAATGAGTGATAAGGGCAAACTTGCTCTTGTCAATATAGTGGCATGCCTGTTCAAGGTCGCATCCACCCACTATCATCAGGCGTTTTTTCTGATTCGGCGATTGGGTGTGAGTCGTGGATATTTTTGTGTGTTGAGTTGAACTGACCTCACGTATGTAGTCGATCTTTTTGTCAGGTTCCAACTTTGTGGCTACCGGTTCCACTATATCCAAATGCGGACAACCGAGTTTTTATCAACTAACCGGCAGACGCAATCTCGTCTTTTCTTTTACGCAGCAAAGTTACTTATTTTCTCTAATTCCTGCAAATTACATTTTTTTGTGTAAAAATTACACACACCTATTGCACGATTCAGAAATAAATATTACTTTTGCGTCGAAAATACACAAAGGAAGGACCAACTATAATATTATGGACGATTTTAAACGTACTGCCGACGGATATGCTTATCAGTATCCTCGTGCTGCAATAACTACCGATTGCGTCATCTTCGGTTACGACGGTTATCAACTCCGCGTCTTGCTCATCCGTCGCGGCGGCGATCCATTCAAGGGATACTGGGCTTTGCCCGGCGGATTTCTTAATATGGACGAGAGTGTCGAGCAATGTGCTTTTCGCGAACTTTACGAAGAGACAGGTCTCGAACCTGACTCGTTAGAGCAGTTCGGAGTGTTTTCCGCCCTCGGTCGCGACCCTCGGGGAAGAACAGTCTCCGTCGCTTTCTACGGATTAGTTAGGCTGGCAGAAGTGCATGGTGGCGACGATGCTGCTGAGGCTCAGTGGTTCGACCCCTCTGAGTTACCTGACCTGGCGTTCGACCATTTCGATATTATCAAAGAGGCATTCGAAGCGCTCAAACGCGATATTCATTATCGTCCGATAGGTTTCAATCTGCTTGAGCAGCAGTTCTCTATTCCGCAACTCCAGCGGCTCTACGAGAGTATATTGGGGGTGAGTTTCGATCGTCGTAACTTTCAGAAGAAAGTGTTGTCGCTCGGAATACTTAACCAAACGAATAACAAAGAGAAGGCACAACGCCATCGTGCCGGAAAACTATACACTTTCAACCAAGAACGCTACAACGAACTCCGTGAGGAAAACGTGGGCAAATTGCGCTCTTTGTAAAAGTATTATTAACCTAAATTATTAACCTCTTAATTTATTACTATTATGTTGTTTATCAATCAGAAGAAGAAACCGGCAGAAGTTCCGGTTCCACAAGTTGCTGACGAGAAAACCCACATCTTCAACCTCATTATCTTAGACGAGAGTGGAAGCATGGGCAGTGTGAGAGATGCCGCATGGAAGGGATGTAACGAAGTGCTGTCGGGTATCAGAAAAACTCAAAAAGAGAAACCTGAGTTGCTGCAACATGTCTCGTTGCTGCCATTCAATACAGGCGAGCATCATTATATTGTTAAAGATAAAATGATAGATGAGGTGAGCGACTTACGCTCCGAGGACTACGATCCTTCAAGTTGCACCGCCCTTTACGATGCAATGGGGTTTAGCCTCAACGAACTCGAGCGCGAAGTTGACAAATACGATGATGCAGTAGGACTTGTTACCATTATCACCGACGGTTATGAGAATGCCTCTGTCGAGTTCTCCGGCAAGGCTATCTACGATCTTGTTGAACGCCTGAAAAAGAAAGGTTGGACATTCGCATTCATGGGGGCTAATCAAGATGTCATGAAAGTAGCATCAACACTCAATATCAAGAATGCTGTTGAGTTCAAGTTCTCTGAGCAGGGGGTAGCGTCGGCATTCGAGGCTGATCGTGCTGCCAAAGAAGGCTTCTTCAATCGTATAATGAATTCTCGTTCTAAAACGCGTGGAATGACTCGCGAACAACGCCGAGCGTACTATTCTCAGCAAGAGGCACAGAACGATTATTTCGTTAACGACGAAAAGGAAAAAGCATAAGGGTAAGAAGTAATAGTAATACCCAGAATAAGAAAATGCTCACCCCGTGCGAGGTGAGCATTTCTTTTTCGTTATTGTTAGATTACATCATGCCACCCATGCCCGGATTTGGCATTGCAGGTGCAGGATTCTCTTCCTTCTTGTCAACAATAACACACTCGGTGGTGAGGAACATACCGGCTATCGAGGCAGCGTTCTCAAGCGCTACGCGGGTAACCTTTGCAGGGTCAACCACACCTGCCTCGTGCAGATTTTCGTACTTGTCGGTGCGGGCGTTATAGCCGAAGTCGCCCTTGCCTTCCTTCACTTTCTGTACCACTACGGCACCCTCTTTGCCTGCGTTGAAGACAATCTGACGAAGAGGCTCTTCAATAGCACGACGGATAATCTCAATACCTGTCTGCTCGTCCTCATTGTCGCCATGCAACGACTCGAGTTTCTCAATTGCGCGGATATAAGTAACACCACCACCGGGAACTATACCTTCTTCGATTGCAGCACGAGTAGCCGAAAGAGCATCGTCAACACGGTCTTTCTTCTCTTTCATCTCTACCTCCGACGGAGCACCTACATAAAGCACTGCTACGCCGCCTGACAATTTGGCAAGACGCTCCTGCAACTTCTCTTTGTCGTAGGTAGATTTGGTGTTTTGAATCTGAGCCTTAATCTGAGCAACACGTGCATGGATGGCTTCCTTCTCGCCCGCACCGTTAACAATAGTGGTGTTGTCTTTGTCAACGGTAACCTTCTCGGCTGTACCAAGCATATCGAGAGTGGCTTGGTCGAGTTTGATACCTTTTTCCTCAGAGATAACAGTGCCACCGGTCAGTACGGCGATATCCTCGAGCATCTCTTTACGACGATCGCCAAAGCCCGGAGCCTTAACGGCACATATCTTCAACTGTGCACGCAGACGGTTAACAACCAGTGTGGTGAGAGCCTCAGAGTCAACATCCTCGGCAATGATAAGCAACGGACGACCCGACTGAACAGCAGGTTCCAGCACAGGAAGCAACTCCTTGAGGTTCGATATTTTTTTGTCGTGGATGAGAATATATGGGTTCTCCATCTCGCATGTCATCGTCTCAGTGTTTGTAACAAAATACGGCGATATGTATCCGCGGTCGAACTGCATACCTTCTACTACATCAATCGTAGTGTCGGTACCCTTAGCCTCTTCGATGGTGATAACACCGTCTTTCGATACTTTACGCATTGCGTCAGCGATAAGCTTGCCGATGCTGGCATCGTTGTTGGCGCTGACGGTAGCCACTTGCTCTATCTTGTCGTAGTTGTCGCCTACCACTTCAGCCTGCTCTTTTATCGACTCAACGACCTTGGCAACGGCCTTGTCGATACCGCGCTTCAAATCCATAGGATTAGCACCGGCGGTAACGTTTTTCAAACCTACACCTACAATTGCCTGGGCAAGAACGGTTGCGGTGGTAGTACCGTCACCGGCTTGGTCGCCGGTCTTCGAGGCTACTTCTTTAACTAATTGTGCACCTAAATTCTCACGGGCATCAGCTAATTCTATCTCTTTGGCTACTGTAACACCGTCTTTGGTGATTTGAGGAGCACCGTATTTCTTTTCGATAACTACATTACGACCCTTAGGACCAAGGGTAACCTTCACTGCATTGGCGAGTTGGTCAACTCCTTGCTTGAGTTGCTCGCGAGCATCCATATTGAATGATATTTCTTTTGCCATAATATTAAAAATTAAAATTTTGAAAATTAAAATTTGAAATTAAAAAACCACTGCCAGTACGTCGCTTTGGCGCATAATAAGATATTTCTCGCCATCAAGTTCGAGTTCCGTACCCGCATACTTGCCGTAAAGCACTTGGTCGCCGACTTTCAGTACCATCTGCTCGTCTTTGGTACCATTGCCAACTGCTAATACTTCTCCGCGCAATGGTTTTTCTTTTGCACTATCTGGAATTATAATTCCACCAATTGTTTTTTCTTCTGCAGCCACCGGTCGTATAAGAACACGGTCAGCTAAAGGTTTGATGTTTGCCATAATATATAATGTTTTAGTTAATGTTATCTTTTAGTTAAAGTTATATTCAATTGTATTGATACCGCCCATTGGCACATTTCTATTGCCAAATTTTATGCCAAACGCCACTTGTCATATCAAAAATGACATTTTGGCAGACTCCGCCCTTCTCCGCACTATTACTCTATATACAAAATAATATTTCCGCTTCGGATAATTAATTGCCAATGAAATAGTGTCATTACTCGTTCTTGACAGGAACATGACAGGAAGGTGACAGGAGTGAAGTCTTATCAACTTGTTGTGATACAATCAATTATGTTGATTTTTTAAAATTGTGGAAATTAACTAAAAAAAACTTTTTTGCTTTAGATAATCAATCTGTTAGATAGCTGAGTAAAATAATTCAACCATAAATATATCTTGTATCAACATTATGAATTAAAGGAAACTTCAGTTTTATAAAAAAATCTTAAAAAAACAAAAAATACTTGCAAGGTTAAAAAAAATGTAGTACTTTTGCAGGCAATTTGGCTCAGAGTGGATTCTTGAGGATTGAAGTGTGTTGCTAAGTTGCGTGGAATCAGTGGGTTGGAGTGTGTTGAACCGATAATCGGCTTTGCTGGTTGTTCGGTTTATAATGTTGCGCATAAAGAATATTTTGTTGTTGTAAGCGGGATTTTATGAAACGCAATAACTCATGTAGTAAGGAATTTAATTCGTGGAAAAGAGAGTAGAGTAGTGAGTAATGCGCAACTGAATTTAGAAAATTAACTAAAATTATAATAAAATGTCAAAGATTTGTCAAATTACCGGCAAGAAAGCCATGGGTGGATGCAATGTGTCTCACTCAAAACGTCACACAAAGAGGACGTTTGATGTGAACCTCTTCCACAAGAAGTTCTACTGGGTAGAACAGGATTGCTGGATCAGTCTGAACGTGAGTGCAGCTGGTCTGCGTACTATTAACAAAATCGGTCTTGACGCTGCTCTCAAGCAGGCTGCCGAGAAAGGGTATTTATACAATTAAAATTAGGAGGACAACAGTATGGCAAAGAAAACAAAAGAAGCCCGCGTACAAGTTATCTTGGAATGTACGGAACACAAGGCCAGCGGCATGCCCGGAACATCGCGCTACATTACGACTAAGAACCGTAAGAATACCCCTGACCGTTTGGAACTCAAGAAGTATAACCCCATTTTGAAACGTTATACTATTCACAAGGAAATTAAGTAAAACAATTTTGATGATTTAAACTATGGCAAAGAAAGCGGTTGCAACTCTGCAAACAGGTACTTCAGGACGTAATCATTCAAAAGTAATCAAAATGGTGAAAAGTCCGAAAACAGGAGCTTACGTTTTTCAGGAAGAAATAGTTCTTAATGACGACGTAAAAGCATATTTCGCTCACTAATTGAGTGCGTATATATTGTGGCGGTAGTATGACTATCGCCACTTTTTATTTTTTTAATGACCATGTTCAGGCATCTTAAGCAAGTTCGACCATGTTCATGACCTTTTAAATTTTCTGACCATGTTAGCCATTATAATAAATCCGAAATCAGGTAAGCGGGCATATAGGCGTCAGCGACTCTATCTGTATCGCTTGCTTTTGAAGCGGCATCAGTCGTTCGCTTATCGTGTAACCAAGTATGCAGGACATGCCACCGAATTGGCGCGCGAATTGGTAGAGAAAGGCTACGATGAACTACTTGTTCTCGGGGGCGACGGTACCTTGTCGGAGACAATAGATGGAATAATGCATGCTGATATTTCCGATGAGCAACGTCGCAAAGTCACGTTCGGACTCATGCCGCGAGGTACCGGTAACGACTGGGGACGTTTCTGGAATCTCGACCGCGACTACAAACGTTCGCTCGACATATTCTTCAATAGCGGTCATCGCGAGGCAATAGATGTGGGGTGTCTCAAACTTTGGCGTAATGCTCAGGAAGAGCGTCATTATTTTATAAACTCTATAGGATTGGGCATCGATGCTAAGACATGCGTTAATGCTGTGAAGATGAAAAGTTATGTCGGAAGTCACGGACTTAACTATTTCTTCGGATTGCTGATAGCACTATTCACACATAAGTCTGTTCCAATGAATATCACAACCGACGAAGGTTTGTATATCGGCGACCCGATGTTTACCATGAATATAGGCAACGGACCGTTCTCGGGTGGAGGTATTCGCCAGAACCCTAAAGCCGACCCGCGCGACGGTATTTTTCATGCGATGTTCGTCTCGAAGATAACATGGAGCGGAGTGATGGAGGCATTGCCAAAACTTTTCAACGGCCGTCTCAGTGAGGTTAGTTTCGTTCGAAACTTCACTGCCAAACGACTCGAGTTGAAAACCACACGCTATACCGTGTTCGAGAAAGATGGTATCTTGGTGCATGCCTGCGGACCATACGTCATCGAACTCATCCCCTCAGCCCTGCAGATGATAGTGCCCTAACGAAGAGTTCGGCTTGGGCGAGTTGGTCGGTTTTGCCTACATCCAACATGCAGTAGTTCGTCGGAACGTATGCGCGAACGATATGCGAGCGGCAAACCGATAGATAGAGGTCGATAAGTGAAAACTTATCGCCTTTTTCTTTTAATACCGTATCAGCATGCTCGAAAATATCCTGTGAGAGAATCTGCATTCCGGAAAAAGCTAATTTTTGCAAATCAGAGTCGGCTAAGTTGTGCATTTTACTTATATCCTCCGCCAAACTTGCAGGTCTCATTTCGCCGGTGGCGATATTTGTCCAGCCAATCATTCTGTTTTCACTGTTGAAGAGCAGATATCGCTGAGTTTTTCTCTCAGAAACAACCAATGTGGCAAGCGAATCGCTCCGATGTGCCTCACATAGTCTTGCAATATTGATATTCGACAGTATATCAACATTGCAGGCAAGAATAGGCGAATTATTGTCGCCGTCGAGTAGCAGTTGTTTGGCTTTTAGCAAGCCTCCTCCGGTGTCAAGCAGGCGGTCTCGTTCGTCGGATATGAGTATGTTACATCCGAAATTGTGGTTCTCTTGCAGATATTCTATTATCTTATCGGCAAAATGATGAACATTAACCACAATATCCGTAATTCCTGCATTTTTTAGTTTCTGTATTTGCCACTCAAGCAGGGTATGTCCGTTGAGTGGCAGAAGTGCTTTAGGCATGCTATCAGTAAAAGGTCGCAGTCTGGTTCCTAATCCTGCTGCAAAAATCATTGCTTTCATAGCGATATGAGTAAACGGTTTTAATTATTGACAAGTTAGTTGTTTTTATTTGTGCTAATCTCAGTTAATGGCATCAAGGAGAATGAATCCTGCCCAGTATTGCGGCTCGGGGTGTAGGCGCCGAACCGATAGTTGTGCGAGGCGGAAGGCTTCGTGCAGTCCGTATCCTTTCTCTTCAAGTAGTTTATATAACTCTGTCATCAGTAGCTGAGTGGCATCGTCGTTTACATCCCATAGACTTACAATAAGAGTTTTCACTCCGGCCTGCTTGAATCCTCGTTGCAGTCCTGCCACGCCATCTGAAGTTATCAATCCTTTACCTGTCTGACAAGCCGAGAGAATAGCAATTTGGCATCCTGTCAAGTCAATTGCGGCTATTTCCTTCGCCGTAAGTATTCCGTCCTCAACATTGTCGGGCAGCGGCTGTTTGAACCAAGCCAACTGCGAACCCGACATTAGCAACCCGCAGTAGTCTAACGCTCCGTTCAGACTTTGCTGTGCCTGTTCGGGTACCTGTTGTGTGAATCCGTGAGTTGCTATGTGAATAATGGCCGGCGACTTGCCTGAAAGCTGCTTGAATGTCTCTTCCACTCCTTCCATAAGTGTGTATAGCCGGGCACTTGGCAGATAACTTGCTATCTCTTCCACCTCTTTAAGTGTTCCAGGCAGATAGTCAATTTCTGTCACCCCTCTGTCTATAACAAGTTGATTGCTACTATCTATCGTAGAAATTACTCCTCGATGTCGTGAAACAGCTGAAGATATTGAATCGGCTGACATGTCGTATAGCAAACCTCCATACAAAACAGCATTTTTATTGTCTGCCGGTTTTCTCTTGGCAACTAACTGTCGGGTTGATGATAGTCTGAATATCGGAATCCTATCATTTATAATTTTGTTATTATTGTCCGGCACATACTCAATAGCAGTGTTAAACAGACTGCCCGACGGAGCAAAAAAGATGGTGTCGGTTGTGCCTATAAGGTCTAATATAGGTTTCCAGACGAGTTCATATAATTGTGGCGTTTTATAAAAGTCGGCACTGCTAATCCTGTCAAACTGCGTTTGGTCGAATAGTTTCAGCACACGTACATGTCTCCATTGAGGTTTAATAATATATGCCGCTGTTATCAGCGAGTCTTTTCTGTATTTAAATGTTGCAAATTCGATAGCAACATTATTCTTGCTTAAATGCTGCTTTATATCATTACTTTTTATATTCATAAAACTCAGAAAATCGTCAATCTCGCTGCTCTTTTCCGTAAGTTCCCGCTCTAACTTTTCTGCTCTTTGAAGTATCATTTCGGTGCTGTCTTTGCTGTCAACACTCGAAGCCTGATGTCGTAAGTCTGAAATAGCGCGGTAAAGGCGTTGCAGCTCCGGCGATTTGTTAACGGCAGATAAAACTCCTATTTCCGACTGCAGCAAAATACCTTTCGACATAAGTTGCATATCGTATAGCGCGTCAGAGTATATCGAATTATCTTCCCCGAGCATAAGCAAGAACGGTTGAGAGTTGACCACATCTTTCTGTAGCACTTTCCAATATTGCTCGCGTTCCTGGCCGGTAAGGTATGAGAAGTTGTTTTTTACGGTTTTTACGGTTATGTCAGTAGCTTTCATAAGATTCTCTTTCGCCTGTTCAAAGTCCCCGTTAAAAGCTTCAATGTTGGCAAGGTGAGAGTAACAATCTTTTAATTCTTCGCTGTAGGCAGGCAGTGTCTGCTGCGCAATTATTAGCGACTTTTTCGAAGCTTCAACAGCATCCGGTATATCTCCTAACTGATAATAAATGTTGCTTAGCAATGTATAGCAGTCAATAAGACTTTTTTGCTCCGACCTGTCGCTGCTTAACAATTGAATGGCTTGCAGCATGTCGTTGCGGGCGTTTTCGAAATTCTTTATTCGTATATAGCTTCTTGCCCGCGAACTATAGTAGTCGGCAAGTATCGACTCAGGTATTATCTCTTTCCCTTCCAGATGATTGTTGATAACCTCAGAGTAAAGTTCTATGGCACGTCTATGATCGCCTTTGTTGTTAATCTTCACTATCTCAAAGTACTTTTCTTTGATGTCGAGAAACCTGTCGAAATTGCTATCTTTCTTAGGTAAGTTATCCGATAGCTTTTCTTTCTGATAGTTCTCTTCTGCACGAGCTTCCCATAGCAATGCCTTCTGCTCGTTATGCAAATCGTTTCGATACATATTCGAAATAGTCTTACACACATTGGCTCGTTTTGTATCAATGGCAACAGCATCTATCTGTGTGTAGTTGTCGTAGCATGTTTCTAACCATGCGATAGCCGATTTGTAATCATTGTTCTTACGGCTTATTTCTGCTCGCTCATAGCAAATCTCAGCCTCGAATAGTTTCTTTTCGTCGCCTGTATTGCTTTGGTTTATTGTTTCCGCCTTTCTCAAACTCCCTTCTGCATCATTCAAGTTTCCGATAGCAGCATATTGTCTTCCTAAATGAATATACTGTTTCAACGAACTGTTCTTGTCGCCTGCAATATCTGAATATTTAATTGATAAAAGCGAATGTTCAATGGCTTTTGTATAGTCGTTGATATTCTCATCTGCCATCGCTTGGTATGAATAAGTCATGGCGAGTCTTTTGTAAGCAAGTGTCTTCGCCGTCTGGTAACCATCCGTTAGCGATACAGCAAGCAATGCGTGCTGTTCCGCCTCCTCAAACTTATGCTCTTTAAGTAAAATACCTGATATGTACAACTCTACTAATGAGTATGGATAGGCATATAGTTGCTGAATGTTTGACCCCTCCTCTAATTCGTGGAAGAACGACTCGATTTCTTTTTCCAACGCTGTAAGCGCCGTAAGGTCATGCTTGTCGGCATTCATTACTCTTGTTTTCAGGTCGTAGAAATACTCCTGATTCCAATAATTATATGCATTACCATTTTGAGAGGCATTACCTTGTGCATTTGCATTGCCTTTTAGCAGACAGCAAAATAGAAATAATATTATTACAACTCTTTTCATTTTTTAGTATCAGGTATCAAGAAATTAGTATCAGGTATCAGGTATTATGTATTATGTATTATGTATTATGTATCAGGTATCAGGTATTAGTCTCAGTTTTTGCTCGGCGGGTTAAGTCCCGCCGGCGGTAACAAATCGGCGTACCTTTCTACCTTTCACATTTTACAATCGTCAACAAGTATAAACGGTGCCCAGAAGTAGGGTAGGTCGTAGATTGGTTCATCCGAGGTATAACTATCCTTCTTGATATTCTCGTTATCGTGTTTAGGGTAGAGGAGATATTCTTCCCCTACCTGCCTGAGTCTCGATTGTGCTTTTTTCAATGCTTCAGTCTTGCTGCAACCTGTGCCGTCTTTACCCTTGCCACTGTTCCATTCCTCATAGAAGAAGTTGATGAACAGTGCAGTGGCGTTATCGTCAACAGGCCAAAGCGTTGCTAAGATAGTCTTCGCTCCTGCCAACTTAAGTCCGCGAAGCAGTCCTGCCGGACCTTCATCGCTCACAATGCCCTGTGCCGACTGACAAGCCGAGGTAACAACAAAATCCACAGTTCTTAGGTCAAGTTCGCAAATCTCTCGCGCACTTATCAGGGCATCGTCGCGCTGAGGGTAGTTAGTCGCTATGTTCGCACCCGTAAGCGCTAATCCCGCTGCCCAAAGTGAAAAGTCGGTGGTAATGCTGTCTTGACTGACTACCGTTGTTTGCGGAATATCCACCATCAGACTATAGCCGTGGGTCGAGAGGTGAACTAAGTTGTATTCTGCAAACTCCGACTTTAGTTTCTCCTCACTTTCTTGATAATACCTGTCCCATTGGTCTATATAATGCGTAATGTTATCCACCTCGTGCTTCGATCCGGGCAGGTTCTTGAAATACGCTTGTTTCTTGCAACGCTCCAACCAATATCTGCTGGCTTCCTGATTTGTATGTGCCTGTACTGTGCCGAGTGTGTCGAGCGTGTTGTAATCTAACCCGCCTACAAGCAGTGCCTTTATCTCGTCGCTCTTGCCCGTCAGTTCCCGCTCTGCGAGCATGCCGGTTGACGAAAGCCGATGGAAATTAGTGTTCTTCAACTTATCGTAGGGTAGATATTCGATGGCGAGCATACTAAGTATCCCGTCGGGTGCAAACCATATATCTGTGGTGTTGTCGATATATGGCATTAGCGGTTCCCAAATTTTCTTGGCTAATGTTTCTGATGTGTAAATCATGTTCTTATCGTATGCCGAAGGCGAACACATGGCTTCTCTCAGCGTCTTGTTGGCTATAGTGAAAGAGGAAATCTCTTGTTCTGTCCATAGCGGCACAAACCTCGCCGAATCGCTACTCTGAGGCGAAATAACCAAAGCGGCATAGCGGAATCGACCTCTGTCGGTGTACTTTACAAACTCTACGGCTTTTTCTTGTTCGCGCAAACACTGCTTCACTTTTCTTGTGTCAACGGCGAGTTTGGCGCGAATTACTTGCTCTGTGGTGTCGTGCACACCAAGCAGTGCTGCCTGATGACGGAATATAGCTAAGTCGGCAAGCATGCCTTCAGCTGTTCTGCCCAAGCGGAACGCACCCGACACAAGCGGTTTGCGGTTTGCCCAGAAGTCTAATCGCTGCTGCTGTGTCATTGCCGCGAAATGGCTTGTTATATACTCGCGCTCGCCGTACCAATACTCTTTATATCTCTTTGCCGACAAGGCTGTGTCGCCTGCGCTGAGAGCTATCTCGGCATATTTGCGCAGAAGGATGTCGCGCTCGTGCAGTGCAGGCGCAATGCTTTGCTCAAACAACAGAAAGGCGGCATCTATATCACGTAGTGCTTTCTGCTTCTTTCCCGCAGCAGCATGTGCAAGAGCAATATTACTCAGTATCTTGTATCTGTCGTTAGTGTTGTCGCATAATTCGTATGCTTTTCGCAGGTCATTTACAGCTTTCGTGTGGTGCTGAAGCTGCATGTGCGTATAGCCGCGAGTTGCCAATAGTTGATAAGGTGGTGCAGAGTATGTGGCTACAGCCTTGTTTAGTTGACGTAGCGCTTCGTCGTAACGCCGCATATATGTTAAGGTCTCAGCCATCCTCTCTTCCCACATCCAGCGTTGCGGATAGTCATCTGAGAAAGTGTTGGCGCTGAGCACTTCATAGGCATGACGATGCATGAGCAGTTTGTCGTTGTAGATATGCGCCAACTCTACAGCAAGTACTGCCTTGTCGTCAGGTAGCAGAAAAGTGTCGGCAAGAGCTTTCAGGTAAATATCTATGGCTGCGTTGATACTGTCGTTTTTTTGCAACTCATGTCCCCATAAAGAGTAGTAACGTCTTACTCCTTTCTTTGCGACTTTAACAAGCAGGGGGTGCCGTTCGTTCTTCAGACCCTCAATCTCGCCGCGGTAGTCGGTTTGTGCCGATAGTGTTACCGTAACTGCTAAAAGGCATAATATCAGTAGCTGTCGAGTATGCATAATCAGTGGAATGCCAATACAAACGAAGTCGGTTGCTCTGCTCTTGTACTCACTTTAATAACTAAACGTGCGTATTCAGTGTTCTCCTGCCATATAAGTTTAGCAAAATCTGCCTTGCCGTCAACAGTCAGATTGTGTGTCCCTGAGTTACTGCTAACTTCCACCAATAGAGGCGTTTCGTTTTCCGAAAGCACTACTATCTGTTGCTCGCCGCTCGATATCCGGAACGAAAACTCAACCGGCACAGCAGCGCTTACCAACGAATTGACAAAGTATATAGTACTATCAGTTCTGGGTTGCATTCCCGAACGAACCTCTCTGTCTAACTTGCGAAACGATTCATCTATTTGCACATCGTTGGGGAAGGTTCGAGTGTAGGGGTCGGGTATCTTTCCCTGCATGTAGTCGCTTATGTATTCGGCGGAGAAAACTATATGCCCGCGGAAATCGCTATCGGCGTAACTTACCGAAGGGTGAAACGAGTTCTTGGCATTCTTTAGAGGTATCGTTGTCCATGCCTTCAGACATTTGTACAACTCGATATATTGTATGTCGTAGTCAGGACGCTCTACACGGATTGCTGTCTTCTCGTTTACGCATGTCTCAGCAAACTCTTGTAGCGGTCCGAACAGCCGCTGAGCATCTGCCGAGACAGCAATCATCACCGCTGTTGATATGAGTATAAGTCTCTTCATATTATTGAATTTAATGATTTAACACCTTTCACCTTTTCATTACTGTTCCATGTCGTCAAGCATTACAAACGGTGCCCAGTAGAGCGGGTCGGCATTTTTCGTTTTCTGTGTGAGCATAGCCTTGCGCATGGCTTCTTGCTTCGATAGTTTACCGACGAGCCAATAAGTGTAGAAGTTCTGCATAAGTTCGGCTGTCGATTGGTCTTCCACCGACCACAAGCTGGCACATATCGTTCTTACACCTGCTTGCTTGAATCCTCTCTGCAAACCGAACACTCCTTCAGCACTGACGCCACCCAAACCTGTTTCGCATGCCGAAAGAACTACCAACTGTGTGTTTTTCAGGTCTAATTCCGAAACCTCCGAGGCTGTAAGTATATTATCGTTGATGCTCTCTTTCTTACTTAGTCCTAACCATGACGTTTCAGCATCGGCAAGAGCTAATCCCGAACAGGTCATCGGGTTAATAACTGTTGTCTTCTTGAAATATTCTATTTTCTTTGCCTCTTTGGGGTCGGCAATAAAGAAGCCGTGTGTGGCTATATGTAGTATGCTCGGACTATTCCCGTCCAGCATCCGTATCTCTGCCTCCGTGGGGGCAAACCCTATCTTTTCTCTTGTTTTTATGCCGCACGAGAGTAGCACATCATTTATGCCGTCCGACTCGTATAGGGTATTCTCAAGGAACGGGAACGCATCGTCCACTACTAAGCGTTTAGCCAATAACGGCTGAGTATGCTGCTTGTGCTGACGGCGAATGGAGGCTATGTATTCGTCTGATTGGTATTGCAAGTCGTTGTAGAATATAGCACCATAGATGTTGGCTGAACGCACCTGTTCTGTCTTCGTGCTCATTTTTTTCCTCTCAGCAAGCATACCCGTCGAAGTGAGTTGATGCAGGTCGTATCTGTCAATCAGAAACTCCGTGTCCGACACCCTTATTGCCTGGAACGATAGCAGGTTAAGCACATCGGTAGGCGAGAAATATATCTTTTTAGCTCCGTTGAAATACTTCTCCAATGGGTTCCAAAGTTGGGAATAAAGATCAGAGTCTGCACCATATAGTTTGCTGATCTTCGAGGCGTGGTCAATTGCATTATCCTCTATAATGGTGTGTAATGCAGCCATTTGGTCAACATTCATAAGCTCAACAAACTGCGGCGTCTTACTTTTGGCTGTAAGAACCAGAGCATATACCACATTACCATGTACTATGTATTCAACGGCAGCCTCATCGCTATGTAAGTTGTTTCTCACGTCTTGCCAATTCACTTGCCGCAGGTTTCTCTCAGGCATGTCTTGCGTCTCGCGTATCAGGAAACGCTCAAGTGCATATAAGTGCTCACGTTTTTTTATTGCATCATCGTCATAGCCGATTAGCAAATTCTCATCGTTGACAAGTGACAAGTCGTGTTGCAGTATCAGTAGTGTGTCGTAAGCTTCAATTAACTCTTGTCGTCCGCTTGCATTGATAGCATGTTTTAGTTCGTCTGATTTTCTAAGCAACAATCCTTTCTGCTGCAAGTTGATATCGTATGCTTTTTCTATAAGTTGCTTTTTCTTAACTTGAGGTACAAGTATCTGAATGTAATTACCACCTACGCCATTCTGCCTCAGAAAAGCTTCTTTTTCTGCTTGTGTCATAAAGTCGAAGTTCTGCTGCATATATTTTTGAGTCTCGTTGTAAAATTTGTCGGCATAATTTATTGCCTTTTTAAAATCTTGCTTATCAGCAGCATCCGCAAACTCTAACAAGGGCATAAAACGATTAACATCAGCCAACGAAGATATGAGGGGTGAATTGGCAAATCCTTCTTTCAGACGATTTGCCAGTTCAAGCATCTTATCTGAATCTTCGTATCCACGTGAATAATATGAATAGTGTAGCAGATACATTAAATCTGTAATCGTCGCAAATTCGTGATTTGAAGCAAATGTCTGCTCCATGTAGTTAAGTGTATTTTCTGCACTATCTCTTTCGGTAAGCATATCCTGCGCCATAGCAATGTTCCATAGAATCATAAAATATTGCTCACTCATTGTATATCGATCGGAAAATGTAGTTCTATAACTTTCTTCCATGTGCTTAAGTTCAGGATAAATAGAATCTCGCAGCTCAGTGTAAAGAGAATACCATTCGAGGCGTCTGTCGGTGCTCTTATACATAGTCTGACAAATACTATTGCAAGCATCAGCCACTACATTAAAGCGAACATTGATGTTTTGTGAACTTGCCGCGTAGTATTCTTTCGCTTTATCGTAGTACCGACGTATGTTCTTGTAGTGTATAATATCATCGGGAGCAGTTCTGCCCGTGATTTCGCATACCGCTTTAAGCAATCCTACTTCCGTGTCGTAATTACCATAATCCTTAATGTCTTCTATATCTTTACTTAATCGTTCGGCGAGAAGACGGGCTTTTTCTTGGTCGGAATAGACATTTAGATATATCGAGCTGAGGGCTGTAACTATTTGTATATATGAGCCATCTATTTTACTATAGCCGTACTTTTCGTATAAATCAAGTGCATCACTGAGTACTCGTTCGGCTTTTTTGTAGTTCTGCAAATCGAAATAGTAATTAGCTAATACCATGGTGCTACCGATATTGTTGTGCTCTGGGTATTGCTCTAAAAGTTTCTCTAATCGGCGAATATAGGTGTCGATTTGCTTTCTCGAACCTTCTTGATATATGTTAGTTATCAATTTATTAACTACTTCTATCTCCTCTCTTTTGCGGAAATCGTTGTCTTTACCTTGTTGCGATTGCTCTATGTCGCTAAGAGCTTGTTGCATTAAGTCGGCAGCCTTCTTTCTGTTACCATCATAATTGTAATAGTTTGCAGCAGCCGCGCAAGCTTCTGCATATAGAAAAGTGCCTTTACACTTTTGTAACAAGTCGGCATAAAGTTTGTCGGCTGATAATTCTCCGTCAAGAGTTTGAGCCTGCGTGGGATAGGCACCGGCAGTTAATCCGCAATAATCGACATAATCTGCCTTGAATACAAGACTTTCTTTGCCTGCAAGTTGTTCTATCATTTGCAAAACTTTACGTTCGATACGAATAGCGTCGAAGTAGTTTGAAAAAAGACTTAGCGATTGGTTGATAAGTACTTTACCGATGGCTACCATGTCCCATGTTACGCAATTCCTTGCAGCAAATTCGTAGTCGAAGAGAAGTTTCTTAAAAGCGTTCTCGTAGCCGAGCACGCCTTGACGTTGCAGATTCGATTCGCATGTTCTGATATAGAGTTGGCGAGCAGGGTCTTTAACAGGATAGTCCTTTAAAATTTGTGTTATTTCCTTATACAAGTTTCTTAACGCGGATTTGTCGTCAATAAAAACTGTCATCTCGCTTGATAGTAAATTGATATACTGATCACGAGCATCAGGAAGCATATATCCTCTTATTATATCTTTCAATGCATTGAACTCAGAATCTCTCGACTTGTCGCCCTTCGCCCTGATTACAGCGTGCATGTCCAATTTTGCCAATGCGGTACTGGGAGATTGCTCTCCAAAATAATCCGAAAAATATTTGCATAAATTTTCTCTATATGTGATAATCGCTTTCTCGTTCTTACTTAATATCTCCCCGTAAATATGATTTTGTACGTAGCTGCTTTCCACGCTCATGTAATCGGGATGCTGCGGATGCCAACAGCGTTTGGCTGTATGTATGCCTTCTTTCCAGAAATAGTTGGTTGATATAATAATTGAAAGACTGTCAGCGACAGGTATGGTGTCGGTAACGAAATTGAAATAATCGTAAAGTTTTCCTGTCTCTTGTAGTTGCAACCCGATGCAAGAATAGTATGTCGGGTAATATCCGAGCGTTAATCTAAGAATTTGTCCTGTTTCAACAAACAAATCGGCTTTTAATTCTGTGTCAGGGTAATCTGAGTAAAACTCTACCATCTCTCCGAGCAAGTCAATCAATTCTTCTGTTCTTGTTGGATCTCCGAATATTCCATCGCCTTGTATGTCCCATAATCTGCCGTAAAAATATAATTCTTTGTTTCTATCGGATGGCTCAGTTTTGTATAAAGTTTCAGCCAATCGGCTGAAAACCTTTTTCCGCTCTTGAAAAGTCTCTCTTACAACGGTTTGATGAGTCAATGCCCATGCTATGTATGTATATTCGTAACTTGTCTTTGAGAAATGATTTTCAGCATAAAGAAGCAGTTGTTCCAAACAACTAACCTTCGTTCTATCGCAAATGTCGGTTTTTCCGGTTCTCAGCATGTCTGCATATTCGGAAAATTGAGGAATAGCGAATCGTTCTGCAGTCGAATAGAAAATGTGCTGCACTTGTTCTTCGTTGCATATTGAAACAGTCAAACGCGCTGCCTCAAGCGCTAACTGCTTGTCGTTTAGTGTGTCAGGCGCTGGGATGTGCTCTTCAACCCATTGCAGATATGTAATAGTTTTTATTTGTTCGGTTGCTTTACTCTGCGAACAACCTATTAGCAGTAATTGGATACTGCTAATCAAAAAAAATGCTATTTTTTTCATATTCAACCGAGATATTCAATGAAAAAACATTTGTTAGCTATTATCGCACACCCTGCAACTCCGCACTCACTCTGCACGTGCCGGAAGTGATGTCTCGATGTTCTGCTCGCGGTGGATAAGCTGCACCTCTACTCCGAACTTGTCGTTTATGTGCTTTGCCATCTTCTCGGCAGCATACACCGAACGGTGCTGACCGCCCGTACACCCAAACGATACCATCAGGTTGCGGAAACCACGGTCGATATATCGCTTAACACTTGCATCTACAAGGTTATACGCATTCTCAAGGAACGGCAGTATCTCGCCGTCATCCTCCAAAAACTTAATAACAGGCTCGTCTAATCCGGTGAAGAAAGTGTAACGCTCGTACTTGCCGGGGTTGTTCACCGCACGACAGTCGAACACGAAGCCGCCACCATTGCCGCTGTCGTCGTTAGGAATACCTTTTTTGTATGAAAAGCTGAACACTTTAACAACAAGAGGTTTGCGCACGTTGGCCTCTTTGAACTGCTTCAGCTCTGTCATATTGCGGAGCACCTCTGCCAAATACGGGTACTCGTTCACAGAATCACCTTTAAGCAATTGGCGCAGATTATCTAATGCAGCTGGTATCGACTGCAAGAAATGCGGCTTCTTCTCAAAGTAACCGCGAAAACCGTAAGCACCGAGCACCTGCAGCAGACGGAACAGAACGTAGTGCTGCAACGTGTGCATAAACTCGTCTTTGTTGACAGGTTTGTACTTGCTCAATTCATCAAGATAAACACCTATCAGCTCATGCCTCAACTCGTGCTTATAGTTGGCTTTCGCCTGCCAAAGAAACGATGCTACATCGTAATATACAGGTCCGCGTCTGCCACCTTGAAAGTCGATGAAATATGGCTTGTCGTCAACTATCATGACATTGCGCGATTGAAAATCACGATACATAAACGTGTCCGACTTCTCTTGCAGCAATATATTGGCTAAGCGGTCGAATTCATTTTCAAGTCTGTCTTCCTGAAAATCTAATCCTGTGGCTTTCAAAAAGCAGTATTTGAAATAGTTGAGATCCCACTTTATTGAACGTTCGTTGAACTCAGGCTGAGGATAGCACTCTCTGAAATCGAAACCCTTAGCTCCTTCTACCTGAAACTGAGCTAATGCTCGCATCGTCTTGCGAAGCATCTTCTTCTCGCCCTCGCAAAATACACCCGTCTTGCGACCGTCGGCTATGTAATCGAACAATAACGTATCGCCAAGATCCTCTTGCAGATAGCACATCTTATCTTCGCTCGCTATTATTACTCGCGGAACATTCAACCCCTGCTTTGCAAAATGCCGCGACATATAAAGAAAAGCAGAATTCTCTTCCTGCGATGTGCCTATTACTCCAATAAGCGACTGATGCGCACCTTTAAGACGAAAATAACGACGATTACTGCCCGATGCAGCTAATTCTATCTGTTCGATAGGCAACTCCTGAGTAGCCTGCTTGAAAAGTTGTGAGAGTGATTGTGTCATGATGTATAATTTGTTATTCTTGATTCCTGATTCTTGATTCCTGATTCTTGATTCCTGATTCTTGATTCCTGATTTCAGATTCCTGACGCTGCAAAGATAATAATTTTTACTTGATTTTGAAATTTTGTGATAATAATGCGGATTATTTTTGTACTTTTGCGCCGCAAAACAATCACGCAAGAAAATATGTATCTACTACAATCAACTCCCACCCCCGAAATACCGCTTACCGAAATCAACGATTCGATAAAAGCTCATGCCGAGAATGCTATTCAGCAACTGCAAACCAACCCGCAAGGTTATTTCATCGACCTTGGGCATCAGGCACTTATGTTTGGAATTAAAGTGTTGGTTGCTTTACTTATTTATTTCATCGGCGCATGGCTGATTCGGCGAATTAAGAAAATGCAGCAACGACGCTTCGAACGTCGCAAAACCGACCCCACTGTTGCCTCTTTCGTAATGTCTGCAACCTCGTTTGGACTCTCTCTGCTTCTGATTATTATAACAATAGGAACACTCGGTGTCGATACCTCGTCGCTTGCAGCATTACTTGCTGCCGGAGGTATGGCATTAGGTATGGCTCTGTCGGGAACAGTTCAGAATTTTGCAGGCGGAATAATGATACTCGTATTCCGTCCATTCAAAGTAGGCGATTGGATAGCTGCTCAGGGCTTTGCCGGCACGGTTACAAGTGTCAGTATTGTCAGTACGAAAATCAAGACTATTGATAATCGCGAGGTGGTACTTCCCAATGGCGCTCTCTCTAATGGTGTTATCGATAATTACTCGACTTTGCCTATCCGTCGTATAGATATGGTGGTGAGTGTGGCGTATGGCACCGATGCACAGCAGTGTATCGACCTGCTGCTTCAGATTCTTAAAGACGACTCTCGTATTCTGACTTCTTCTACCGAAGGTGCCTCCGACCCGTTCGTAGCACTAAAAACACTAAATGCAAGCGATATTTCGTTCGCAGTAAGAGCATTCGTTAGAAATGAGGATTTCTGGGACGTAACTTTCCAACTCAATAAACGGATTTACACTGAACTACCGCAACACGGCATTAACTTTGCTTATCCGCATGTCGATGTTACACTTCAAAACAAATCATAAGGTAGCAAGTTGCAAGTCTCAAGTGATAAGTTTCAAGCACATCTCAATGTAACCTGTTGCCTGCTAAAGCAATAGTAATAAAAAAGAGTGGCTGTCTCAGACAGCCACTCTCAGTTTCTTTATTATCGCATTAGCAATCAGCTCTTGCCCTTTCGCATTCGGATGCAGACCGTCATCACAAATATAATCGGTGTAGTTGCGGTGTGAGAGGAATATTGAAGTAATGTCTATCCACGGAACAAGCATCTGTTGTGCAATCTTTAGGGTCTCAAGATTATACAATTCGTGTCCGTAATTGATTGTCGAGATGTTGTTGTTAAGCCAATGCTTGACGTTCTTTTTCTGATTATCGTTCATCTTACGCGTCAGATACTGATAGCAGCGCTCCGAGTCGATAGGCGGAAGCGATAGTACAATAGGTATCGACCCTGTGTTAGATATCTCGTTGATTATCTTTTTGTATGTCTCGCTGAAATTCTTTAGTGGAGTTATTGGCGTATGGTCAACTTCCGGCTCGCGAGCTATGTCTATCCAGTTGTAGTTGCTGTCGTTACCTCCGTATTCAAGCAGTGCTATGCTCTTTGGCTTGATGTCGCTCAGATGCGATTCTACTATCTGCTCGCCGATACTGATGGTGCATCCCATCTTACCATAATTAACAACGTGAATGTTCATTTGCCTGAACAGATGTTCGCTGATGTCGAAATCCGACACTACATATCTGTAGTTGTCGTTGGTTTTGTTTACGACGATATTCTTCAATATCGAATCGCCAAAACCAAGCATTGTTGTTCTTTCGCTTTTCATATCTTTTCAAGTTTTTTATAAGTTTCAAGTTATATATAAGTTCCTTAATATTCTTTCTAAAATATCTAAAGCATCTTAAGCATCTAAATCCTCTAAGCTCTCTCCGCTTTTTCTGCCGCAAAATTACAACTGCCCGTTTCATGTGACAAATAAATGTGACAATACAGCCGAATTTTTGACTAAATCTGCTTTTTGTTGACTAAATCGCAAATAATGGTACGAAATTTGCTGCTTTCTGAATTGGTAACATCACTTGATGTGATTAAAAAAAACTCGTTTATGCAGTCGCTTCCTTCAGTTTTTTATAAATACACCACTCAGTTGGTGTTCTTTATCGTCGAACCATTGTTCTTTCTCGGCTTTGTGCTTCTCTATGAGCCTGAGTCGATATCTGCTTTTATCGCAACAAGCCGCGACATGTTCTATTTCAATATTACAATGGTTACGTGTATAGTGCTGTTTGTTACCGCGCTATCTCGTACGCTGTTTTACATTTTTCGCGGCAGGGTGCCACATTCATTCTTTTGGTATATAACGTGGTGGTTAGTTGAGATGTTAGTCCTTTCACTTTTCGTAGGCATGTATATGTCGCTTATCTCAGTCGGCGAGTATCCTTACTTCGAGGCTGCAGGTAAGTCGCTCGGCAGTTTGCTGCTTATCCTTTCTTATCCTTTTGCTTTTCTGTCGATTCTCTATTACCATTATGGTAAGCAGTTAGATATTCCTGCCGACGAAAGTTCGCTCATACGCTTTACCGATCAGGTAGGTAAACTGAAGGTTGTGGTTGCTGCCGATGCCCTTCTATATATCGAGGCAAAAGAGAATTACGTCAATATCCATTATGTAGCCGACAATGTTGTTAAGGAGTATTTGCTGCGTACTTCCATGCGTTCTATCGAAGATATGCTTGCCGGCTATGGCATAATACGTTGCCAGCGCTCCTATTACGTAAACCCTCGTCATGTACGCGCACTTCGTCGCGAAAAAGAGGGTATAATTATAGCTCAGCTCGACGTTGCCGGCATGCCTCCTATCCCTGTCTCTCCTACTTATTACGACAACCTCTCTAAACTTATTTAACCCAAATCGGGCGTTTGAATTTATTTTAGAGTTTTCTTCATTTTTATTTTAGAATTTTCATCATTTTTGAATTGTTTTTTTGCCTTTAAATGAGGGTGAAATCGTGCCATCCTCAACGAGTAAAAGAGAGTCAATGACAGGAACATGACAGGAACATGACAGGAACATGACAGGAAGATGATAGGAACAAAGTCTAACTAACGTGTTGTTGTATATTCCGTTATATTGATTTTTTAAGTTGTTTATTTTGCAAACTAATAGTACGAACTTTGTACTTTCACCATTCTATATTTTCACCATTCTATATTTTCACCATTTTCACCATTTTCACCATTTAAAAATTTCACCATTAAGCGTAGCATCACCATTAAAAAAACTCACCATTAAAAAATTTTAAATCCGTTTCATCAGAGCAATCTGTGCAATCTGTGTGAATTTCTTTTTCTTCCTTCTTTCAACTTTGCAATATTCCTTATTAAGTTGTATAATTATGCTTTTTTGGGCGTAATTATATTGCATTTTAGCCATAATTAAATAATTTTGCACGCTTTTTTGTTAAGTCTGGTACGACTTTTGTTTCTCCGATGACAAAAAAGTGTATAAATTTTGCATAGTATGAAACTTAAGAAATTATTTTTTGTGTTTTTGCTGCCCTTGGTAACAGCATGTAATAACGCTACGGTTGAAACGCCTTCCTCTACAACCGATTATGCCGATTCCGAAGACGATTATGTCGCTTCTCAAACATGGAATACACAAATATCTATTGTTTGGGATGGTGCTTCTGCAACTATCGAAGGAAATGTTGACGGAGTAGAGATAACTAACTCTAATGGCTATGTTACAGTTACTTCAACTGTTAAATATGTAGAGTATGTACTCTCTGGCAGCGGAACAGGGCAGTTCAAAATCTATAGCGATTATAAATATAAAATGTCGCTTAGTGGTCTGACTCTTACTTGCAGCGATGGTCCTGCTATCAACAACCAATGCACCAAGTCGTGTTATGTCGTCGTTTTAGGTACAAACAGCCTTGCCGATACTAAGGGATATAACGACGAGTTGAACTCCGAAGACCAGAAAGGCGCATTTTTCTCTGAGGGTCAGGTGCTTGTTAGCGGCGATGGCTCACTCTCTATCACGGGTAACAACAAGCATGCCTTTGCTTCCGACGACTACATCCGTATTTTCTCATCAACACTCAATATCACCTCCAATGTCAACGATGGCATTCATACCAACGATGCCGTGATAATCAACGGTGGCGACATAACCATCAAAGCCGTAGATGATGGTGTGCAGGTTGACGAAGACTATTTCATAATGACCGATGGAAACCTCACCGTTACTACCACAGGTACCAGCGCTAAAGGCATAAAGGCGTATGGCAACCTCGAAATAACTGGCGGGACAGTCAGTGTTACCACTCCCGGACGTGAGTCGGAAGGTATAGAGAGTAAGGCTGTACTCAATATAAGCGGCGGCACAGTCTATGTACTTGCCTACGACGACGCTATCAATTCCGGCAGCCACATGAATATCTCAGGTGGGACAATAACCGCTATCTCCACAGGCAACGACGGACTCGATGCTAACGGCAATCTATATATCAAAGGTGGTACAACCATGGCGTTTGGTACGTCATCACCCGAATGTGGATTAGATGCCAACGAAGAACAGAACTACAGCGTTTACTTCACCGGCGGTGCTTTGCTCGCTGTAGGCGGAGGCAACTCTACTCCTTCATCATCGCAGTCCACCCAGCCCTATGTTACGGGCTCACTGTCAGTCAGCGCAGGTAATACCGTCTCGCTGTCAAGCGGAACTACTTCGTTGGCATCGTTCACCATTCCCGCAGCATATAACTCGTCATCTCAGTCATCAGGGTGGGGCGGACATGGAGGTATGAACGGCGGCTCTTCTGTGCTGATTACATGCGAAGGTCTCTCCTCCGGCACCTCCTACACACTCTCCAACGGCTCTTCTACTACCTCAGTCAGCGCCCAACAATACGGCTCGTCGAATGGCGGAGGACCCGGCGGTCAAGGTGGCGGTGGCGGCAGACCATGGTAGCATTAAATCATTGAAACATTGAATCATTAAATCATTGAATCATTGAATCATTAAATCATTAAAGCATTAAAAATCCTTTTCTTATGAAAAATACAATAATCCTGTTGTTTGCCATCTTTTTGGCAGCTCCTGCAACCTGTTTTTCACAGCAAGTAGCGCAAGAAGATATATCGGTCTCTCCCGAAACCTTGGCTAAACGTGCCAAGCGTAAAAACCTGACAGTCAAAGAATGGAATACCGACGACAAAACAAAAACACGTTGGCTCGACCGAGTTACCGTCTATGATAGTGAGGGACGCAAAATCGAAGAGACAGAGTATGCCTCGTATGGTCAGCGCTGGCGCGTAACGTATAAATATGCAGCCAACGGACTGATAGCCGAAGAGGTTGAATATAACGACAAAAACAAACCTTCACGTATCAAACGCTATGAGTATAATGCCGACGGCACTAAGGCTAAACAATACAATTATCTCCCCAACGGCAAACTTTTCTCTGTCAAAGTCTTCGAATACGCTTTCAGCGACTAATCCGATCTGCATACATGGTGCATTTCAAACAATAATATTGTGGATGATATAGCCGACATATTACAAGCATTCGAGCCGATAACACTCGCCGACATGGAGAGTGTCAAACTAATGAACCGCGTCGATACTAAGTTTGCTATGCCGCTCACCCTTTTGCCGCAATTACTCGAATTAGCTAAAGCCGAGTACTATGCACAAGAGATAAACGGCAAGCGTATAGCCCAATACGACACTATCTATTTCGATACGCCTGACCTCGAGATGTATATCCGACATCACGACCGGCACCTCGTGCGACAAAAAATACGGGTTCGCCAATATGTCGATTCCAACCTCAACTTCCTTGAGATAAAACGAAAAAACAACAAGGGCAGAACAAAAAAGAAACGTATGACCATCCCCTCACTCTCGCTCGACAATGCTACCGGCGAGATGCGAGACTTCATAGCTCAGAAAAGCTGGTATTCACTCGAGCAGATCTCTCAGGCACTACGCACACGCTTCAGTCGTATCACGCTTGTCAACCACCTTAAAACCGAACGACTGACAATTGATATGTCGCTTGTGTGGACTAACCTGCGAAACGACAATGAGACAGCATTGCCCGGACTCGTAATCGTTGAACTCAAACGCGATGGCAACTGCTCATCTCCGATGCTCTCAATAATGAACCAACTCCGTGTCAAACCGCTCAAAATAAGTAAGTACTGCATCGGTACCGCACTTACCAACCACCAAGTGAAACAAAACCGGTTCAAGAAAAAAATACGTAGTATCAACAAACTAATACAATAAATTTATGACTCAAGTAGATTTAGCCAATCCCACGTTGGAATTTACCGACTACGACCCTACCATCGCTGCTCAATATGGCAGAAGCGATAGTATATCCTACCTCATGCATAACATAGCCGATGCTATCGGTTTGAGCGACAACTTGATAACGCTGCCGCTTATGTTCCTGTTCAATCTCGTGATGTCGTGGATAATAATTTATTTTATCTACTACCGTGTCAGCCGTCGTCGCGACTACTATGTTACCTTCATGCTCTTCTCAAGTGCGATGTTCCTGCTGCTTTGGCTCATGCAGATACTCGATATTCAAACAGGCTTCGTTCTCGGTTTGTTCGCTATCTTCGGCATGATACGCTATCGCACCGAGACAGTACCTATCCGCGAAATGACCTACTTGTTTATCATTATCGCACAGTCGGTTATCAACTCACTCTCGCTTAAAGCCGACGAACTGGCATGGCACCAACTGCTCTTTGCCAACATTATGCTTATAGTGCTTGCAGCTGCCTTCGAACTATGGTTCAACCGCCGGCGCACCTCAACCAAAATCATACTCTACGAGAAAATAGAAAATATCGTGCCTGAGCGCCGACAGGAACTCATTGCTGACCTCGAAGCACGCACCGGACTGAAAGTGCTCGACCTCGAAATAGGACATATCGACTTCCTTCGCGATGTAGCATACATAAAAATGACGTACCCGCTCGGCAAAGGCGAAACAAATACTATCGACTTGATAACTAAGTTTAAATAGACTACTGCGTATGAAAAAAATAGGGTATCTGATAGCAGCAATGCTGCTACCTCTCCACCTCCTCGCAACCGATTATGCTCAGCTGCAAGACTCTACACTCACCGCTGTGCAGATTCGTACGGCTGCCGACTTCAACTTCAAACTCAACCGCGTAACTCTCTCCGTCGGTGAAGAACTGCGTTTCAACCTCATGCCAACTGCTGAAGTACGACTGTCTAACACCTACTTCGAAACCGATGTTAATATCATACGCGGCTACCTGCATGCACATGCCGCTTACGCTCTGCGCGTGCGAACCAATAAGATAGGGTCAACCACCGATGTCAACAAGATTCTCCGCCACCGCGTCTATTTCGGACTCACCGAGCAGGTGAAACTCGGCATGCACCAGCGTTTCACACTCTCTCTGCGCGAACGGGCAGTGCTCAATATACGCACCGACGAACCAAATACTTACGAGAAACCTGCATACGCATGGGATATGCGATACCGCCTGCAACTACAATATAAAGCTGCCTCTCAGCCTCTTACCCCGTATCTGTGGACCGAACTTATCCACACCTGCAATGCTACCGACTATCAGAAATACTATAATAACGGTCGTAACTATATATCTGCCGTTAAGGCTGCTGTCGGACTGAAATGGAAACTCGATGCCAACAACTCGCTTAATTTCTACCTCCGCTACGATTGGAACCGCGATATCGACATCGATGCCAACAAAGAAGGCTCCACCGTCAAAACAGCCTTCGATATCCGCCAGCATAGCGCCACCATCGGCGTCGCCTACAAATTCAATTGGAAAAAATAAAAGCAGCGGCTAATTTGCGGTTGAGTTAATTAAACTTTCCTACGTAAATTATCATAAATGGTAATTAATGACAAATTTAATTCATTACGGTTCATGTACAAAAAACAAGAATTAAAATTAATTATTCATTAATTTCTTGTCTGCCGTTTAACGGAATGATTATCTGATGTGGAAAGGTTGAGTTAATTGCATTTAACGTCTAAAAAACTCGTGTAATTTGTGTTAGTTTTTCTAACACTTATTATACGAGTTTTGTTTCTCCTTTTCTGAAAACTATTGACACTATATCAACTTTTTTTAGCCTGCAATTTGACCTATAAGTCAAATTACACTTTCTTCTTTTTTCAACAAATCCTCGTTCGCTGCACAGAAGAGCAGCTGGAGTCCATCCTCTCATCCTGCCAAACCATCATGTCTCACATGGAGTTTCGTCACCGGGCACACTTCCCTTCAGCTCGCCGGAGATAACGAGCAGTACTGGAAAGTTTACGGCTTGAATTGCCTTGTGTTTACTGAGCTTGCAGCCCGCGCACAGGGCAAAACAAAGCGCAACCCGAACCCGCTCATGAAATGAATTTGGAGGCTTAGTCCTCCATTTTTTTTTCAGACCGGTCGCAGGCTCTTCCGGATGGCGGGCATCCTGCTCGTCAGCATGACTGCTATCGTAGTATTTTGTCCGACTGTTTTCATTTGGGCGTTCCCTCCATAGTTCTGCAGATCATTCTCTCCAGAGCTACGTCGGTCGGGCTTTGCAGGGGTTCACAAGTTCCGCATTAGTTCCTAATACCATAGCCCTTCCAATCCCTAACGCGAGGGTGCATTGGTGCTACTTTTTAGAAGAAGTTTTTCGAATGATGAATGATTTCATACATTTAGACGCATATTTGGTACAAATCCGGCATAAAAACTTGCATATCTCGCAAAAAAAGCAGTACCTTTGCACCGCAATTGCAATTATGACCAACACACATTTGATCATATCGACGTCGAATGACCTGCTACGTGTAGCGGCACGTCATATCCTCTATATTTCGTCCGATGGAAATTATTGTAATTTCTTTCAGACGGGAGGCGAGATGAGGTTGGTTACTTTTCAGTTAGGGCAAATTGAACGCATGATTGCCGATCAACTGCCCGAGCTCAGTCAGAACTTTGTCCGTATAGGAAAAAGTCTTATTATCAACCTCAATTACGTTTATTACATTCACGTGCCCAAGCAACAACTCATCCTTGTGGACAATCAACAGAACCGCTACACTCTCTCAGCCAGCAAGGAAGCACTTAAAGCACTAAAAGAATTGATTGAAAACGGCAAACTATGATGAAAGAAGAAAACATATTGGATAGCGAAATCCGTGTTATTGGAGGTAATCAAAAGCCGCCCCAAACACCATTCCCTTGGCGTCTGTTCGCTATCATTGTCGGTGTGATTACCGTCATTGGTCTCATCGTTTGGTGGCAATGGCCGGAAGCTTCCGACAAACCGGATGAACCGGGTTTGTTCGAGCAGGAGCAGCCTATTGCCCAACCTCATCCGTTGGTTAATTGGTTTGCATCAATAGATACCATCAGAACCATCGGGACAGTTACAAAGGATATATCTATCAATGACATCCCATTGAGAGTATATGCTCCGCTTAATAGCACGCCTCATCTGGAAATTGGCTATAAGATAGCCGACAATCGCGAGAGCAGCATTCTCTTTTTCCAAGCTGCAGATGTTCGCGCAGATAATGGAAAGATTGTCGGAGCGTTTGTCCTGCATGGAAAACCTCTCAGTTGGGGTTTGAGCAAACGCGGCTATTGTGCGATTATCAACGGCGAAGTTACTGTTGGAGTGGCAGATAACTCGCCACTCTTTGAGAAAGCCACCAATGAAAATGGCGATTTCTTCCGGCAGTACCCACTTGTTGACAATGGGAAATTGGTAGAGAGTGAACTAAAGAGCAAGGCTATTCGCCGTGCATTATGCGATGTGGAAGGACATATTGTAGTGGTCGAAACACAGACGATTGAATCCATGCACGATTTCGCCCATGCACTCATTGATATTGGAACATCCAATGCTATTTACCTTGTCGGAAGCAGCAGCGCTATGGGCTGGTCGATGGATGCCTACGGAAACGGCACCAAAATGGGGCTGTGGGATCCTCGCAAGATTAAGAACATCAGCTTTATTGTTTGGGCAAAATAGCACAAGTCCTCTGTATGAAATAGCGTGTGTGGAGTAACTTCATACACGCTATTTTCTATTTCATACATCCGCCCGCGATTTGCTTGCATACGCATAGAAAAACGTGTAACTTTGCATCGAAATTCGAAATTAAATGTAATAGTTATGAACCGTTTTTCTTCATTCTTCGTCCGTGTGTGGACGGGCTTTGTAGCCTTCTGGAAGGCTCGTTCAACCTCATCACGAGTTATGCTCGTTTGTTTACCTGTTATCCTTATTGCCATTAGCCTAGCCTTCAGTCGTAGTTTCAAAACCGCTCCTAAAGCCATCGAGAAACGCTTGTATGGAGAGGAAATTGGTCGTGACGGCTTGCGTTACAAGCATGGCGCTCACATCTACAATCCGGAGACCGGAGAGATATTGGTGGATAGCATCGAATGGCTTCATGTGACGCGTGGCGACACAATCGCTATTCTTGCCAAGAACCACCGTCGGGCATTCATCAATCTGAATAATGCCCAACTTATCACGCCGCTCGATTACGATAAAGCATGGGAGTTCTCATGCGACCGCGGCATCATGTCCAGGCATGATTCACTTTTCATCTTCCGCCGTGATGGAACTCTGGTCAATGCTACAGGTCTGACAGCCCGCAATCAGTACGAGTATTTGTTTTACAACAACACCCTTGTTCTTAATGTAGATTATGAGCATGTAGGTCTGCTTGACACAGCAGGGAATTGGGTGCTAGAACCTATTTACTCAAAGGTGGAAACCAATTACAATAGACGTCTCTATAATACCAAATTGGGAGAAGAATGTATTGTTTACGATTTTGACCTTAAGCCAGTCCTGAAAGGAGCTTATAAGGCTATAGAGGTAGATTGGTCCGAGGGCTTAATTGCTACCGAACATAACGGCATCCAGCGCCTTTTTGACTATAATGGGAAACTCGTTTATCATGTTATCTACAAGAGCATTGAGGAACTATCTTATAACACGCATCGCAAGGACAAAGACGATAAGGACATCTACGAAGATACAGATTGCTATATCTACGTGGACTACAATAACAAGCGTGGCTTGATGGATAAGCACTATCATGTGCTAACCCCACCGCTGTTCCACTCTATCGAGGCACAGACCAAACATGTGTTCTTCGCTTCTTTTGGAGAGTATTCTGACCGCTTCGGCACATTGATTGATGACCATGGTAAAGCGCTTCGTTAAATTCTGCGCTGTTTGCGTAGCTCTCTTCTTCGCTTCGAGCATAGCGATGGTGATCATCTATCGCTTTGCTCCGGTGAAGTTCACCCCGCTCATGCTTATCAGAAAAGCCGAAGCATTCAGCAAAGGCGAACGTCTCGTGCTAAAGCACGATTGGGTGCCGATTGAGAAAATCTCTCCGGATGTCATCAGTGCTGTAATAGAGGCAGAAGATTCACACTTTTATGAGCATGGCGGCTTCTCGTATAACGATATGGTAGATGCTTTTTATCGCAACAAACGCATGGGGCGTGTCGTTGCGGGTGGTAGCACCATATCGCAGCAGACCGCCAAAAATGTCTTCTGCACACCTGCTCGCACTTATACCCGCAAACTCTTTGAGGCGTACTATACTGCGCTCATAGAGTTGTTCTGGGGCAAAGAACGCATCCTCGAAGTTTACCTCAATGTGATTGAATTGGGTGATGGAATTTTTGGTGTAGAATCTGCCGCACAGGAGCATTATTGTACATCTGCTTTGCAGCTTAGTCATAGCCGAGCCAAAGAACTTGTTTATATTATTCCAAACCCACGAGGTCGACTTTGGGAAATATGCGGTTGCTATGATGAATAATTCTAGAAAATGCTTATAATTTAACTGAAACACTATGTATTAGTTAAAAAAGAATTTTTTTCTTGCATAATCCATATTTTTTTTTGTAACTTTACAGCCTAATTTATATTTAATTAATTTTAAAAATTGAGAAACAATGAGACATCGTATTACTTATTTTTCGTTTATTACATTTATCTTGCTTACTTTAATAGCATGTTCCAAGGACAATTCGAATAGTGCCTCAAGAGGTCTTTACAGGATTTTGGTGGGAGAGAAATATGGTTTTATAAATTCAGAAGGGAAGATAGTTATTGAACCTCAGTACGACGATGCCAACAGATATTTTTCGAGTGGGGTGTGCTATGTAGAAGTAGGTGACAAAAGATATCTGATAGATGAGAGCGGAAATATCAAGAATGAAATTGTAGATAGTATAGAAACAGTTCGTAATTTTGTGGACGGATTGTTTTTAATTTATAGCTATCTTTCTTGGGGTGAGGACATTGATTTTAGTGGACTTATGGCCAGTGGAATTATGAATAGCGATTGTGAACTTATAGTTCCTGCAATATATTATTCAGCCTGGGTTAATGAGGATGGTGATAATACATACATCTGTGTAGAAAAATTCAATAGGAAATGGTTCATGACTGATCGAACTGGTAAAATGATAGGCTATGAGTGTGATAGTATCTTAAGTGGTTTCCGAAGTGGTTTATGCGCAATAAAAATAGGGGACAAATGGGGGTATATGGATAATCAAGGAAATTTAGTTATTGATACCATATATGATTTTGCTCGTGTTTTTACCGAAGACGGATTAGCTAGAGTTCGTCAAGGCAGTCGTCATATGTTTATTGATAAGGGAGGGAAATGTGTGTTAAATGTTGATAGCACAATTTCTGATTTCACTAATAACAGAGCTGCCGTTATTTTGAATGGAGAAGAGTGTTTAATAGATAAGTCAGGTAATAAAATATGTAACCTAAATTGTGATGGTTTTTATAGTTTTCAAGATGATGGTTTAGCCGCAATTAAACAAGACGGTAAATATGGAACGATAGATTCACTAGGTAAAGTTGTTATAAGTGCGAAGTATGAAGATTTAGGTGTTTTTAGGAATGGCCTAGCGCCTGCACGCTTAAATGGGAAATGGGGTCTTATAGATAGAAATGGCAAAGAAGTTGTGCGTCCTGTGTATGAATTTTTTTGTAGCAATCCGAATGATGATAATGTTTTTATTTTTAGCGACAAACTATCGAAAAAAACATTATACTTATTTTATTATTATGATGGAGAAGGAAAGTTGATATGGCAAGATTTGCCACAGGTAACAGTGGAATGCCCAATGTTTTATCCGACCAGAAAAGATTTTATTGAATACTTTGATGCCAATGCTTCAAACCTTGATCCAATAGAAGGTATTTATTATGTAACCGACAAGAACTATTATCAGGATAGAGACAATCCAAATTCTTACGGTTTGAATAGTACGAACTCTGAGTTTTATGCGGTAGCAAGAGTTAATCCAGGAGAGAATGAGTTTTGGTCATTTTGTGTAGATGGGACTAATAGAGCATGGGTAAATAAATTTGTAAAGATAGGTAACTCTAACAATTATGCAATTGTAAAAAGAAGTGAAGATACCAATTACTCTTCTGAAGGTAAAGTTACGTTGGAAGACCCGAATTCATTTGATTTTCGTTTAGAGACAGGGAAAAATAATTGGTACAATTTCTTTGTCCTATATGAGTTTATTAGAGATTACCCTGCTGTAGAAGATATGGAACAATATCAGAGGGCAGAATGGTCTGGTACTGGTTTTGCTATTGCTGACGGATATGTTGTTACTAATAATCATGTCACTAAGGGCGCAAAGACAATTAGGGTAAAAGGTATTAATGGAGATATGGAAAAGTCGTATAAAGGCTACGTGTTAACATCTGACAAAGAGCACGATTTGTCTGTAATCAAAATTGTAGACTCGGATTTTGAAAGTTTCGGAAAGATTCCTTATACAATAGGGAAAGCGGCGGTAGATGTCGGCGATGATATATTTGTTTTAGGATATCCACTGACATCTTCTATGGGAAAGGAAGTAAAGTTGACGGACGGAATTATCAGTTCTTCAACAGGATATAAGGGAGACGAAGCTATGTATCAAATTTCTGCCCCTGTTCAACCAGGTAATAGTGGAGGACCGCTATTTAACGAAGTCGGAGATGTTATTGGTGTCGTGTGTGCTAAGCATGCTGAAGCTGAGAATGCCAATTATGCAGTTAAAATTTCATATTTATATAGTATGTTGGACGCGTCCGGCTATAACTTAAAACTAGCAGATAGTAATAGCGTGCGCGGTAAAAAGTTAAGTTCAAAAGTAAAAAAGATTAAAGACTTTGTATATTTGATAGAATGCAGTAGTAAGTAATTTCTATATTTTCGATGTTAAAAAGGCACATATCAGTTCTGTAGAAACTTGAAGGTGAGGTGGATTAATATATTGAATGGTTAAATTCTTAGTAATATGGCAAACATTGATAAATATGAACGTAGAAAACAATCACATTATCAGTGATACCGTCCATTATGAACTTATCAAAAGCACAACGCTAAAAACTTAATATTTTACACTACAATGAAACGAATAATTACACTTTCTTTATCTCTATTGTCCGCAATCACTGCTTTGGGGCAAGAATGGGTTAAAGAAGTACACCCAACTGATGAAATGCTAAATAAGCCAGCCTTTATTAACTATAAATATAAAGATTCAAAAATTGAGATAGGAACATGCGATGGGTGTAGTGTGCTATTTGTTACACTAAACGAGCGATATAATTGTTTCAGTAACAATAGCAGAGAAATTCAAGTTGGCTTTTATGATGCAAAAGGAAAATATTTGCGTAAAAAATCGGTGTTTCTAGAAGAGGCGGATGAGGACAAAAAATGTTTTGTTATTATAGAAGATAAGGATATCGCTAATTATTTATTAAATAGCAAGGGCTCAATAAGGATTGTAGCAAAAGGTTATTATGCAGACAATAATATTGACCTCAACATCCCATGTCTTGAATAATTGATATACGTTAAACACATACACAATTATACATGAATATTTGGATGGAAGCAAAAACATGAATTCTTTAAAACCTATAGAATACTTCCTCGCAGAAGAAACAAAATATTGTGAAACTCACAAAAATGACCCTGAGTTTATGTGGAATGAAGAGTACGGTATGCAACCATTTGATATGGACGACCCACTTTCCTTTCTGAAGCAATATCGGTTTCACAGAATGTATGATGACATTTGTTCTAATCGAGAAAAGTACACAAATGTTATTAAGGAATTCAATTTGTCGGATTCTGAGTTGTTAATGCTGCGATTATTTATTGCTGACATGTCTGGTTATTTCAGAGATGATAATTATAATGATGGAGTTCCAAATCTGGTCTTAGAAATGCAGAAATGTCTTTATTCTGCTATCGAGAAAGCTCCAATCTTTGAAGGTTGTACATTATATCGCTTCTGTGTTTCTGAAGACAAAGTCAATTTTGCTCTCGGACAAAAGTACACTATAACATATAGTTTGACTACAACGACTGACAATTGGGAACAAGATACTAATAGGTATATAATCAAAACGTTGCCGAAGTTGCAAACCAATGCTCGCTGTATATACCGCATTATCAATCATGGAGGAGAAAATCAAGTAAATTTCTTACCAAATACTTCTTTCTGTATTACCAAAGTAAAAGAAAATAAATGCGGAGAAACTAGTTATAAACATATTTACATGACAGAAACTAAATAACTAAGCAATTATGTCATATTTCGATAAATATGGAGTTGAGTTTTCTGACGACCGCAAAACATTGATAAAATGTCCTAAAGATTTTCAGGGGACTTATGAAATTCCTAATGGTGTCGTTATAATTGCAAGAGCAGCTTTTTCTTCATGCAAAGATTTAATATCTGTTAAGATTCCAACGAGCGTAGAGCGTATCGAATGGGGAGCTTTTATTGATTGTATAAATCTTTCATACATGATAATTCCTGAAAATGTATCTTTTTTAGGACATCAAGCGTTTGAAAATTGTGAAAACCTAAGATGTATCGCGCTCCCTACAAGGATAACGCATATCGGCTCATCTACTTTCTATCACGCTTCTTGGCAAACATATAGACTGCAGTTGATGGCATCCCCCGAAAGCTAATATCCCAATACTATTTACTCCTTCTGG
>JAFSTG010000057.1 GCA_017450605.1 Paludibacteraceae bacterium | reverse complement strand
TTTAACTTTATACGATTTTTTAACTAATATAGCGGGAAAGTTTAGTTCGTTTACTATACCTTGACGAAGCCCCCTAATTCGATGAGTTATTCAATCGAATTAGCGAGTGTGAATGAAAAAATGTTCAGCATCGAAAACAAAATAAGCGGCAATAAACAAAATGTCAATACCTGATAAATCTTCGAACAAAGATATAGTGAAAGGTTAAATACATGATTGTTAAGGTTTAATGTTTAAAGGTAACGAGATTTCAAACAGTATAAACGATGCTTACCGTTTGTGCGTACAAAGGTATAACAAATCTTGTGAACACACAATAGTTCACAAGAAAAAAATAAAAAAATACCAAAACTATTTAGCCGGAGTTTATTAAGATTAGCTTGCTACATTAGAAGCAACGAATAGACCGCTGTAGCAAGAAGCATTGAGTCAAAGCGATCAAGAATACCTCCATGTCCGGGCAGAAAGTGTCCAGAATCTTTTACTCCTACGGTGCGCTTGAGAAGGCTCTCTGTCAAATCACCCAATGTGCCGGCTGCCACAACTATTAACGTTGTTACGATAATAGGCATGCCGGTGAGAGTTACAAGTCCGAGATGTTGCCAAAGCAAAGCTCCTGCCATAGCAAACACTGCCCCGCCAAGCAATCCTTCCCAACTCTTACCGGGACTGACTGATGGTATCATTTTATGCTTGCCCAAAAGTGAACCAACGCAATAGGCGCCGGTATCGTTTAGCCATATTACGATGAAGAGAAACAGTAAATGCATTGCATGATGCTCGAGCACAATATGAATCATAGTAACAAACGGAGCCGCTACAAGCACCTGACTTATCAGCAGATGTCCCCAATTTTCAATATGATTGTTGACGTTTGCTTTTGTATTCACAAAAATTTCAGCGACAATACCTGCAATAATAATTGCAAGATAAGTCTTCTTCAAGTAGGGCATTGCATCGTTAAGCCAAGAAAATAATGATGCCGATTGTGACAAAACAACAGCTATTAATACAACAGATGCTAAGCAACTCAACACCTTAAGCAATAGATGCGAATGAAGTAGATTATGCAGTTCAGCAACAGCCCACACCGTAAATACTGAAAATAAAATTAGGAAATAGTACTGACATTGCTCGAACAACAATATTGATGATATAATCACGGCAACATATAATGCACCGAATAGAGATCGTAGAATAAGGTTTTTCATATCATATCATTTTTCCTATTGATTTGCAAAATTACAAAAAATACTATAACTTTGCAAACAGAAATACAATTTAATATTGATACAATTTATAAATTACTAATCTATAAAATAATAATTGCTATGAACGACAATTACGAAGAGCTTGTTTTCGACGAATCAGAGGCTATTCGCTTTATCTTAGACTTCATTCCTAAAACTGATCAAAACGGCATGGATGACGACACGGTACAGTTCGTGCTCGATTCTATTTACGACTACTACGAGTCGCAGGGATTGGTTGAAGACGACGAGGCAACAGAAGCAGAAATCGACGAACAAGACATGTTCGACTATGTAAAAAATGACCTTGTGGCAAACGAAATTATCCTTACCGACCAACAGATTCATCTCATTTTGGAAGGTGAGTTTGAGTATGGCAAGTCAATAGGAATCTACGACGACGAAGACTGAAAATAGAGGTGAAAAGTACAGAGACAAGAAGACTCTGACTCGTCTTGTACTAATTACTAACGAATCTTTTTAGCTCTAAATAGTAACGCACAGTACTCTAAACTCTATAAAATGGATTTCCTATTTCGAATATTATCAAAGCCCGGACTTAATTTTCTGTATTTTGTGGCAGATTATTTGTTATTTCCTCTAATCTACCATATAATAAGGTATCGTCGCAAAATAGTGATAAAGAATTTAAGGAATGCATTTCCTAACCTCAATGCCAATGAGTACAGGCAATTAGAAAAAAAAATATATCACCAATTTTGCAACGTCTTTGCTGAAATAATCTATTCCTACCGCATAACTATTAGCGAACTGAAAGAGCGGGTACACTTCACCGGAGTAGAAAAACTTGTAGAACTGAATCTCAAGTACAAGAGTTCGATTATAATGTTAGGTCACATGGGTTGCTGGGAATGGATGTGTTCTATTCACCATCATGTTAAAGACCAAGGTATAACAGAATGTAGTGTATATCGCAAACAGAAAAACGAGAGTGTTAACCGACTGATGGAGAAACTGCGTGAGAAAGTAGGTGGTATTTGTGCCGACAAGAATAAAATTCTGCGCACCATTATTTCACGCCGCAAAGAGAATCTTATTACCATCTATGGTATGGTGGCGGATCAGAAACCATCACCCAACAACATGCACTTCTGGACAACCTTTCTCAATCAGCCTACTGCTTTTCTCGACGGGTCGGATATTCTTGCCCGCAAATTCGATTATCCGGTATTCTATTTCTACATAACATCGCCAAAACGTGGATATTATAATGTGGATACTATTCTTTTGTCGGAGAACTCGAAAGATGCAGCCGAATATGAAATAGTCAGCAAATATTCGAAAATATTGGAGAAAAATATCCTCGAGCAACCTCAGTTATGGCTTTGGACGCATAACCGTTGGAAATGGACTCCCAACGACGTTCCTGAAAATACCAGAACAAATTTAAAAGATTAACCTATGAAGTGCTCTGTTGTAATACTAAATTGGAACGGGAAACAATGGTTAAGTAAGTTCTTGCCCATTCTAATTGAACGTACCACCCTGCCCGACTGTGAGATAGTAGTTGCCGACAATGGTTCTACCGACGATTCGGTAGATTATCTTCAGCACGAATTTCCTACTGTCCGACTTATCTGTTTCGATAAAAATTATGGCTTTGCCGAAGGGTATAATCGTGCAATAGATTGTATTGAATCAGAGTATGTAGTTCTGCTGAATTCAGATGTTGAGGTTGCACCTCATTGGTTAGAATCATTAATCGAGTTTGCCGACAGCCATAGCAATGTTGCAGCCGTACAACCCAAGATTCTTTCGTGGCATAGGCATGAAGATAAAATACATAACCCCGCTCTACCTGATATTTTCGAACATGCGGGTGCTGCCGGCGGATATATTGACGCTCTTGGTTATCCATTCTGTCGTGGACGAATAATGAGTTATGTGGCAGAAGACCATGCTCAATACGATACTCCAGCAAAAGTTCTTTGGACGAGTGGGGCTTGCATGCTATGCCGCACCGCAATATATAAAAAAGAAGGCGGTTTGGATGCCGAGTTCTTTGCACACATGGAAGAGATTGACCTATGCTGGCGCCTTAACTGCCGCGATTACGAACTTTGGTGCGAACCCCGAAGTGTTGTATGGCATGTGGGGGGCGGTGCACTTAATTACGAACACCCACAAAAGACTTTTCTCAATTTCCGTAACAGTCTGCTCACTCTCTATAAAAACCTACCCACTTCTCGATTATGGTGGGTTATGTTAAGCCGCTTTCTGCTTGATTATGTAGCGGCTCTCAACTTCCTTCTACATGGCAAAACAGGTAATGCATGGGCTATAGCAAGGGCGCGAATGGCATATCATAAAATAGCGCCTAACTATTCGCACACACGCACGACGAATCTAAAAAAAGTTAAAGTAGCATATCCTCAAGGCATTATCTCTCGTTCTATTGTATTCGACTACTATCTAAAGAGACAACGCGAATAAGTGGTTTAGAAGCTGAAACTGAGTCCTGCCATAAAGGTGAAGTTTTTACCTTGCAGATAGACGGGGCAGAACTTGTTGAGATAGTAGGCAGCAAGGGCATCACCTTCTAAGATACGACGGTTACCGTCGGCATCGAACCCTCCCCTGTCTTCTGACGCGATAGGAGTGGAGGTCGGCGAATATCCACGCGCATCATTATAGCAGAAGTTAACTACTGCATAGCAGTTCTGAAACACCTCGTATGTGGCATTCAGCGAGAAGGTGTTGTTCATATATGTCTTTTCTGCAAACAGTTTCTGTGAAATAGTTTCAGATATCTGTCCGGAAGGACTCGACTTGTCGCGACGAAGATATGAGTAGTTGTTGTATTTCACATCGTTGGTATATGTGAAGTCGATTTTCAAACCTCTTACCGGTCGGTTAGCCAACTGCACCCATATATTCTGCGCATTATCACCAACATAATTACCAAGGTTATAAGAGTTAGAGGCATAGGTAAGAACATCTATCGAGTGTATATAACAAGCAATGTTCGAGCGTGTGAACTCGGCTCGAAGACTTAAATCTTTAACCGGCCAGTTAGATACCGAGAAGCCCACTTGATACGAAATCAGATTATGCTGCTTGTTGCTTTTGCTCAACCTCGACATCGAAAACTCGTCGATAAACAGCGAAGCATAGAAATTAGTATGCTTTAGATTACGAGTATTGATAGTGAAAAACGCCTGCGAATTCTGATTCTGGGTAGCTGTTCCTTTAGTCAACAGGTGGTCGAGCGACTTAAAGAATGCAAAAGGTATGAAATATGCGGCTTGAACATTCTTCTCGGCATAGATTATTGAGTTACCAAAAGAGAACGATAACTTAGGAATAGGCGAGAAAGTGAACATGTTAGCCGCCATATACTTGTTGTGCGGCCGTAGTTCATGAATTATACCACCGCTTGTATGCTCAACATAATAACTTGTAGAATCAAGAACATTACTTACAAGCCATGCATGGAAATAGTTGAACTCGAACCAACGACAGGGTTTGAGGTTCAAACTTATCATTGGGAATGCAGGGTTATGCCCCGATAATATATTCGACGAGAAATAAGCATCGCCCCATGTTACATGTTCCCGCTGCACAGAAATGCTGCCCCACCACGAGTAAAGCGATATACCTCCCCTCGAATCAGAGAAATCGCCACCATAGTTGGCTTCTTTGTACTGCACACCAGCCAAGTTGTTCAAATACTGTCCTTTGGTAAGTTTGGCACCATCTATTTTAGCATAGTCATCGGGAAAATATTTATCGCTCAGCAGCGCTTTGCCGTTCCACGAGATATCCCTCAAACTCCCCCATATAGAAATATGATTTACTATGTCGGCTTGTATTTCAGCTCCGTACCAACGTTTAATTATACCGCCTTTTTTACTTGCGTAAATGTCCATCCCTAAGATTGGACGTATCGTCATTTTAAATTTTTTATCTGCAGTAAGGTAGTGGAACGATGGTTGGGCAAGACTGAGATTGAATGTCTTACGGTTAGTCCATTCCACCCAGTTATCGGGCACAGTATCAAGCTCGAGAGCAAACTCATTCTTGAAAAATTCGAGTTCCATGCGTTGGCGCTTATTAAAATAAGTGCTTTGGTCTTCTATTTGCTTGAGATACTGAGCTACTTGCTTCCGGGTATAAGGACGAATAGCAGAGTTGAGATGAATATATCCGTCGCCTGCCATTTCATCGAGGAAATCGTAGAGTAGCACATATTGGGTGCTGACAGGTATATTTTGAGCAAGTACTTCAAAGCCCATCAGTGCAACCACTATCAGCGTAAATATCTTTCTATTCATAAATTCTACTATTTCAAATTAATTGGGAAACTTTAATTAGCTATAATACTGTCAATTATTTGTTCTTGACAGGAAGATGACAGGAAGATGACAGGAAGATGACAGGAGTGAAGTCCTATTAAGTTAGTGTGATACAAATAATTAGGTTGATTTTTAATTGCTTCTTGCACGGCAGAAGAGAATCTTATATAATATCTTCCAGAAATACACAAAGTCGGTTTTGAATGTTCCTTTTGTTTCGCAGGCGGTAAGGTATTTTATTTCCGATGCCTCTATCTCTTCAAGTGTTTTGGGCATATCGGCGTAGAAAGGTGGCAGCAAACCTGGTTTATGGCGAATGCGCATTTGCTGCAACTCTTTGCTATAGAGAGAGAAATATTGTTTGCTAATAGGTCGTACCCCCACTAATTTCATATCTCGCTTGAGCAGATTGAGAAGCATAGGAAGTTCGTCAATCCAATATCTGCGCATAAACCGTCCTAAAGTGGTAACACGAATATCATGATTGAACTTGCCTCCTTCTTTTAATGAATACCTATTATATATATACTCTTGCAGATATTCAGAATAAGGGTGCATAGTTCGGAATTTATACACCTTAAATTCTTTCCCGTTTTTCCCTACTCTGTTGAGTGCTATAAACATACCATACAGACGGCGCTGAACAGTTTGTGGGCGGAATGCACGACGAGCAACCACATAAATCAACCCATCAATCTTTCGTTCCTCAACAATCGAAAATCCACAATAGCACAATCGCCCTAACACTTCCGCCTTCGACAAGACTCGGTCTTTCCCTTCGGTGATGTCGTAGTACAAGCGCGAGGTCATAAACACCTTAGGCATAACGCGTTTATATAGGAAAAAGAGTGTGTAAAAAATATAGTTGAGCACAGGCGGATATTTTTCGAGCATTTCTTTCTTCACCGCATTTTGCGATTGGAAGCAACATACAAATAGTCCGTCGTCAGGCAGTTTGTCGTTAATCACACCGAACATCTTATTTATACCTCTTATTTGGTTGAGCGGCATAAAATTGACAATGGCATCGAAACGATAATATTTAAGTTTCTGTATGTTATAAAGTTCCGAGGTGTTAAGTGTAAAAGTGTTAGAACTTGCCGGTTCGAGGTAACTACGTAAGAAACTGAGTACTCTCGGGGAAGTGAGATTAACGATTGTGTCGTAGCACCGTTGCTTCTCTTCTTCGTCGTAGAGTACAGCCGGTCGCAAAACCTTACGATTAGCCTGCTCAGGCGCTCGTTCTATCTCAGGCTCAGCATTCAGTGCATACCTATAAGCATGAGTGACAAGTATAAAGATAATACTCGTTATAAGCATTGCCAACCAAATAGTAAGCAACACCCATATCGAATAGTTTTGGTTACCCGACAGCAACCACATGTAGGCATACATCAAAGCAAAAATTATCAGAGCGACCAATAGCAAACGCATTATGCTTGCTCCTCCTTTCATGTATTTCACCTTCACATAGCGGTGCCCCAAGTAACTTACTATCACCCAAGTTAAAGAAAAAACGAGTGCAAAAATACTATATTTTTGAAAAGGAATTGCCGTGCTTAGCGGAAACCACATAAGCACGACAAAAAAACTTATAGCCAACAAGACAATGTCAGTCAGCAAATGCCCTATATAAGGCTTATAGAATATGTATCTTAATATATTCTTTCGATTCATTGAACTTTTTATTCGTTGAACTTTCGAAAGTTATCAATTGATAGTGCAATGGTGCACAATATGGTCTCGGTTTAAAAATCAAGACCGAGTCATTTTATTCTATATCAACAAGAAATTATTTTTTCTTTTTCGAGGTAGTATCCGGAGTGTAACGCTTGTTGAGTTCGTTAACCACAGCCGGAGTGATATTGAATGCCTCGTCAGCCATGATGATATTGTCGCGATGGTTATTAGTAAATATCACCTTGTAGCGACCATCGGCATTGTATTGTTTGAGGAAATTGTCGAGTGTGTCAGCCAATTGGTTTGTAAGGTTCTGAGTTTTAACCATAAGTTCTTGCGACAACTTTGCTTCAAGTTCCTGTAAATCTTGTTGTTTTTTTTGCAGACGCTGTTGTTCGCTTTGTGCTCTTTCAAGTGAAAGGAAAGCGTTGTTATCGATTTTTCTTTGGAAATCAGCAATTTCGTTACGCAATGTGCGCTCTTGCTCGCGAAGACGAACAGTAGCCTGTTCTTGGTCGTTCATCAGTTGGTCGTTTGCCTCCTGAGCGAATATATATCCGGTCAGAATCGAGTCGAGGTCAACATAGGCGATAGGCATCTCAGCATCAACGGCAACAGCCGTTATGTCCTGCTCTACTTCTTTTGAATCCGACGAGCAAAAATGTAAAACGAAAAGTGCAATAATGGCACATGCCAATACTGAATCGATGATAATTTGAGTCTTGTTCATAACAAAAAGAATTTATTTATTTTTTAACTATTATAATCTATAACGTTATAACTCGCTTATGTTCATTTTGCGATTGGCAGAAGCACGATCTCGTCGGTCGGTAGATGTCGCACAACTTATTCCGCGTTCGCGCATAGCTTTGCTCTGCGAAATGTGCTGACTGCGAAATTCGCCATTCTTTGCAAATACAATACGCACGCATAAAAGCAAAATAGCTATTGTCACCAATACTATCGTTATAATTATTAGTTTTCCCATAGTAATTAAATTACATGCTTAAAGGCTTCTGTTTCTTGAACGCCCAATCTGCTTTTTAATAAATCAGCTTGCAAAGATATAAAATTTTATTTTAAAACTCAAACACATCTTCATTATTATCATTTTTTTTGTCGATTACTTGCAAATACAAACAATTTTGCATATTTTTGCATGAATTTTCGGGTAGTCCCATTCTTTCCTATCCTCTACACTTTAATCTTTTTATAATATGGCAAATCAAACACAACAACAATCAACAGGAAATTTATATAATGCCCTGACCGCCGGTAGTAAAATTATCGGTACAGTAATAGCCGATAGCGACATTCGTATTGATGGTGTAATAGAAGGTGAGCTTCAGTGCTCAGGTAAGGTAGTAATCGGCGAAAAAGGTATGCTTAAGGGAAATGTAGCTTGCACCAATGCCGAGATATTAGGCAAGTTAGACGGCAAGATAAATGTTCGCCAAAGCCTTGCTCTCCGCTCAACCGGCAATATTAAAGGTGAAGTTAAAACGCAGACATTGATAGTCGAACCTAATGCTGTATTCAACGGCACTTGTTCGATGGGTGAGACTGCTCAGCCTCAACCTGCTCAGCCGAAAAAATAAACTTTATTCAGCAATACCAAAAACACATTAAATATAAATCAGCTATGGCAACTATCAAACCTTTCAAGGGCATTCGTCCGCCACGCGAACTTGCCAAACAAGTTTCTTCACGTCCCTATGACGTGCTTAACTCAGACGAAGCACGTGCTGAAGCACAAGGCAACCCTATGTCGTTGTATCATATCATAAAGCCGGAAATCAATTTTCCGGTTGGCACCGACGAGCACGACCCCAAAGTATATCAGAGTGCATTCGAACAATTTTGTCTGTTCAAGAAGAACGGTTGGCTTTGTCAAGACCCTGAAGACCATTACTATGTGTATGCACAGACAATGAATGGCCGTACACAGTATGGTTTGGTTGTTGCGGCATCGGTTGAGGATTACATGACCGGCAAAATAAAGAAACACGAGCTTACACGCCGCGACAAAGAGGAAGATCGCATGAAGCATGTACGCGTAAATAACGCCAATATCGAACCGGTATTCTTCGCCTACCCTCACCGCGACGACCTCGATCGGATTGTTGCACAAGTAACAAAGCAAGAACCGGAATACGACTTCGTCTCCGACCTTGATGGTTTCGGACACACTTTCTGGATTATTAACGACAAGGCTCTCATCGAACAAATAACAAAGATATTTGCCGATATACCTTATATGTATATAGCCGACGGGCATCACCGTAGTGCTGCAGCTGCATTGGTTGGAAACGAAAAGAAAATGCAAAATCCCAATCATAGAGGCGACGAGGAATACAACTATTTTCTTGCCGTATGTTTCCCTGACAATCAGCTCAACATTATCGACTACAACCGTGTGGTAAAAGATCTTAACGGACTCTCAACCGAAGAGTTTCTTGCGCGCCTGAACGATGATTTTGTTGTTGAAAAGAAAGGAACAGAGATATACAAACCCGACCATCTTCATAACTTCAGCCTGTATCTTGGCGGCTACTGGTATTCTTTGGAAGCTCGCGACGGACGCTACAACGATTCTGACCCTATCGGAGTGCTCGACGTTACTATCTCGTCGAATCTGATTCTTGACAAAATACTCGGAATAAAAGATCTTCGTTCCGACAAACGCATTGATTTCGTGGGTGGTATTCGCGGTTTAGGTGAACTGAAACGCCGAGTTGACTCAGGCGAGATGAAAGTGGCTTTGGCGCTTTATCCTGTTACGATGAAACAACTTATGGATATCGCAGACTCAGGTAATATCATGCCACCCAAAACAACATGGTTCGAGCCCAAACTCCGTAGCGGACTTATAATTCATGAGTTGGTATAACTTAAAAATAGTTCTTTTCATTGAAGTTAACAAATAGTCATATTCTGCTGCTTGGTTGTGCTGTTCTGTTGTCGGCAGCATTGTCGTCGTGCGGATTGCAAGCCCAACTAAAGCGTGCCGACAAGAAATACGCTATCGGCGAATACTATGCTGCCGGCGATATCTATCGTTCGTGCTACAAGAAAATCAAACCTGCCGACAAGTCGCTGCGTGCGCAGGTGGCATTCAAGCAAGGCGAGTGTTACCGCCATATCAACAACCAGCGTGCAACAAGTGCCTACCAGAATGCTATACGCAACCATTATCCCGATTCTATTGTCTATCTGTATTATGCCCAAACCCTCCAGTATCAGGGCAAGTATAAAGATGCGGAGAAGGCATATTCCACCTATCTGACTAATCACCCCTCCGACTACGTGGCTCAAGCAGGTCTGTATGCATGTAGGCAGGTTAACGAATGGAAAAAAGAATTTACACGTTATAAGATTTCCCCTGCGAAGGAGTTTAACGATAAGCGCTCAAGCAACTTTGCACCCTGTTTTGTAGGCAACAACTCTGATGCTCTCGTTTTCACAAGTAACCGCACTACGGCTTCACGCAAGAATCGTCAGCAGAGTAAAATTACAGGTGTGCCTGTCAACATGCTCTACTCCACCCGCAAGAATGCTTTAGGACAGTGGGAAGAAATAGAAAAAGTGGCAGGTTTGTCGGAAGACAAGTCTGATGCTTCGTCAGCCGATTCCGATGGCGAAAGCGAAAGTTCTTCTGCCGGCAGTTCGTCTGAAAGTCAGACTACTCAGACAAAGAAAAAAACATCGCCAGCCGACATAGGTGTATGCACTTTCACCGACGATGGAAAGACGATGTATTTCACCTATTCAAAGCCTATCAATGGTTCCGACCTCGGAGCTCAGATTTATAAGACATCGCGTGCAAGCGGCGAGTGGAGCGAACCACAACTTGTAAAGATTTTTGCCGATAGTACCATCACTTGCGCCCACCCTTCTCTTTCTTATTCAGGCGATACCCTATACTTCGTCTCCGATGCCCCCGACGGATATGGAGGAATGGATATTTATTTTGCCGAACTTGACCAAGACGAGTGGAAAAATCCCACTAACCTCGGACCCACAATAAATACTTCGTCAGACGAAATGTTCCCATATATACGCAAAGATGGTACACTCTATTTTTCGTCGAAAGGACATCCCGGATATGGCGGACTTGATCTGTATTATGCTAACCGTCAAGATTCAACGTGGCTGTTATTCAACATGGGAGCTCCCTTCAATTCAAATGGCGACGACTTCGGAATCACTTTTGCCGGCGAACAGGAACAAGGCTATTTCTCATCAAACCGTGGTCAGAAGAAAGGTATCGACCTTATTTACTCGTTTGTACTGCCCGAAATAGTATTTATGGTTGAAGGTAAGGTTAAAAACAACTATGGCGACGACCTTGCCGACGCTACCATTCGTCTTGTCGGAACCGATGGTACAAATGCCAAAGTGCAAGCAAAGAAAGATGGTACGTACAAACTGAAACTTCAGCAGAACTACAAGTATGTGATGCTTGCCACCTCACGCGGATATCTCAACGAGAAATACGAATTAGAAACTTTCAATCTTAAAGATTCTAAAACTTATACTCACGATTTCACCCTCACTTCGCTTAGCAAGCCCGTAACAATGAATAACATATTTTACGAGTTTGCCAAATGGGACTTAACTCCCGCCTCTGAAGAAGGTCTCAGCCAACTCATAAAACTGCTAAACGACAATCCGAATATCACTATTGAGTTATCAGCTCATACCGACCGTGTTGGCGATGCCACAAGTAATAAAGTGTTATCCGAAAAACGTGCACAAACAGTAGTCAATTACCTTATTGCACATGGCATCGACAAAGAGCGACTCACAGCTGTTGGGTATGGTAAAGAAAAGCCTGTGGTGGTTGACGACGCTTTGCACGAGAAGTATAAATTCCTGCCGGTTGACCAAGAACTGAACGAGGAGTTTATCGACACTCTACCCGCCGACCAACAGAACATAGCCAATCAGATAAATCGTAGAACAGAATTCAGAGTGCTTCGAACCACTTATAAGTTATATTGATTATTCATCGACATTCAATCTAAAGCCTTATATGCAGCAATATCTTGACTTATGTAATCGCATACTAAGCGAAGGAGTCCGCAAAGAAGACCGTACGGGCACCGGCACTATCTCGGTGTTCGGACATCAGATGCGATTCGACTTGTCGAAAGGCTTCCCTCTTCTTACAACTAAAAAACTACATCTCAAGTCAATCATCTACGAGTTGTTGTGGTTTCTGAAAGGCGACACTAATGTTCGCTATCTTCAGGAACATGGTGTAAGAATCTGGAACGAATGGGCAGACGAAAATGGCGATTTAGGTCCTGTGTATGGACATCAGTGGCGCTCGTGGCCTGACTACAATGGCTCTACTATCGACCAGATAAGCAACGTAGTAGAACAGATAAAACACAACCCCGAATCACGCCGTCTGATAGTCAGCGCATGGAATGTGGCAGAAGTTGACCACATGGCACTGCCACCATGTCACACTCTCTTTCAGTTTTATGTGGCAGATGGTCGTCTGAGTCTGCAACTTTACCAACGCTCTGCCGATGTGTTTCTTGGGGTGCCATTTAACATCGCAAGCTATGCCCTACTCTTGCAAATGATGGCGCAAGTGTGCAAACTCAAAGTTGGCGACTTCGTACATACTTTTGGCGATGCACATATCTACCTTAACCACTTAGAGCAAGTCAAGCTCCAACTCACCCGCGAACCCCGTGCCTTGCCGCAAATGCTCATCAATCCTGATGTTGACGATATCTTCGGTTTCAATTTCGAAGATTTCACTCTGCTCAATTACAATCCCCACCCCCATATTGCCGGTGTGGTAGCCGTATAACTTTCACTTTTTATTTTTCACCTTTCCATTATGCTTTCCATCATCGTAGCAATAGCAGAAAATTATGCAATAGGCAAACGTGGCGAATTACTTTGTCATTTGCCTGCCGATTTGCGCCATTTCAAAGACATCACAGCATCGCATACAGTTATTATGGGTGAGCGTACATTTTTCTCTTTGCCTCGCCACCCTCTGCCCAATCGCCGCAACATAGTGCTAACTGACCAACCCGGTAAGCAGTTCGAAGGCGCTGAAGCCGTTTATTCCGTTGACGAGATACTTCAACTTGCATCGTCTTCTGATGAAGAGTTTTTCATCATAGGAGGCGGCATGGTATATCGTCAGTTTATGCCGTTGGCTGATAAGTTATATATCACGCATATCCACCACTCTTGGGACGATGCCGACACATTTTTCCCTGAAATCAGCAACGACGACTGGCAACTACTCCACTCTGATTTCCATCAGGCTGACACCGACAATCCATACGACTTTACCTTCGCAGAATATATAAGAAAACAAAAAATGGAATAAGAATTCTTATTCCATTTTTTCTATAATGATATCATACTACTCCATTAGTTTCTTATATCGTATCCTGTGTGGACTCATAGCATCTTCGCCGAGACGCATCCGTTTGTTTTGCTCGTAGTCGGAATACGAACCTTCGAAAACAAACACTTTCGAATCGCCCTCAAAAGCAAGAATATGTGTGCATATTCTATCGAGGAACCAACGGTCGTGAGAAATCACGACTGCACAACCGGCAAAGTTTTCCAAACCTTCCTCTAATGCCCGCAGAGTATTCACGTCTATATCGTTGGTTGGCTCGTCGAGAAGCAACACATTAGCTTCCGACTTAAGTGTGAGTGCCAAATGCAGGCGGTTACGCTCCCCTCCCGACAGCACACCGCATTTCTTCTCTTGGTCGGAACCCGTAAAGTTGAACCGACTAAGGTAAGCACGCGCATTTATCTCTCTGCCGCCGACACGAATAAACTCAGTGCCATTAGATATAGTTTCGTAAACGGTCTTCTGTGGGTCAATATTCGAATGAACTTGGTCAACATACCCCACTTTAACCGTTTCACCTACCTCGAAATGACCGGTATCAGCCGTTTCCATACCCATTATCATACGGAAGAGCGTGGTTTTTCCTGCACCATTCGGTCCTATAATTCCCACTATACCATTAGGTGGAAGCATGAAATTAAGATTCTCGAACAGCAATTTCTCGCCGAATGCTTTGCTAACATCTATTGCATTAATAACCTTATTCCCAAGACGCGGTCCGTTAGGTATAAATATCTCGAGTTTCTCTTCCCTCTCTTTCTGTTCCTCGTTGAGCATACGGTCGTATGCTGCAAGACGTGCCTTACCCTTTGCTTGTCGCGCTTTTGGAGCCATACGTACCCATTCTAACTCTCGTTCGAGGGTACGTCTGCGTTTCGAAGCCTGCTTTTCTTCTTGAGCCATGCGGACAGTCTTCTGCTCAAGCCACGACGAGTAATTTCCCTTCCATGGGATGCCTTCACCACGGTCAAGTTCGAGAATCCAACCTGCTACATGGTCGAGGAAATAGCGGTCGTGGGTAACAGCAATCACCGTTCCCGAATACTGCTGCAGATGCTGCTCAAGCCAATCAATCGACTCGGCATCAAGATGGTTGGTAGGCTCGTCGAGTAAAAGAATATCAGGCTGCTGAAGCAGCAAACGGCAGAGTGCTACACGGCGTTGTTCGCCACCTGACAGATACTGAATTTTAGCATTCTCATCCGGACAACGCAAGGCATCCATCGCACGAGCCAGTTTGTTGTCTAAATTCCAAGCATCAGCATGGTCGAGTTGTTCCTGCAACTCCGACTGACGAGCCAGAAGTTTATCGAAATCGGCATCAGGCTCAGCAAAAGCAGCATTAACCTCGTCGTATTCACGGAGCATATCAACGACTTTCTGAACACCTTCCTGCACCACTTCTTTTACAGTCTTTTCAGGGTCAAGTTTGGGGTCTTGCTCCAAATAACCAACCGAATAACCGGACGAGAACACAACTTCACCTTCGTAGCTTTTCTCCACTCCGGCGATTATCTTAAGCAGAGTTGACTTACCGGCACCATTCAAACCTATAATACCGATCTTGGCACCATAGAAAAAACTAAGGTAGATATTGTTGAGTACTCGTTTCTGCGGAGTGAAAGCTTTGCTAACTCCCACCATCGAAAAGATTATCTTTTTGTCGTCTGCCATAGTTTTTATAATTCCGAAAATTAGTTATTCTTTTACAACTCTTTCTTTACTTCAACGGTCTCAAATGTTTCGAGCATATCGCCTTCCACGATATCGTTGAACGACTTGATGCTCAGACCACATTCTGTGTTAACGCCCACTTCTTTTACATCATCTTTCTGACGCTTGAGCGAAGCCAAATCGCCGGTATGAATAACAATACCATCGCGGATAACACGTACTTTGTTGCTACGTTTAACCTTACCATCGCGCACGATACATCCTGCAATAGTTCCCACTTTCGATATACGGAAAGTCTGCAGAACCTCGAGAGTCGCAGTTATCTGCTCTTTAATTTCAGGCGCAAGCATACCTGCCATAGCCGACTTTATTTCTTCTATCGCATCGTAGATGATTGAGTATAATCGGATATCTATCTCCTCCTTCTCTGCTAACTTGCGTGCAGTGGCAGTAGGACGAACCTGAAATCCTACGATAATAGCATCTGAGGCTACAGCCAAAAGAATATCTGAATCAGATATTGCACCCACTGCCTTGTGAATAACATTAACCTGAATATTCTCGGTTGACAATTTGATGAGCGAATCTGACAAAGCTTCAACCGAGCCGTCAACATCACCTTTAACAATGATATTCAGTTCTTTGAAATCGCCAATGGCAAGACGGCGACCAATCTCTTCCAATCCCACGTGTTTCTTAGTGCGAATCGACATTTCACGTTGTATCTGTTCGCGCTTATTTGCTATTTCGCGTGCTTCCTGCTCGGTATTCATAACGTTGAAGTCGTCGCCTGCTTGTGGTGCTCCGTTAAGACCAAGAATAAGAGCAGGTTCACCAGGAAGAGCTTCTTTAATCTTTTGATTACGCTCGTTAAACATAGCCTTTATCCTACCATGGGCTGTACCGGCAAGTACCACATCCCCCATTCTTAGCGTTCCGTCGGAAACAAGCACTGTTGCCACATAGCCTCTACCTTTGTCGAGCGACGACTCTATAATCGAACCCTTGGCACGACGCGAAGGATTAGCTTTCAGGTCGAGCATATCTGCCTCAAGTAGCACTTTTTCGAGCAGTTCGAACACTCCATCGCCTTTCTTGGCTGAAATATCCTGCGACTGATACTTACCTCCCCAGTCTTCAACCAAGATGTTCATATTGGAAAGTTGCTCTTTTATCTTGTCAGGATTAGCACCTGGCTTATCGCACTTATTGATAGCGAAAATCATCGGTACACCTGCCGCCTGAGCATGGTTAATAGCTTCAACGGTCTGTGGCATTACGGCATCGTCGGCTGCAATTATGATGATAGCTATATCCGTAACTTTAGCACCACGGGCGCGCATAGCGGTGAATGCCTCATGACCCGGTGTATCGAGGAAAGTTATATGTCTGCCGTTCTTAAGTTTAACGTTATAGGCACCAATATGCTGCGTTATACCTCCAGCCTCGCCGGCAATCACATTGGTATTGCGTATATGATCGAGCAACGAAGTCTTACCATGGTCAACGTGTCCCATCACGGTAACTATAGGAGGACGAGTTTCGAGGTCTGCCTCGCTATAGTTGGCATCATCGTCGCTGATATCGTCAACCACTTTGGCTGAAACGAACTCGGTTGAATATCCGAATTCTTCTGCCACAATATTGATGGTCTCAGCATCGAGGCGCTGATTGATACTTACCATCAAACCAAGTGCAAAACATGTCGAAATGACCTGATTGACAGAAATATTCATCATTACAGCCAACTCATTGGCGGTAACAAATTCGGTAAGTTTAAGAACTTTGGATTGTGCTTGTTCTTGCTCAAGTTGTTCTTCGTGTTGTTGACGGACATGCTCACGCTTTTCTTTACGATACTTCGAGGCATTAGTCTTTCCTTTCTGACCCTGCAGACGAGCAATAGTCTCTTTTATCTGGCGCTGTACCTCTTCGTCGTCAACCTCCACCTTAACGGGTTTCTTTACCTTCTTCTGCTTCTGATTCTTGATATCATTGACATCAACCTTACCGCGTTTGATACGTTCGCGTTTTCTCTTCTCGCCATTCTTGCCGGCATCTGCATTAGCACCGGATGCGGCTTGCTGCTGTTTCTTACGCTCTTCGCGTTCGCGTTTTTTCTCTTCCTTGGTCTTCTGACGAGGATGAGTTTGCTGATTGATAGAATTAAGGTCAATCTTTCCGATTACCTTAGGAGCATTCTTAAGTTCAGGTTTCGAAAGGGTGAATATCTCAGGTTTAGCCTTCTGCTCGACAGGTTTCTGCTCTTTTGGTTCTACTTCAGCAGGCTCCTCTCCTTGTTTTTCGGCTGTAGGTGCAGCTTGTTTTGAAGTGTTTGCCTTTACCTCTACATGTTTCTTTTCTTCTGTAATAGTTTTTTCATGTTTTGGCTCATCTGCCTGAGCAATCTGTTTTGCTTCAACAGTTTCTTTCAACTCGGCATCGGCTTCAGGCTTAGTAGTTATTACATCAACCTGTTTTGCTTGTTTAACTTCGTTTTCTTCTTTCTTTGGTTGCTCTACTACCACCTCTGTATTCTCCTCATTGGGAGATACTGTTTCCTGCTTTTCCACCTGTTCTTCATTAGGTTTCTCAGCCTGAGCAGCTTTCCCTTCATTGCCTTTCTTTCCCGATAAGTCAATCTTTCCGACAACTTTAGGTTTATTGACGGAAATCTTAATATGTTCGGTTTCTTTCTTTTCTTCTTCAACCGACACAGTCTGTTGTAAATCGCGTTTCTGACGCTCCTCTTGTAGTTTGGCTGCCTCCAACTTTAATGCCATGTCTTTATTAAAAGCATTAGCGAGAAGCAAATAGAGGTCGTCGGCGATCCTAATATTAGGATCTTCGGTCAACTCGACACCATGTTTTGCGGCAAATTCCACAATGGTTGACATACCTATATTCAGTTCCTTACAAGCTTTGCTAAGTTTTATTGCCATAAATGTTTTTGTTTTTTATGCAAGCGGGTAATACGCTTGCTGAATTTACGATTTACTTGTCATTTATCAGAGAGAAAAGCATTATTGCACTGCTCTTTCACCCCTCGCGAGAGATATACTTTATTGCTCGTCGTCATTGAATTCTTCTGCAAGAACTCTCAGTACGTCGTCGATTGTTTCTTCTTCAAGGTCGGTGCGTCTTACCAACTCATCTTTCGACAGTGCCAAAACTTGCTTAGCAGTGTCGAGACCTATTTGCTTGAGTGCATCAATTACCCAATCATCGATTTCGTCGTTGAACTCCTCAAGGTAGATATCATCCTCACCATCGGTTTCACCCATCTCGCGGAATACATCTATTTGATAGCCTGTAAGCATAGATGCCAACTTGATATTGAATCCGCCCTTACCTATTGCCAAACTAACCTCATCGGGCTGGAGATAAACATTTATTTGTTTTTCTTCCTCGTTAACCTCCATCGACGAAATCTTAGCCGGTGCCAGAGCACGCTGCACGTAAAGGTTGATATTGGTTGTATAATTTATAACGTCGATATTCTCGTTTCTTAGTTCGCGAACAATACCGTGAATACGGGCACCTTTAATACCCACGCAAGCACCAACGGGGTCGATTCTGTCGTCGAACGACTGTACAGCCACTTTTGCACGCTCACCGGGGATACGGGCAATGTTCTTAATAGAAATCAGTCCATCGTGAACCTCAGGTACTTCTTGTTCGAACAGACGCTGTAAGAAGAGGGGTGAAGTACGTGAAAGGATGATCTTCGGATTCTGGTTTTTGTTCTCCACTCTTACTACAACGGCGCGGACTGTATCACCCTTGCGATAGTAATCGGTTGAAATCTGCTCTTGCTTAGGCAAATACAATTCGTTGCCATCGTCGTCGAGCAAAAGCATTTCTTTTTTCCAGACCTGATAAAGCTCAGCCGTTACAATCTGACCAAGCATCTCAGTATATTTAATGTAGAGATTTTCTTTCTGAAGGTCGAGTATCTTACTTGCCAATGTCTGACGCAAGTTAAGTATCATACGACGACCGAATTTCTTGAAGTCAACCTTATCGGTTATCTCCTCACCTACTTCGCTTTCTTCATCTATCTGACGTGCCTCTGTCAGAGAAATCTGGCGGTTCTCGTCGGTTACTTCACCATCTTCCACCACCTCACGGTTACGATAGATTTCCAAGTCGCCCTTATCGGGGTTGATAATCACATCGTAGTTGTCGTCGGAGCCGTACATCTTGGCAATAACATTACGGAAACTATCTTCCATAACGCCTATGAATGTCTGGCGATCAATGTTTTTGAGTTCCTTAAACTCAGAGAAAATGTCAATCAGATTAACTGATTCTTGTTTTTTAGTTGCCATTTTATTATCTATTTATTATTTTATTGCCTAAATTAATTTACACCTTCAGGTTATAACAAACCGACTTGACTTCTGTATAATTGAATGTCTTGGTTACCACTTGCCGATGGCGGCGTTTTGCACCTTCCTGCTTCACCATCTCAACCACATCAACTGAAAAATCGTTGTCGTTGACCTCTACAAGTTCACCTGTCAGACGCACACCCTCGCCGGTCAACACAATCACTTCATGACCTAAATGTTTTTTGTACTGCATGATAGTTTTGAACGGGTCGGTAATCGACACTCCGCCAACCTGCAACTCATAGTCTTCTACATCACGACTTAAACGATCTTCTATAAAATTCGAAAGAGCTACGCATGTATCGATATCTACTCCCTGATACGAGTCAATATCCACCTGAATATGATTGTCTGGCGTTACTACAAGGTTAATCAACTCAACTTCTGAAGAGACTATAAACTCCCGTACTATTTCTTCTACTTGTTTTTTATCTATCATAAAAGCAGCTATTTATGCAAGTGTTTCAATACTTAGAAGTTAGCATTTTTTATAAGATTAAGGGAACCTTTGGGGGTCCCCTTAATTATTTCGCTTGCAAAGATATAACTATTTTTTGTATCTGCAAAATTTTTTTCAAAAAAAAGTAACATTATTCATTTTTATTTCTGAAATTGTCCCACCCATTTATAAGTAAGGAATACGAGCCAGTCGGGAGTATGTTTAAGAATAGGTGTGGCAAGATGGTTCAGGAATCCTGGCATACCTTGCTTTTTCTTCTTAAACATTCGCTTCAGTGCCTTCTTCACAAGTTTCTCCGGCGGTATGCTTACGGTCAGATTAACTGCCAATTTTCTGTATTTCGGAGCTAACCCGAAAAGTGCTGTGTCAACTGCACCTGGTGTCATCACTGTTATACCTACACCTTTCGGATAAAACTCGTACCACAATGATTTGGAGAAATTGTAGATGAATGCCTTTGTCGAGTTGTAAGTTTGAATTCCCGGGTAAGCCATCCATGCCGACATCGACGACATATTGAGAATATACCCGTTCCCTCGCTTACACATATCTTCGCCAAACAGACGGCACATTTTAGCTACTGTCACCACATGCAGCATCAGCATCAACTCGAAACGCTTCATCGAAGTTTCAACAAGCGGGTTGAAGAAGAATACGCCGGCATTGTTGATTAAAATATCTACTTGCAGATTATTTTCAACGCAATATTGGTGGAGCTCTTCGGCCGCATCCTGCTTGCTCAAATCCCGATATAGGGGAATCGTCTTAACCTGATACTGTTCTGCCAAATGTTTGGCTACTTCTATTTGTTCTTTTTCCTGATTGCTGACTAAAAGCAAATCTGCATGGTAATCTCTTGCTAAAGCGGTGGCATATTGCAAACCTATTCCGCTACTCGCGCCTGTTACTAAAGCTAACATTGTTTATGTAGGTTATTATACTGAAAAATATTATTTATTTACATTTAAAATAAAGCAAGGATGGCGATAACAATGGTTGTGAACATAAGTACAGGCATTTGCAAATCGAGCTGCGAATTGCGGTGAGTGAACAAATACCACAAATGCCAGATTATTACGGGCAATGCTATGAATACATACCACCGTCTGAGACATGCAAAAATAACAAAACAAGTTGCAAGCAGCAAAACATGATACACTTTTCCTCCTGTCTTGCCAAGCAAACCGGCGAAAGTTCGTTTGCCGTGCTTGAGGTCGTTGTCCATATCGCGCACGTTATTCAGATTCAACACCCCAACTATAGGCATTGCTATTGCAACAGAAGCCCAAACTACATCGTATGTAACAGCATGCGCCTCAAGATAGAAACTGCCGATTGTGGAGAGTAGTCCGAAAAAGAGAAAAACACCCAAGTCGCCGAGTCCCTTATAGCCATAGTTATGATTGCCTAACGTATATGTCATTGCTCCTATGATAGCGGTTGCGCCAAGCAAGAAGAAAACAACACTTTCACGGCTTATCAACGACCCGAAAGCAAAGTAGATAAGCGTTGTGCCGAAAATGATACTGAATGCGACAAACAAACCAATCATTATCTTCATCTCCCGCTGTGATATCTCGCCCGATTGCAAACCATAAGCTACACGCGCATGCTGGTCGGTATCGGTACCTCTTAGGGCATCTCCTAATTCGTTAGAGAGATTACTTAGGATTTGCAGACTTAGTGTCGTCAAGATTGCAAATGCGAAAACAACCCACCAATGGCAAACAGCCACTTTATCGTCGGTTACAATCAACGGATAAGCCATACCGCTGCCGAGGATAATTCCCGACATCGACAGCGGCAAAGTCCGTAAACGCAAAGAACGTATATAAGGCGATATAGCCATAACCTGATCCGAGTAATACTATTAACTACTAACTGCTTACCGTTTTTGTTTTTCGATAGAAGCAGCAGCGTTTTTCTCGAGTTGCTCGATTTCCTTTTGAATATTATCTGGTATCTGCTCACCATCGCGTAATACGCACTCATGGCATTTCATATCGAGTGTGTACATACGACCCACACAATAGTTAGAGCGCTTGCAACCGGCATGATAATGCGGATTTTCCTGAACGTGTTTAACAAAATCAGGGTCCTTGATGAGCACGTGCGCAATCTGGAATAGTTCAAAGCCCTCATCCATTATCTGCTGACAGTTATCGCCCGACTGCACTCCGCCGACATAGATAAGTGTAGTATCTTTTATTTCTTGCTGGAAACGCTTAGCCTGTTCCATAAAGTAAAGTTCACGGAAAGGCTCTGTTGGAATCATCATCTTTCCCACACCGGGAATACCAAGAGCAGCCTTTAGCCACCAAAGGGTACGCATCGGCATGTAGTGAGCAAGTGTTTTTATAGGCATTGCACCACCAAGAATAGTCATAGGAGATGCGCTTACAGTACCACCTGAGAGTATAATGCCATGCACTTTATGCTTGGCTATCTCTTTTGCCACCTTTATACCTTCTTCCATGCTTACACCACGCCAGCAGTCATCCCACATGTTGGTTTTCACCACCACTGCCATATCGTCTTTAGCATGCAGCATCACCTCGTCAAGAACCTCATTGAGGAAACGAACACGGTTTTCGAAACTGCCTCCATACTCGTCGCAACGACGATTGGTACGTTTTGCTATAAACTGCGATATAAGATAGGCATGACCGGCATGAATTTCTACACAGTCGAAACCGGCTTCGCGGCAGAAATCAACTGCCTCACCGAATTTCTTGACGAGTTCTTTTATTTCTTTCTTCTTGAGTGCACGGTGAATAGTCGGACTATAAAGATTGAGTCCGCTACTTGCACTTACCGGCATACAATGGCAGGTGCTCCAATGCGTCATATTTCCACAGTGTCCCAACTGGATACTTGCTTTGGCTCCTTCGGCATGAATGGCATCGGTTAGATGCTTTAGTCCTGATAATGCTTCGGGGCGCACATAAAGCTGTCCGTCGAAACTTACTCCGCTGAGATCAACAGCACAATATGCAATTGTTGTCATACCTACTCCGCCGCGAGCTACGCTGACATGGTAGTTGAACAGTTGTTCCGATGGCATATTGCCGGTGCACATATTTTCGAAAGCGGCACTGCGGATAATACGATTGCGAAGCGTAATAGGTCCTAATTTATAAGGAGTGAAAAGTTTTGATTCCATAATTCATAAGTAATAATTCAACATATAACATAGTAAGTCCTTGTTGCGGTACAACAAGGACCAGATTTAATATCAATAAACAAACTGGAACACACGCTTAAGTTTTTTCTGTTTGAATTCGTCGGCAAACTCTACAGCATATTTGTGGTAAATAGAGTTGGCGCGCGGAACGAGGTTTGCACACGTAAACAAGAAGAATACAAATCCTGCCCACGACCAGGTAAGGATAGCCCAACCTGCCCATTCGAGAATCTCACCAAAGTAATTGGCAGAGGTAACATAGTTGTAAAGACCGCCATGTGGCAAATAATGCTTGCTGTCGCCGGGTTTACGGAGATTCCGTATCACATGGTCGCTGTGCAGATTGATACACATACCGACAATGAATATCAACGTACCTATGATAAAGCGCGGGTCGGTGAACCACGATACTGTGTAAAGTTCCTGATACAAAGGAACTGTAGGTGCTTTAACAAACAGCCAATAACCCTGTATGTAGCCGTTTACAAGATTAAACACCACACTAAATGCCATTATCACTATTGGCATCTTCGACTTCCCTTTCATCAAGAACGGGAAGATAAAACAGCGCTGAAAATAGTGAGTTTCGAAAATCAGGAAAAAAACTAAAAACGGCAATTGGAATTGCACATCCGACACTGCCCATAGGTATAGAACCACAAAGAATACCGGACATTCCATCAGCAACCAACCTATTTTGTTGTTAATTGCGGGGCCCCACTTGTCTGAAATCATCTTACCATACCCCGCATCAACGAAATATAGCGAAACAAAGACTATCAATCCTATTAGTGAGACAACAAAAAGCAAGTTGTAAAATTGGTCCATAAGCGAATTATTTTTAGAAACGCTGCAAAGTTAATTAAATTATTTAATAATTCCAAAAACATTAACAAATCGTCTTAAATTCTTAAATATTGATATGCAAAATTGTCTGATGTGTTATAATATTTCACCTAAATTTAGTTTAAAACAGATTACGGGTGGAAATACTGCCAATATTATAACGAAGGATGTGAAGCGAATTATTGGATTAAAGAAAAAAAATATTTATCTTTGCAGCATAATTTTGAAAAAAAGAAATTTCTCAGACTTTATCACCCTTTCCACCTTTAGCACAACACAAACAACATGAGCAAAACAAATTGGAAGCCCGGCACTTTAATTTATCCTTTACCTGCGGTATTGGTAAGTTGCGGTGATGCTCAGCAACGGAATATCTTTACTGTGGCATGGACGGGTACAATTTGCACAAATCCGCCAATGTGCTACATATCAGTCAGAAAAGAACGGCATTCACATTCAATAATAAGCAATACCGGCGAGTTCGTTATCAACCTTACAACCCGCGAATTGGCAAGAGCCGTTGATTGGTGCGGAGTGCGTTCGGGCAGGGACTTTGACAAATTTGAGCAAATGCAACTTACTGCAGCTAAAGGCGAGAAAGTGGATGCTCCGGTGATAGTTGAAAGCCCGTTAAACATTGAATGCAAGGTTCGCGAGATAAAAGAATTAGGCAGTCATGATATGTTTATTGCCGATGTAGTGAACATTCAAGCCGACGAGCAGTTTATCAATCCCCAAACCGGAAAGTTCGATTTAGAACGAGCACAACTGATAGCGTATTCACACGGGCAATATTACGAACTCGGCAAGAGAATCGGGAAGTTTGGCTGGTCGGTGGAAAAAAACGGGAAAGCAAACCGAAAAGATAAAAGGACTCAGAAATCAAAACGAAAATATTAACTATTAACACTCTATCTACAATGAAACGCGACACACAAATTTTCGACATCATCAGGCGTGAGCGCGAGCGTCAGATGAAAGGTATCGAACTTATTGCTTCAGAAAACTTTGTTAGCGATGAGGTACTCGAAGCTATGGGTTCTGTTCTCACCAACAAATATGCCGAAGGCTATCCTGGCAAACGCTATTATGGTGGTTGCGAGGTTGTTGACGAAAGCGAGACTTTAGCAATCGAGCGTCTAAAGAAAATATTCGGGGCATGTTGGGCAAATGTCCAACCCCACTCCGGTGCTCAGGCTAATATGGCAGTTTTTATGGCATGCCTCAATGCCGGCGACAAGTTCTTAGGACTGAACCTCTCGCATGGTGGTCACCTCTCGCATGGTTCGCCAGTTAACTTCTCCGGTTTGATGTTTCATGCCCTTGAATATAATGTAAAAGAGAGTGATGGTCGTGTTGACTACGACCAACTCGAGCAGATAGCCAAAGCAGAGCATCCCAAATTGATTATAGCAGGTGCATCGGCATATAGTCGGGAGTGGGATTACGCTCGTATTCGCCGGGTAGCTGACGAGATAGGTGCTATTTTCATGGTCGATATGGCTCACCCTGCCGGACTGATTGCAGCAGGTCTGCTCGATAATCCTGTCAAATATGCTCATGTCGTTACTACAACCACTCATAAGACTCTGCGCGGACCACGAGGCGGCGCCATAATGATGGGTGAAGACTTCCCTAACCCATGGGGAAAGACTACACCTAAGGGGGAAGTGAAAATGATGTCGGCATTGCTCGATTCAGCAGTCTTCCCTGGCACACAAGGCGGACCGCTTGAGCATGTCATAGCTGCCAAAGCCGTAGCCTTCGGCGAAGCTCTGCAACCTGAGTTCATCGACTACCAGAAGCAGGTTAAGAAAAATGCTGCTGTTATGGCACAGGCGTTTATTGAACATGGTTACAAGGTTGTTTCAAATGGTACCGACAATCACTGCATTCTTGTTGACTTACGCACCAAATTCCCCGACTTGAGTGGTAAGGTTGCAGAGAAGGCACTTGTCGCAGCTGACATAACTACTAATAAAAACATGGTGCCATTCGATAGCCGTACGCCATTCCAAACCTCAGGCTTACGTTTCGGCACGCCTGCTATCACCACACGTGGTTTAAAAGAGGATATGATGCCGCAAATAGTAGAACTGATTGACAAGGTTCTCAGCAGACCCGATGATAACAATAATATTGCGGCTGTAAGAGAACAAGTGAATCTGATGATGAAAGCGTATCCGCTGTTTGCATGGTAGAAGAACGTAAGTTCAATAGTATAATTAGGATGGATACACTTTTAGGCAAAACAAAAGATGAATTGACGCAGTTGGCAGTAGGCTTAGGATTGCCTCGGTTTGCGGGAAAGCAGTTGGCAGAATGGATATATACCAAACGGGCAACTGCCTTCTCACAGATGACAAATCTATCGGCTACCGCACGCTCGCTACTTGCCGGTAACTATGCTATTGGCAGAAAAGAACCCATTGCTGAAGCCATTAGTGCAGACGGAACAAAAAAGTATCTGTTTGAAGTTCAGAATGAAGACAAAAAATGGTATATAGAGTCGGTTTATATTCCTGATAACGACCGTGCTACTTTGTGCGTCAGCACTCAAGCCGGTTGCAAGATGGGCTGTAGATTTTGTATGACCGGTACCTTGGGATTTCAAACACAACTTACAGCTACCGACATACTCAATCAGATTTTTTCCATTCCTGATGCCGACAAACTCACTAATATCGTGTTTATGGGCGAGGGTGAGCCGGGCGATAATACCGACAACGTGACAGCTGCAGTTAATGCTCTTACATCCAATTGGGGATGCGCATGGTCTCCGCGTCGTATTACCATATCGTCAGTTGGATTCCTGCCCGGACTGAAGCGTCTCATTGAAGATACCGAATGCCATATAGCCATTAGTCTGCATAACCCGTTTCATCAAGAGCGGGAGGCACTGATGCCCGTCGAGAAAATTTATCCTCTAAGCGATGTTATCGAATTACTTCATCAATACGACTGGCAACACCAGCGCCGTTTGTCGTTTGAATATATTTGCTTCGAAGGACAAAACGATAGTTTGCGTCATGCCAATGCTCTTCGTCGTCTGCTCAGTGGATTAAGTTGCCGCGTAAATCTGATTAAGTATCATACAGCGCCTGCCGATAATATTGCAGCAGAAAAACAAGTTCGGTTAAAATCGTCATCCACATCACAGATGGAATGGATGCGCGACTATCTGAGCAACAACGGTATAATCACTACCATTCGTCGGTCGCGCGGCGAAGATATACTTGCAGCGTGCGGTATGCTGGTTAATACATACGAAGGAAAAACAAGTTAATCATTTAGTGCTACGTTTTATTATTTCAATATTTGTCAGTCTGCTTGTATCTTTAGGAATAAAAGCAGAGAAGACTTTCCGCATTATCTCATATAATGTGGAAAATCTTTTTGATACCAAGCACGATACTCTCAAACAAGATTATGCTTTTCTGCCGGATGGTGAATATCGTTGGACTTACACACGCTACACACGCAAATTAGACAACATCGCCGGTGTAATAGCAAACATTAGCGGATGGGACACTCCTGCAATAATCGGTCTATGTGAAGTGGAAAACGAACACTGCATAAAAGACTTGGTATATGGCAGACTGCGCAATTTCCACTACAAATATATCCATTACGAGAGTCCCGACCTTCGAGGTATCGACTGCGCTCTGCTCTACGATCCTGCACAATTCACCCCTGCTCAAACGCGAGCCATACATATTCCGGTCGATTCTTTAGAGCGCCCTACACGCGATATTCTCTACTCAAAAGGAGAAATAAAAATTAGTGTCCGACAGTCGCAAACACTTCATATTATGATGTGCCATCTCCCATCACAGAGAGGAGGTATCGGTGCCACATCCAGAATACGGCAATTAGCCATACAGCAAATTCAGATTGTTGTCGATTCGATACTGTCTGCCGACAAAAATGCCAATATCATTGTAATGGGAGATATGAATACAGAGGCTGCCGAACTTCTCGGCGGAATGCGAAATCTAATGCTTTTGCTCGACAAAAACCAAGGCAGTTACAAGTACAAGGCTCAATGGTCGTATATCGACCACATCTACTGCTCTAACTCACTATTTACCAAGTGCAAAGCAGATGTTTGTAAGTTTGAGTGGATACAGAGCGAAGATTTAGAATATGGCAACACCAAACCTCTTCGCACATTCTTGGCGCAAAAATATATTGGTGGATACTCCGACCATTTGCCAGTCTATGTAGATATACAATTTTAATGCCTACTACAAGACAACTGCATTAGTGATTCTATTTGACTTTTGATTTTGTACCTATCCCAGTCAGTACGATTGGAGAGTATAACTACTGTAGCATTATCATTGGGGTAACGGCCTATATATGCTTTAAAGCCGCCATTATCGCCTGTATGATAAATAACGCCTTTCTCAGGTTCTACAAACCAACCATATCCGTACCAAGTACCTTCACGGTTCTGATAGTCGCTCCACTTACTACCTTCAACCTTTGTTTGTGGAGTCATAGCCAACTTTAAGAGATCGCCGTCAACAATCCGAGACGAATCGTTCTGCAATGAGCGGCGCAATGCGCGCTCCCACTTAGCAAGTTCGCTTACCGATGTATATATGCCACCATCCGCACGAGTAGCAAAAAATGTCTCTTCGCCAAAATCGTACTCATACCAATTCTTTTCCCCTACTCTTTGTGCCGAATGTTCTTCCTGCATCGACTGCATATCGCCATATTCGTAACCATGAGCAGCAGAAGGTATCAGTTGCTGATTCTCCCGGTCGAAATACAAGGTCTTTGTCATGCCGGCAGCAATGAAAATATTCTTCTCTACATATTGCACGAAAGGCATGCCTGTTACTCGTTCTACCAGCATACCTGATAGTACATAAGTAGGGTTCATATATTCGTAGTCGGTGCCGGGGTTAAAATGCAAAGAATCAAGCCACTGAAAATATTCAACTGCAAGTGCTTCGTCGCCGTTAACTCTCCGCTCGCGTGGCAGATAGCTGCGTTTATCGGGTATGCCCGACGAATGGGATAACAAATGTCGAATTTTAATTTCATTCCAAATCGGATTGGAATACTCAGGAAAATACATATTTACCCTGTCGTCTAACGATATCTTCCCTTGCTGAACGAGTTGCAATATGGCAACAGCGGTAAACTGCTTCGAGCATGAAGCTATATTGAAGAAAGTGTTTTCATCGTTTTCCACATCAACTCCGCTGCAATCTTCTGAGACGGGAAGACATCGTACTCCATACCCCTTTGAGAACACAACCGAATCGCCAATCATTATCAACACCACTCCCCCTGGTTCATTTTCGTGCCACATGGAGCTGAACAAAGAATCGATTTTTGCATACGGCGATTTCCTGCATGCTACAAGTGTAAACGCAAGAATAAAGAAAACTAAATATCTACGCATAACATAATATTTACAATTACACTGCAAAGTTATAAATATTTTACAAAAAAGTGCAATAAAAACTTTAACATGTAAAAAAAAAAGACTAATTTTGCACGATTTTAGGGCTATGGGGCTCTTTAGGATTCATTACTACTGAGTTAGAAAGAGAATAAGAAGGTTTAATAGTCTTATTCCATAAATCCAAGAAAAATCTGATTGAGAAATTTTCTATATCAAACAAATCATAACGTTATGAGTAAAACAATCAAACTGACACGTGGTTTGGACATCCCGATGGAAGGGGCTGCTGCACACGAGACAGGCAGCATATCTCGCCCCCAAATCTATAAGATTGTTCCCGACCATTATGCCGTAACGCCCAAATTGTTGGTGCGTGAGGGCGATATTGTGAAAGCGGGTGATCCGCTTTTCTACAACAAGCAGTTTGCCGATATGTTGTTTGCCTCACCCGTAAGCGGTAAGATTCATGCCATAGTGCGTGGCGAACGCCGCAAGGTGCTGTCAATCGACATTGAAGCAGATAGTATAATTGAATACCGGAAGTTCGATTCGCGTCTTTCAGAAATGAGCGGCGACGAGGTTAAGCAACTTATATTGAGTGCCGGTATTTGGAGCTACATCAAGCAGCGTCCCTACGACTGCATTGCTAACCCGAATGTGCAACCCAAAGCTGTTTTTGTCTCTACCTTCGATTCTGCTCCTCTTGCACCCGACTACGAGTTCGTTCTCAAAGGTCATTCCAACGATGTTCAAGCCGGTATCACCGCATTGAGCAAGATGGCAGGTGTAAAGGTTAATGTAGGTGTGCGCCACGGGGCTGCAGCAACCGATTTTCGCGGTCTTAAAGATGCTGTTATCACTGAGTTTGCAGGTCCCCATCCCGCAGGAAACGTGGGTGTACAAATCAATCATGTCAATCCTGTAAATAAAGGCGAAGTGGTATGGACTATTAACATTCAAGATGTTGCCATCATCGGACGCATCTTCAATAAAGGTGTGGTTGACATGCAGAAACTTGTGGCTCTCACAGGTCCGTTAGCAGTTTCTCCTAAGTATTTCAATGTACTTCCTGGTATGCCCGTTTCGGCAGTATTCGGCTGCAACGTTGTAAAAGGTGTTCCGGTTCGCTATATAGCAGGCAATGTGCTGTCTGGTCATCAAGTAGAACTCGACGAGTCTATATCGCCTTACGAGAACCAGTTCTCAGTAATCGACGAGGGCTCAGAGAATCACGAACTAATGGGTTGGGCAATGCCT
>JAFSTG010000056.1 GCA_017450605.1 Paludibacteraceae bacterium | reverse complement strand
CAGCGATATATGTGACGCTATTGGGGATAGTTACCGAAGTCAGACTGCTGCAACCATCGAAAGCACACGCACCTATGTTTGTAATGCTATTGGGGATGGTTATCGAGGTCTGTTCAACTCCATTAAGTAATAGATCATAGTTTTGTGAAATATCTGAGGGATACCATTTCTTGTTAAACCAATCTTCTAAACTTCCTATATAATTTATGGAAGTTATATTATTGCAACCGCCGAAAGCACGATAACCGATATGTGTGACGCTATTTGGGATAGTTACTGAGGTCAGACTGCTGCAACCATAGAAAGCATACTTACCTATGTTTGTGATGCTATCGGGAATAACTAAATCTTTAATCAAATCTCCATTTAGATAAAGATTATGCGCATAGTTTAATGGGTTGTCATACGATGGGTTCATATATTCATTATATGTTACTTTGCACCATGCTGACAAGTCGAAGATATATACAGCAGTCAGACTTGTGCATTCACTGAAAGCGTTATAACCGATATATGTAACGCTATTGGGGATAGTTACCGAAGTAAGACTGCTGCAACCACTGAAAGCATATGCACCTATTGTTGTTATTCCTTCTTCTATGATAACTTTCTTAACATATTTCTTAACATATATAGTATCATAAAAATGAAATATACAACTCTCACTATATTTTAAGTCTCCTATTCTTCCGTTCCCTGAAATTGTTACTGTTCCGTCATCTTCTAAAATATACGTAGCGTTATTACCACAACTGTCAGTATATATTATTTCGGCGTTTAAAGGAGTTGCGCATAAGAAAATGCAAAACATCAAAAAAGTAATTTTATTTTTCATAATTTCTTCCTTTCTTATTTTATTATCTGTTTTCTATTTTATCTGAAACTAATTTAAGCATATTATATATTTGGGATAAGTTGCTTTGTAAATAATCATTAGTTAACTTATAACCTGTCTTGTGCTTGGAATTGATGACCGTTTTCATTTCATGAGCTAAACTATTCCTCAGTTTGTTGAAATTAGAGTATTCTTTCCATGTCTCATCTAAATGAGGTAAAGACGGATATTTTGAGCATAGCGAATTGTAATATTTCTGCAGTTTACTATCTTTCTTCTTTGTCTTTTTTACTTCTTCTGCCTTTTTGTTTAACTCTAATAATGAAGATTCTGCATAAGAATATAACATGATAACCATTGCATAATAAAAATATTCAGTCATCATATATTCAATATCTTCAAGATAGTTGAGATGGGAATTTTTTAATTCAGATTTCTCAATATCAGGATCTCCGTCAGCCGCTTCTTCCGCTTCTTTTTGTTTTTGCGCACTTGTCTGCCTTATTTCTTCTTGAATAAGCTCTGGCAGCTTCGACAACATTACCTCGAAGATATCATTCTGCAAATCTATTTTTGCCTGTAAATAGTTTCTTCCTTTTGCAAACATACTCTTTGTGATTAATTTTCAAACTTAATATTAGTTGGAGGCACTTCTACTATATTGCCGTCATTTAATTCTACTATCGCAAATGTAACTGGAAAATGATGCCCTTCATCGTCAGTTTGGATCCCATTACCCCATACGTGAAACAATCCGTTATGTTGTTTGTCGTATTCTTTAGGATTTTTATTGCCTGATACAATATCACCCAAATTAAGATGCTGGAAGCCGAGTACATCTGCTCCATTAAGGCTAAATGTTACTTTTCTCAATTCTTTTTTCATAATTTCTCCCTCATACGTGTCGGGCACAACCTTTATTTTCTGCCGAACTCCATGCAGAGATTAACCATAGATATAACGAAAGCGTGAGTTCTTGCCCATTGCTTGTTCGAATCAAGAGGTATTAGCCGACCTACCAATCTAACAAGCAATGCAGAACCCACACCGATATGAAAAACTACCGCTATATGGCGGAAAGGTACATCATACCCATGGGGCATCTACATCACATTGCCTTTGATTGGTATCGAAAGTGGCTAATTTTCTTGATTCAAAGACAAAGCGTTAAGACGCCTTAATATGTTATGTCGCAAGCCCACCCCGCGGACGGAAAGTCCACCGACATACCTCGGTGCGGGTTTGCGCTGCAAAGATAAACAATAGTTTCGAAATTTGCAATACAGGTAGTTAAAGAAAACATATAGCCGCTTTTTAACCGCAGATTTATTTTTTTTATCGCGGATTTAGCAGATTTAGCAGATTGTTCAGATTTTTGTGTTTCATTTGCGTTATCTGTTTTCATCTGTTTCATCTGTCCTATCTGCTCAATCTGCGTTTCTTTTCCATTTCTCTGCTTAATCTGCGTTTCTTTTCCCTTCTCTATTCAATGTGTTTCAAAACCATCTTCAAACAACACGATTCCCTCTTAAAAATTAGTTGTTATTTTCGTATATCAAATATTTGTTGTAATTTTGCACGCTTAAACTAACAAGTAATAATTATTTTGCGTAAAATACCTACTAACAGGTATTGTAAAAAACACTATTTCAGATATGCAAAAGATAAGGAATATAGCAATTATCGCTCACGTTGACCACGGTAAGACTACTCTCGTAGATAAGATGCTCTATACGGCTCACCTCTTTCGAGATAACGAGCAACGAGGCGAACTCATTCTCGACAATAACGAGCTTGAACGTGAGCGCGGAATAACAATTTTGGCAAAGAACGTATCAATAGAATACAAAGGGTATAAAATCAATATTATCGACACTCCCGGACACGCCGATTTCGGCGGTGAGGTAGAACGTGTGCTTAACATGGCGGACGGTGTACTGCTTCTCGTTGACGCTTTCGAAGGACCAATGCCTCAAACACGATTCGTGCTGCAGAAAGCATTGCAGATGAACCTCAAACCTATAGTGGTTATCAATAAGGTTGATAAACTCAACTGCCGCCCCGACGAGGTGCAAGAAGCTGTGTTCGACCTGATGGTTAACCTCGATGCTACGGACGACCAGTTAGACTTCCAAACAATCTACGGCTCGGCGAAAAACGGATGGATGTCAACCGACTGGCGAAAACCTACCGACAACCTCACCGCATTGATGGATGCTATAATCGACTATATACCGGCTCCCGAGGAAATCAACGGCACACCACAGATGCTCATCACTTCACTCGACTATAGCCCTTACTTGGGTAGAATAGCTGTCGGTCGCGTACACCGCGGCACACTGCGAGAAGGTATGCCTGTTACACTCGCTAAACGCGACGGCACTATGCTCAAGTCGAAAATCAAAGAGTTACACACCTTTACCGGACTCGGCAGACAAAAGACCGATGCCGTCTCCTCAGGTGATATATGCGCTCTGGTGGGCATCGACGGCTTCGAGATAGGCGACACTATATGCGATGCCGCGAACCCTGAACCGCTACAACCTATCGCTATCGACGAGCCTACAATGTCGATGGTCTTCACTATCAACGACTCGCCTTTCTTCGGTCAGGAAGGTAAGTATGTTACCTCCCGCCATATACACGAGCGATTGATGCGCGAACTCGACAAGAACCTCGCACTTCGCGTTCAGAAAAACCCCAACGAGGATATATGGCATGTGTATGGCCGTGGTGTGCTTCATCTCTCAGTGCTGATAGAGACAATGCGACGAGAGGGATACGAACTGCAAGTGGGGCAGCCGCAAGTAATAATAAAAGAAATAGACGGCGTTAAATGCGAGCCTGTAGAGCAACTGACGGTTAACACTCCCGAAGAGTGCTCGGGCAAGATAATAGAATACGTGTCAACACACAAAGGCGAGATGGTGTCGATGAATATGGTTAACGACCGCGTTCAACTCGAGTTCACTATCCCTTCGCGAGGTATCATAGGTATGCGTACTTACGTGATGAACGTGTCGGCAGGCGAGGCGATAATGAGTCACCGCTTCCTCGATTTCGAGCCATACAAGGGCGAGATAGAGAAACGCACCAACGGCTCGCTCATAGCAATGGAAACAGGCACTGCCTACGCCTATGCCCTCGACAAACTGCAAGATCGCGGTCGATTCTTTATCTATCCGCAAGAAGAAGTGTATGCCGGTAAGGTGGTGGGTGAGAATGCCAAAGAAGGTGATATTGTTATCAACGTTACTAAGTCGAAGAAACTGACTAACATGCGCTCGAAATCGGCTGACGACAAGGTTACACTGCCGCCACCGGTTATCTTCTCGCTTGAGGAAGCACTCGAGTATATAAAAGAAGACGAGTATGTGGAGATAACACCCAACCACATGCGACTGCGCAAAATTATTCTCGACGAGTTAGAACGCAAACGCCAAAACAGATAATTTAACGGATATTCTTATTCCTACGAAACCAAATAAATAACAAACAATATGAAAGTAACAAGAAAAGACTTAGACAAACTCAATGCAGTTCTGACTCTGACTATTGAGCCTGCCGATTACCAAGAGAAAACAGAAAAAGAGTTGAAAGACATTCGCCGCAAGGCTAATATTCCGGGATTCCGCAAGGGAATGGTGCCGATTAGTCTGGTGAAGAAAATGTATGGCAAGAGTGTGCTTGCCGATGTAATAAACAAGACGCTCGGTGAAGGTATCTACGACTATATCCGTAACCAGAAACTTAATATCCTTGGCGAGCCTCTGCCAAACGAAGATGTTAAACGCGAGTTCGATTGGGATAATCCAACCGATTTCGTATTCGATTTCGACATTGCTCTCGCTCCCGAGTTTGATGCTCGTCTGACAGAGAAGGATACTCTCACCTATCATGAGATAGAAATAACTGATAAGATGGTTGACGACCAGGTTACATCTTACGCTGAGCGTTTCGGCCATTCAGAGGATGTTGAGCAATACACCGACGGCGACTTTATCCGCGGCACACTCACCGAACAGGCAGAAGGCGGCATAGTAGTTGACAAAGCAATGCTTATGCCTTCGTATATGAAAGACGAGAAGCAACGCAAACTCTTCGAAGGTGCAAAGAAGGGCGATGTGGTAACTTTTAACCCCTCGGTTGCTTACGACAACGACGCCGAAGTGGCTTCGATGCTGCAAATAGAGAAAGATAAGGTGGCTGAGCACAAGGGTGAGTTTGCTCTTACTATCAACTCAATCAGTCATCATCAAGCAGCTGCACTCGATGCCGAGTTGTTTGCCAAGGTGTTCGCTTCTACTGGACGCTGCTACACCTGAAATACGAGCGCCACATCTTTGCTGAACATGGAGGCAATGGTGGGCGCGACAAGTGTCACGGCACCGATGGTAAGGACATCTACATCGATGTACCCTGCGGTACGGTGGTGTATAATGCCGAGACGGGAAAATATGTCTGCGATATTACCT
>JAFSTG010000055.1 GCA_017450605.1 Paludibacteraceae bacterium | reverse complement strand
TATTGTGGGCGTTACGCCGTTGACGAGTTCGATGCAGACTTTGTCGCGGTCGAGCACTACGACGTCCTTCACGTTGCGCTGCATGTAGGCTTTCACGCCGCTGGGTTGGAGCTTGGTACAAGTACTGATGTCGAGCGAGGTCAAGCCGTTGTTTTGGCATTCGAGCGTGGTGAGGTTGGTGCAGCCTGCGAGGTTGAGCGTGTCGAGCAGGCGCACGGTATCACCGCCTTGTGCTTCGCACTGCAAAGTGCGCAACGCTTCGCAGCCAGACATATTAAGCGAGGTCATTTTATTGCGTGGAACTAATACTGTATGCAGATTTTTTAATCCAGAACAGTCAAGGGAGGTTAAGCCGTGGTTCCAACCAGAGAAACCACGTTCACCGTTTCTGTTTCTGGCGTAGATTTCCTCAAGTCGTTTGCAGTTGCTGATGTTGATTTGCGAGATTTTATTATGCGACATGCGAAGTATCTTTAAGCTCGTGCAAGCTGTAAGATCAAGCGATGTTAAGTTATTGTTGTAGCAGTAGAGGGTTTCAAGATTGCTTGCCTTAGGCAGAGTCAGACTGGTCATTGGGCTGTTGTTTGAGCAGTCGAGATAGGTTATAGCATTTGTTCCTGGTCCACCTGTGTAAGTTTTGATGGTATCTGTTACATACTTGGCGGTGTAACCCTCAGGGGCAGGGATTTCGGTACGGGTTACACCTCCTAAACCATTATATTCCCAGTCACAATAATCATTAACTTCCCTATAACGCATCCAACGACCTGTTTCATAATCAAAATAATCAAATTGATAATTATTTGGATCACCACAATCTGGATTATAGTCTATACCTGTAAGATAGGCTGCTTCTTCATTAAAATTTGATGGGTCAAAATCAGGTGTTGGCACTATGGTCCAATAAGTGTTATAAGACACATGCTCTTGTACTGGTGTATCGGGCGTACTAGGTATGTTCAAAGCAGAAAGATTGTTGTTCTGACATTCGAGCCTTAGAAGAGATTCGTTTACTTTAAGTGTTTCTAACATATTGTTCTGGCAATATAATTCTTCAATATTACCATCGCTCACATCTAAATGCGTAAAGTTGTTATCACGAAGGTTCAGTCTCTTTATAATACTGCCTGTAACAACAATATCAAACGAACCTAACATGTTCGGGCAAGATACTGTACCGATAGTACTCCCACTTACATCTAAATATTTAAGATTTTTGCCAGTCCATTCAAGTTGGCCATAGCCTACACCTTCTTGACTTGAAAGAACACCACCAGGCGTAAAGTCCACATCCCTCGCTATGATTGTATCTATCTCAATACCATGACCAACAGAAGAAAGCTTTTTAATCTTACTACCGCTGACATCCAGATATTTAATCTTGCTTCTGTCTTGGGTATCGCCGAATGTAAGCGAGTATAAGTGAGGATTATCTCGAAGAATAAGTGAGTCTATCGTTGAATTGGTTATTGCAATATTACTGAAACCATCCTGACAAGGTGAATGAACATCATCATAATGCCAAGAAGGTGCATGTGCTTCGCGGTGTGCTGTTTGCCATCCTACACTGCCCGAAATTTCTATCTTTTTCAAGTTTGTGGAACCATCCAAATACAAAGCATCATATAAACTACTATTAATCATGTATAGATATTCTAATGACGAAGGAAGCTCACTACTAGACAAAGTACCGTGATAAGCACGGCCGATATTTGAAATATCCAAAATCTTTAGTTTTGGAAATACTGAAAAATCTATATGTTCAGAAGCATACTGTAAAATTTCACAACTGTAACAGTTAGTACCCCAAGACATTCCTAAATACCTATTACCCCTCAAAACAAGTTTCTCTAAGTTCCGGAACATTTCAAGACCTTTTAAAGACATCACCCCTCCTAATACTGGATTAAGTCCATATTCTTCAGGGTCAAAATTAAGCTCCGTTATCGAATCAGCCTCTGCTTCGGTAATCACTATTTGGTATGCGTATTTTATCTTTTCAGTTGTAGGGTTTTGAAATACCGAACTATAAGAGTTGTTGCCATATGATATTTGAAGCCAATTATAACCTAAGATTCTTTCTACGAGACGTGCTCGTAGTGCAGCATCTGGGAAGTTTATCCTATGATCATAAGTATTTCCTGATAATGGTGTTACAAGAGATTGATTAATTCTAATTCCTGTTGTAGATGTTATAGACGGACCATTGTACCAACCATTAAAATCAGGACCATTTGTGTTCACTTCAGGAGTTAATAGATATGACCACCCGCCATCAATCCAACGAGCAGCATAATAATATCCTATCATAGGGCGCATAAATTTTGTTCCTGCGGGGATAGGGATGGTGTCATTGGGATCGCTTGGGTTTTTAGGGTTGACGCGATAATGCGTACCATCGGAGACTTCCCAATATACTGCCTGTGCATTTCGCGGTATGGCGAAGAGGGCAGCAAGAATAAAAAGTGTAAAGAGCTTTTTCATAATTTGTTATTTTTAGCTGTTATTAAGATGATTCCTTCTTTGAGAAAGGGTACAAAAAATCCGCTCTTGCTTCTCTCGTTGAGGAGGAAAAGCGGAGCGGACGGGGTATGACGTTTCGTGCCAAGATTAGGTTTTCTTGGCAGCTATTCGCTTCTAACTTATTGATTTTCAGTTGCTTATGGGGGGGGGGTAAATGCAGTGGCCCATGCGGAGAGCGCAGCGCAAGAATTAAGCGCAGCACCTATATCATGAGGGGATGTGATCATTAGCACGAGTTGCATTTGATTTTGATTTTTTGTTATGCTAGTGAGGATTTTCCTTGTTTGTTTTTATTATTTTTTACCTCTTATTAGTTAGGCATAGAATCGCAATTTGCGGTTTAGCCTAAATTCAGCACTGCAAAGGAAATGTATTATTTGAAAATGACAAAATTATTTGTCGTTTTTTTTTTTTTTCTCCACGAATTCTTGCTAAGGCAAGCGAGCAGAGCTCGAGCGTCCATGAATTTACCATATAATTATTTTGCCGTTGCTTCGCTCGGCTATTGCCCGTTTTGTGATTGTTTCTCTTTGTCACCCCTACGGGGTTCGTGGGTTGGGGACTCATTATAACAGGGGTTGCACCCCTGCCTATACTATGTCACCCCTATCGGGGTTTTGATCTTGCGCGCGAGGGGCTGGTTTTACCTCTTGCCGCGCGTGCAGTTTTATAAGAGTTAGTCGTGCTGGATACGAGAAATTATAAAATTTTGAAGTTAAAACTACGCGATGGTGTTTTGCAGAGTTATATCCTACTGATATTCGGCTTTTTTTCGTAATTTTGCGCCCGAAAATAAAAATAAGAAAATACAGCATGATTACAGTATCAAACCTTGCCATCCAATTCGGCAAGCGCGTTTTGTACAAAGACGTCAACATGAAGTTCACGTCGGGCAATATCTATGGTATTATCGGTGCCAATGGTGCCGGCAAATCAACCTTATTGAAAGCCATTTCCGGCGAGTTGGAACCTACGAAAGGAACAGTAGAG
>JAFSTG010000054.1 GCA_017450605.1 Paludibacteraceae bacterium | reverse complement strand
GTATTATATTTCTCGCAGACGTCGTTGATATCCTGCAATATATATTCCTTTCTTACTCCATGATGCATATCCATGAGGTGCCATTGTGGTGCGAAGGACATGTTACCTAAAGGTACGAAATGCCATTTTACGTTTTTAGGCAGCATAGGGTAGTCGTAGGAGAAAGCTCCGAAGAATCGCAATCCTATTTCACGCATACCGATGAGGTATAGCGTTTTTATACCTCTATAGATTTTATACGAGGAGTATGCTCCGCAGTTGACCACAGGAATAAAATGTGCGAAATCAGCTACAGCTTCCCGCCACTGATTGATTTGTTCCAGGACATAATCGTAGTCATCGAAGCTGAGCATTCTCCGCTGTTTAGGTTTGGCAACCTTTTGATGATTTTTTTCAGAAGTTTTAGTTTTGGTTCTCATTTAAAAAAATTCTTAATGGTTAGTATTGTTAGTAAGCCCCTGAACGTTTATTTTTTGTTTTGTGTATCGGGACTATAGAGATAGACGTCCATAATAGGTGTATCTGTAACGGCAACGATATCGTAGTCGGTTTGCCAGTTTTTCATTTCCTCTTCTTGGAGAGTTTTGAGTGCCTCGGGCAGCGATGCAGCATGCACATAGAAGTAGTTAGCTATACGTTTTTCTTTTTGTTTTTCTTCGTCGTAGTTGACGAACATTACTTTTACCTTATACCACTTATCGGCAGCCTCGTTTTGTGTATTGACGAGTCCGGTGAGTTTAACTTTTTGGCAGGTAACGACTTCTATTCCGCCTGAAGCGAAAGGTGTTTGTTCGGTGAGGACGCGAGTTTCCGCCTCAGCGAATGTGAGTGCATCGACGAGGTAAGTTTCGTTAACAGGGTGAGCTATACCGTCTTGTTGAGAGAGTTTCTCTGTGCTGATTTTACATAGGAAATACATAGTTAGATAAATATTTTAGATGATTTAGATATTTTAGTGGTTAGAGAATTGATTTATGAATTGCAAAGATACAAAAAAAATCGGTTAAAGAGAAATGTTTATTTACTTTCATAAATGTTTTTTTTGAGTTTGGAGAAAATGTTTTTTACTTTCGCAAAAAAGTATTATCTTTGTAAGTTGATTATTATGTGTAAACGTTATTATACAATAATATTATTAGCGATAGTGTTCGGAGTGTCAGCCTTTTGTGCTCAGACCGTTCGTATATATGGTTATGTAGTTGATGCCGAGAATGTAGGTATTGACATGGCAAATGTGGTAGTAAAGGACAAGAATATAGGTACGACGACCAACCGTAACGGCTATTACGAGTTGAATGTGGAGCGCAGTGATTCGTTGGTACTGATATTTTCGTTGCTTGGTTATCGTGGTATAGAGCAGCCTTTGCACAATCTCAGTGAGGTGATGAATGTGAATGCCATGTTGATGTCGGACTCGGAGAACATAGCAGAGATAGAGGTTCATGGTATCCGCAAGCAGATAGGTATGATAGACCAGACGTCGGTAGAGTCGCTTCGTCAGATGCCTGATGCGACGGGAGGTGGTATAGAGAGTGTGCTTATTACTTTTGCGGGAGTGAGGCAGAACAATGAGTTGTCGAGTCAGTATAACGTACGTGGTGGCAGTTTTGACGAGAACTCGGTGTATGTTAACGGCATAGAGGTTCATCGTCCGTTACTTATCCGTGCGAGTCAGCAAGAGGGTTTATCGTTTGTTAACTCGGACATGGTAAGCAGTTTGCAGTTTTCTGCGGGTGGTTTTGATGCTGAGTATGGCGATAAGATGTCGTCGGTACTTGATATAAGGTACAAGCAGCCCCGCATGTTTGAGGCTAAGTTGTCGGCGAGTCTATTAGGTGCGAGTGCATACGTAGGTACCGGAAACGAGAATTACTCGATGATGCACGGCATACGTTATAAGACCTCACGTTACATGCTTGGTGCATTGCCGACGAAAGGGAACTACAAGCCTAATTTTGTGGATTATCAGACGTATATAACATGGCGATTAGGCAAGAAGAAAGTTGGTGAAGATATAGACAGCCGGAGGTGGTCGATGAGTGTACTTGGCAATTTCTCGCAGAACTCATACGAGTTTCGTCCGGACAGTTTGTCGCAGAGTTTCGGAACGTTTCAGGTTGCCCGCCGTTTGACAGCGGGTTTTGAGGGTCAGGAGAAGGACATGTTCCGTACGGCTTTTGGCGCGATAGGCATTAGTGGTGAGTTAAACAAAGACTTGTCGATAGGTTTTGACCTTTCCGGATTCTACACAGCAGAGCATGAGAACTACGATATCACCTGCGATTATTTCCTGCAGTCGAACCCGATGAGCAGTGGAGAGGAAGATCCTACCGGTCAGTCGGCGACGGAGCAGCCGGAGCCTACAGAGCCAACAGATACTCAGGTAGAGATATTAGGCAAAGGAATATATCACGAGCATGCCCGCAACCGTTTGGAGGCAGGTGTTGTTACCTTTGCTCATCATGGCAGTTGGACAAAGGATGCAAACACTCTGAAATGGGGTGCGAGTGTTCAGGGTGAACTGATTAGCGATGAGATACGCGAATGGGAGTGGCGTGATTCGGCAGGTTATTCGATACCTCACGACGAGCATGCTATGAATATCTTCTATTCGCTTCGTGGCACGACGAGTATGCGTTCGTTGCGACTGCAGGCCTATGCTCAGGACACCTATAAGTGGCAGCTCAAGCAAGGCAGTTTGGTTCTTACGGGTGGAGTTCGTCTTAACTGGTGGAGTTACAATGGTGAGTTTCTGTGCAGTCCGCGTGCAGCCCTTACATACCTTCCCACGTACAAGCGCAATTTCGCCTTACGTTTTGCCACAGGTTTGTACTATCAGGCACCGTTTTACAAGGAGCTTCGCACTATGCCTATTGACGCTAACGGTGTAGGCAGGATACAGTTGAACAGAGATATACGTGCTCAGCGTTCGGTTCATGTAGTTGCCGGCGGCGATTATTATTTCCGTGCGTGGGGTCGTCCGTTCAAGTTGACGGCAGAGGCTTACTTCAAGTATGCTGACCGTGTAGTAAGTTACACCGTTGACAATGTGCGTGTTCGTTACTCCGGAATGAATGATGCCGTAAGTTACTCGACAGGTTTAGACCTTAAGTTATATGGCGAATTGGTTCCCGGAGCAGACTCGTGGATATCGTTATCGACGATGCGTTCCCGTGAGAATCTGCTCAACGACGATCAGGGCTGGATAGCTGCTCCCCAGGAGCAGCGTTATGCTTTCACTATGTTTTTTCAGGATTATCTTCCGCGATTGCCTCAGTTGCGCGTACACCTGAAGACTGTGGTGTCAGACGGTTTGCCTTTTGGTAATCCCCGTATATCGAACTCTCGTGCACAGTGGCGGATCCCGACCTACTGGCGAATTGATATAGGAGCGAGTTTGTCGTTCTCGCCGAAGACCGATTTATGGATGCGTAAAGCCAAGCACGTGGATAACTGGTCGGTAATGTTTGAGGTGTTCAACCTTGCAAACGTAAAGAACGTGAACTCACATTTTTGGATAACAGATGCGATGGGTCAGCAATGGGCATTTCCTAACCGTCTGACGGGCAGAATGTTTAACTTGCGATTGGCGGTAGAGTTCAAGTAAGGGGGAAGGTGAAATTAGAAATAAGAAATTAGAAATAACATATATGGCTATATCCTCTGAAAAAATAGCGCAGACGCCGATGATGCAGCAGTTCAGGAAGATAAAAGAGCAGTATCCTGATGCTTTGTTGTTGTTTCGTTGCGGAGACTTCTACGAGACCTACTTGGAAGATGCCGTTGAAGCCTCGAAGATACTGAACATCACGCTTACCCACCGTTCGTCGGGCACCTCTCAGGTATCGGACACGGAGATGGCAGGTTTTCCTTTTCATGCTCTTGACACGTATCTACCGAAGTTAGTTCGTGCGGGGCATCGTGTTGCCATTTGCGATCAGTTGGAGGATCCCAAGCTTGCCAAGGGCTTAGTGAAGAGGGGTGTAACGGAGTTGGTAACCCCCGGCGTGAGTTATTCCGACTCGACTCTACAGGGTAAAGAGAACAACTTTGTGGCAGCTGTGTATTTACCTCACAGTCAGAAGAGAGACAAGTCAGTATCATTGATAGGCATTTCTTTTCTTGACATTTCGACCGGTGAATATTTGGTAGCAGAGGGCAATAGTTCATACATTGCCAAGTTGATAACCAATTTTGCTCCCAAGGAGTTGCTCTACGAGCGTGGCAAGCGCGAGCAGATAGAGCAGATATGCGGTAACAAGCTTTTCACTTTCGAGTTGGATGACTGGATGTTCACATATAGCAGTGCTACAGACCGACTGACAAAGCAGTTTGGTACTCAGACACTGAAAGGGTTTGGTATTGAGCGCATGGAGAACGGTATAATAGCAGCAGGTGCGATACTTCATTATTTAGACCTCACCCAGCATTTGCAGACCTCTCACATACAGGCTATCAGCAGGATAGAAGAAGAGCGTTACATGTGGTTAGACCAGTTCAGTGTCCGCAATCTTGAGTTGCTGCCGACGGGCAACACAGGCAGTTCGCTGCTTGAGGTTATAGATAGTACTGCGACGGCAATGGGGAGGCGTACGCTTCAGCAATGGATGCTGTTTCCGTTGAAAGACTCGAAGCAGATACGTCGCCGTGAGAGTGTGGTGGAGTATTTCTTCCGTCATCCTCAGATACGCGAGCAGATATCGGATTTAATCTCTCATGTGGGTGATCTTCAGCGTTTGGCGCCCCGAATCTCGACCGGCAGAATCAATCCTCGCGAAATATTGCAGCTTAGTTATTCGCAGACGGCAGTTGCCAATATAAGGAAACTGCTAATAGAACATTCGTCGGATGCCGATATGAGCGAGACATTATCAGAACTGAGCAGAAAGATAAATCCGCTTAGCGAAGTATGTTCCCGCATAAAGCACACCATTTCGCCTAATGCTCCGGCTCAGACGAGCAAGCCTGATTATATATGCAATGGTGTTGATGATGAGCTTGACCATTACCGCAGTATTCAGCACGACAGTACCAAATATCTGCTTGATTTGCAAAATCGTGAGGCAGAACGTACAGGGATACAGAGTTTGAAGATAGGTTTCAACAACGTGTTTGGTTATTATTTAGAAGTAAGGAACACGTACAAGGAGCTTGTTCCGCCGGAATGGATTCGCAAACAGACTCTTGCGCAAGCGGAGCGTTATATAACAGAGGAGTTGAAGAGTTTCGAAGATCAGATACTGAGTGCCAAAGACAAGATAGCAATAGCAGAGCAGCGCATATTCAACGAGTTGGTTATATATTTGAACGAGTTTGTAAGCAAGTTGCTGGTTAATGCGAACGTGATAGCACAGATAGACTGTCTGCTATCGTTTGCTGTTACTGCGCAGAAGAACAAGTATATATGTCCGGTTATAGATGATGGATTAGTGATAGACATACATGGCGGTCGTCATGCTGTGATAGAGCAGCAGATGCCGATAGGTGAGGAGTATGTAGCCAACGATGTGATGCTTGACAACAACTCGCAGCAGATTATCATCCTTACGGGTCCGAACATGGCAGGTAAGTCGGCTCTGCTGCGTCAGACAGCACTGATAGTTCTGATGGCTCAGATGGGCAGTTTCGTACCGGCAGAGAGTGCTCATATAGGTGTGGTTGACAAGATTTTCACTCGTGTAGGGGCGAGCGATAACATAACCTCGGGTGAGAGCACTTTTATGGTAGAGATGAACGAAGCCGCCGCTATATTGAACAATCTGTCGGAGCGGAGTTTGATATTGTTTGATGAGTTAGGGCGAGGCACCTCGACCTACGATGGCATCAGTATAGCCTGGGCAATAGTGGAATACATACATGAGAATCCGTGTCATGCCAAGACTCTGTTTGCCACGCACTACCACGAGCCGAACGAGATGGAGAAGTCGATGTCGAGAATCAGGAATTATAATGTGTCGGTTCGAGAGATTGACAACAAGGTGATATTCCTTCGCAAGTTGGTACGTGGTGGTTCGGAGCACTCGTTTGGTATTCATGTAGCGAAGATGGCCGGCATGCCCAAAAGTATAGTGGCTCGTGCCGATAAGATTCTTGCAGAGTTAGAGCATAACAGCCGCCAGGGCAAGGTAAGCAAACCCACCCCACAAATAGCCACATCGCGCGAGGGTCTGCAGCTTTCGATATTCCAGCTCGACGATCCTGTGCTTGAGCAGGTGCGCGATGAGATAGAGAATATTGATATTAATAGTCTTACCCCTCTTGAAGCCCTGAATAAGCTATCTGAGATAAAGAAGATAGTGAAAGGGGAAAGGTGAAAGTGAAAAGTGAAAGGTTATATGTTTAGGTTTATTGGAAGGTTTGTGGCGCCGTATAAGCGGTATTTGGGTCTCAACATTTTATTTAATCTGCTGAGTACCCTGCTTAGTTTGTGTTCGTTTGCGGCTATTATTCCGGTGTTGCAGATACTTTTCGACATATACGATTCGACTCTTGTTCATATTGAGTTAAGTCAGACTGCCGGAATAAGCGAATGGCTCGCTGCCGTGAAGAACAACATATTTTATTGGGTATCGAGCGAGATGAGTGTAGTTGGATCGAGCAATATGCTGTTGCTGTTAGGTTTGTTTCTTGTGGTGATGACGATGCTTAAATGTCTGACGGCATGGCTTGCGTCGTATTTTATGGTGCCTATTCGCACGGGGGTGGTAGCAGACCTGAGAATGAGTCTTTACAAGAAGACGACATCACTGCCAATCGGATTTTTCACGGATGAGCATAAGGGTGATATAATGTCGCGCATGACAAATGACGTGGCAGAGGTGGAGAACAGCATCATGGCATCGCTCGACATGATATTCAAGGACCCGATAATGATAATAGTGTATTTGACCACGTTGTTTGTTATTTCGTGGCAATTGACACTGTTTGTGCTTATTTTGCTGCCCATAAGCGGGTGGTTGATAGGTAAGATAGGACGTAGTTTGAAGCGCAAGTCAACCAAGGGTCAGGAGCAGACGGGTTCGCTTTTGACCCAGATAGAAGAGACCTTAGGCGGGCTTCGCGTAGTTAAGGCGTTTAATGCCGAAAACAAGCTGATAACCCGTTTTGCAGCACTTAACAGTGAGATACGCAAGACTTTCAACAACATACATAGGCGTTATGCACTTGCCCACCCGGTGTCGGAGTTTTTAGGAACGATACTGATAGCAGTGCTTTTATGGTTTGGCGGCAGTTTGATATTATCAGACAAATCGTCGATTGATGCAGCTGAGTTTATCTATTATTTGGTTATCTTCTACTCTATTATCAATCCGGCCAAAGACCTCACCCGTGCTTCGTATAGCATAAGGAAAGGTATGGCTTCGATGGAGAGGATAGATAAGATTTTGCAGACAGAGAACAACATAACAGAGCCGAAAGAGCCTGTAAAAATAGATATTGGAGAGAGTTTGAGCGTAGGAGCAGCAAATAGTTCGGACAAAAAAATTCCGCTTATATCTTATCGTGATGTCTCGTTTTCGTATGACGGCAAGCGCGATGTGCTGAGTAATATTTGTTTAGATATATATGCAGGTCAGACGATAGCTTTTGTTGGTCAATCGGGTTCGGGCAAGACTACAT
>JAFSTG010000053.1 GCA_017450605.1 Paludibacteraceae bacterium | reverse complement strand
CTAAACGATTGTTGAATTTAGTTTGTTCCATTGACGGCCTCCTTTTTTGTATAGTCAGTATCGGATTCCTTATAGAGAACACTACTTAAGAACCTGATTAGCGGATTGATGAACAACTTGTCGCGCAAAAGGTAAATAGCGATTGCAATTGCTGCAATTGCCGCAGCTATTATGCAGCATGCAGCCGGCAAGGGAAGTGCTTGAGCAAGCAAACTAACCAAGGCTACCGAGCAATAAGCCAATACTGCAAAAACGAGCAGAATCAGCACTATCATCAATAGTAGCATTCCAATCACTGTCGATAATTTATCGAGCAGTTCCAAACGCAATAAGTCGTATCTGGTATTCAGATACGACTTAGCGTCATCAAGAAGCTGTTTATAGTCGTTAGTATCACTCATTTGCAGCTGTTTCTTGGTTCTCAACTTCCTCTGCTTTGAACTTGTTCAAAACTTCGTCAACCAACTCTTCAAGGCGTTGAGCCGACAAGTCGGGCATCTTCTCTCGCAAAAGGTTCTTGATTTTCTCACGGGTTTCTTTACCACTTTGAGGAGCAAACAAAAGGGCGGCAATGGCTCCAACTGCTAATCCGCCAAGCATTGAAAATAGATTTCTCATAACATATAATTTTTTATAGGTTAAACTTCGCTTGAATAACTGCAAAAACTGTACCGAATATTTTGTGTTAGCCTTATATCTCTCCGAGACTGCCAAAAAGTCAGTTTTACATGTTTTTTAGAGTATCAAGTGCCAGATTTTCTTTTCGAGTCATTTCTGCTCTGTCGTCAGGTTGTTTGTCGTTTTGTCCGGTTAAATGCAACACTCCGTGAACTATAACCCGATGCAACTCGTCGGTAAAGTTGATGCTTCGTTCTTGTGCATTTGATGCAACGGTATCGACTGAAATGAAAATGTCGCCGTTAATGGTGCCGGCACACGAATAGTCGAATGTTATAATGTCGGTGTAATAATTGTGCTTCAGAAATTGGAGATTAATCTCTAAAATCTTGTCGTCTGAGCAGAAAATATAGTTAATATCGCCTGCTTTTTTGCTATAACCTGCAGCTACAGTCTTAAGCCATCTTTTTATTAGTGCCGTGTTAATGTGTGGCATTTCTATACTATCGGCAGTGAAAGTAATCATGTGGTGCTTGTTATTAATGAAAGAATAGGTATGCAATAAGTATTGCAGCGATTATACCTGCGAGGTCGGCAAGCAGACCGCAAACGGCGGCATACCGAGTGTCTTTTATTCCTACTGAGCCGAAATAAACGGCAAGTACATAGAAGGTTGTGTCGGTTGAGCCCTGAAAAATACATGCCAGTCGTCCTACGAATGAGTCAGCTCCGTATGTTGACATTGCATCTACCATCATGCCGCGTGCTCCGCTTCCGCTCAGCGGCTTCATCAGTGCTGTAGGCAGTGCCGCCACAAAATCGCTGTTTATTCCGATGGCAGCAAACAGTGCAGCCATACCATCGGTGAGAAGTTGCATGGCACCGGCAGCACGGAACATACCTACAGCCACAAGTATGGCTATAAGATACGGAATAATACCAATGGCAGTCTGAAAACCATCTTTGGCACCATCAATAAAGGCATCATAGACGTTTATCTTCTTACGCATTGCTATAATGATAAATGCTAAAATTACTGAAAGCAGTATGACACTTGATATTATAGACGATACCTTTGCAAGCGTTTCCTGCGGAAGATTATGGGCAAGCAGCAACAAGCCTCCTACAAGCAGGGTGAGGACGATAACAGTAGATAAGATAACCTTGTCGAACAGGTTGATTTTTTGTGCTATACATACAGATATCAGTCCGGCAAGTGTTGAGAAATATGTGGCAAGTAAAATTGGTAGAAACACATCTGCGGGGTTGGCGGCTCCTGCCTGTGCCCGATATGCCATAATGGAAATAGGAATAAGCGTCAGCCCCGAAGTGTTGAGTACGAGAAACATAATCATCGCGTTCGATGCCTTGGTTTTGTCGGTGTTCACCTCTTGCAACTCCTTCATTGCCTTTAGCCCCATCGGGGTGGCTGCATTATCAAGCCCAAGCATATTGGCTGAAATATTCATGAACATACTTCCATACGCCGGATGTCCTTTTGGAACATCGGGAAATATGCGACTGAAGAATGGGGCTACCACTTTCGAAAACGATTTGACCACTCCGGCTTGCTCGCCAATCTTCATTATTCCAAGCCACAACGACAACACCCCTGTGAGATAGAGACTTATCTCAAAACCATTTTTTGCTGAAGAAAAGGTGGAGTTTACGATTTCGGTAAAAACCTCTGTCTGACCGAAGAAGAAAAACTGAATTATTCCAACTAATACTGCTATAAGTATCAGACCAATCCAAATGTAATTGAGTACCATTTTCGTATTCTTATTGTTAAGCGCTATTTGTTTTGTTAAGCGCTATTTGTTTTGCGCAGCAAAGGTATTAAAAAAAATGTTCATTGGCAACACACCTATGCCGAAGTGTAAAACACAGGCAATGAATTTTCGCTAAACTGCCAAAAAAAATGCAACTCCCGTTGTCCTTTTTTATTTTTTTTTCTACTTTTGCAAACTGCAAAACAAAATGTAGTCATGTCCGATAAGATTTTCCGCATATTGGCATATTTCCGGCATCAGATAACTGCCACAAATACATTGGGGCACGGCATTCACTCTCCTTATCTCTATAATTTAGTGAGGATGATAATTTACGACGATAATTCATATTATTGTTTTTCTCGAATCGAACATGAGCGGCAGAGGCTGTTGTCTTGTCGCGACAAAATCTATGTTACCGATTTCGGAACAGGGAAAAGCGGTGAGCGTGTAGTGGCTGATATTGCTGCCTCCGCTTTGGAAAGCACAAATGTAGCTCAACTGATTTTCAGAGTGGCAAACAGTCTTACTAATCGCAGTTATTTGGAGTTGGGAACTTGTTTGGGACTTACTACTGCTTATCTTGCTTCTACAGGATCTAACAGCAGGGTTGTTACTTTTGAGGGAAGTGCCGAAGAAATAAAAATTGCAAGGGGCATTTGGAAAAGTATTGATATAAACAATGTGGAAGTTATAGAAGGAGATATCTCTATTACCCTGCCACAGTATATTCATAGTATGACAACTCCATTCGGGCTTGCTTTTGTTGATGCTAATCATACAAAAGATGCCACACTTCGGTATTTCGACTTGTTGGCGGGTAGGGCAGAAGAAAGCAGCATAGTCGTGATTGACGATATTCACCATTCGCAGCAGATGCAGTCGGCATGGGAAATAATAAAATGCGACCGTCGTGTTACTGCCACAATAGACTGTTTTGCGTGCGGAATGGTCTTTTTTAACAGAAGTTTTGAAAAGAAGACTTATAAAATACGAATATGAAGATATATACCAAAACAGGTGATAACGGAACCACTTCTTTGGTAGGTGGCAAACGTGTCGTTAAGACGGATCCCAGACTTGAGGCATATGGCACTGCCGACGAACTCAATTCGTTTGTGGGGTTGTTGCGCGCTAAAATAAATGATACTCCAACCGACGAGTTGCTTGATTTCATTAATAATAAACTCTTCAATCTTGGCACCCTGCTTGCTACTGAAGTAGAAAAACAGGATCAGCCATGGCTTAAAGAATTGTTCTTGAAAGATGAAGACGTACATTTTTTAGAAACCACTATCGATGATTTGAGTGCCGACCTGCCGCAACTACACAGTTTTATCCTTCCTGCCGGCAACGAAAGAGTGGCTCTTTGCCATGTGTGCAGAACGGTAACCCGGCGATTGGAGCGCAGAATGGTTACTATGTTCTCGGATATTGCGCAAGATGATAAGTTTGCTCAGACCGGCAAAATTTCACTGCAATTTGTTAATAGGTTGAGCGATTTGTTCTTTGTCTTAGCAAAAATGACAGCAAAAGTTGATGGTTGTGCAATTTTTTTGTGGAAAAAATAATATTTATGTTTGTTTGTTAGAAAAAAAAATACTAATTTTGCGCGGTATTTTGGAAACATTATACAATAAAGCGAAAAAAAAGCATTATTATTACCTAAAATTGAGCTGAGAATATGTATTGGACACTTGAGTTAGCTTCAAAATTAGAGGATGCCCCCTGGCCTGCAACTAAAGACGAGTTGCTGGATTATGCTATTCGCAACGGAGCACCGATGGAGGTTGTAGAAAATCTTCAGGCGATTGAAGATGAGGAAGAAGTATATGAGACCATTGAGGATTTATGGCCTGATTATCCAAGCAAAGAAGATTTCTTCTTCGACGAGGAGGAATATTAAATGATGAAAAGATATGTTGTTCTTTGTGTGGTTCTGTTGGCTGCAGGAACCGTTGTTGCTCAGTTCGACCCCCAAGTAGGACAATATATGCTTATTCCGACCGCTTATAATCCTGCAGCGGCAGGAGAAGGTGATTTAATGAAGGTTAGCGGTCTGCATCGAATGCAATTTACCGGAATACCGAATGCTCCGATGACTACTTATTTTTGTTTGTCGTCGCCATTTTTGATTGGTAAAACGCGGCATGGTGCGGGCGTCAGATTTATGAACGATAGGTTCGGCTTGTTTACTAACATGACCTTTCATGTGCAGTATGCTTATCGGCAAAAGTTAGGCAGAGGTTACCTTAGCGCCGGTGTCGATTTGGGCTTTGTCAGTGTTGGGTTCAAGGGTGATAGTGTGAATCTCAATACGATAAAAGACAATTATCATCAGTCGGACGATAGGGCGGTGCCCAGTTCAGCGCAAGCAGGCATGTCGTTTGATATGGGAGTGGGTTTGTATTATACTGCTCCACGCTGGTATGCTTCGCTGAGTTATTCGCATGCTACTTATCCCCAAGTGGAACTGGGTGAGACTTCGACAGTTCATCTGCGAGGCACCATGTATGCAATGGGCGGGTATAACATAACCTTCAAGAATAAAGACTGGAAACTCAAGCCAAGTGCTTTCCTTATGTCGGACTTCACTTCGTGGGATCTTACTCTAACAGCGATGTGCGAGTTTAAAGGAAAGTATTCGTGGGGAGTGTCGTATAGAATAGCTGCAAATGTGGCAGTCTTATTAGGTATAGATATAATAGACGGATTGCATCTGGGTTATACTTACGAGCTTCCGACTTCGAAATTACTAATAGAGAGTTATGGCTCTCACGAGATATATCTTGCATACGGATTTGAGATTCTTCGACCTAAGAATACAAACCGCTACAAAAGTATCCGCTTCTTATAAATAAAGCGGTAAAGAGCAAGTGCTGAAATAGTATGACACAAATTAAAACAAATAATCTTATGAAGTTTACAAAGATTCTGCCAGTTATCGTAATTGCTTTTGCTGTGGTATCTTGCAGTAAGCCTACCGGCGAGTTGGTAGGAGTGGGGACCTATGGCAATTTTAAAGAAGCAGCTCCTTACGGAATGGTATTCATCAAGCAGGGTTCTTTTATGATGGGTAACAACACCCAGTCAGCGATATTCGACCAGCCTGACGATCAGAAAATGGTAACAGTGTCGTCGTTCTGGATGGATGAGACTGAAATTACAAACAGCGAGTATAAGCAGTTTGTTACTTGGGTGCGTGACTCGATAGCATACAAGCTCTTGATTGATGCCGGTTTCACCGAGTTCGCCATTCAACCTAAGTATGAAGATTTCGACGAAGAGAACTACACTATCGATTGGAGGAAAAAGATACCTTGGAAAACTCAAGATGAAGATATGGTTGAGGCTTTGGCTCCATTGTTCTATCCCGATGGTAGTCCGAATAATTCACGTCTGCACTATAATTACAGTTGGGTTAACTACGACGAGGCTGCTCTTGCCCGCAATCGCTACGACGTATCAAAAGGCCGTTATCCCGAGGGGGCAAGTGTGCGTGTAGATACGGCCTGGGTGGATGAAAACAACGGAATCCACGACAGCACTATCGTACGTGCTCTGACCAGTCCGCAAGACCTCGTAACTCAGATGATTATCAATGTGTATCCCGATACAATGACCTGGGTGCGCGATTTCCAATATGCGTATAACGAACCGATGCTTCTCAAGTATTTCTCGCATGTTGGTTTCTCGGAGTATCCTGTTGTAGGTGTAACATGGGAGCAGGCATTCGCATTCTGCAAATGGAGGACACATTATATGCATTGCAATGGCGATCCTACAACCCAGTATTATCGTCTGCCGACCGAGGCAGAATGGGAGTATGCTGCGCGTGGTGGCAGAAAGATGTCAACCTATCCTTGGGGAGGCAACTATGCCCGCGATGCTAAAGGATGCTTCATGGCTAACTTCAAACCTTATAGAGGCAGTTATCCTGATGATACAGGAACAGCTACAATGAAGGTGGCTCAGTTCCGTCCAAATGATTTCGGTTTGTTCGATATGGCTGGTAATGTGGCAGAATGGACAATAGAGTCGTATAACACCACTTCTAACTGGGCGAAGTCGGACCTCAATCCGAATTACCAATATATGGCTCGTAAAGACGACCCGAATGTGCTGAAGCGCAAAGTCATCCGTGGTGGTAGTTGGAAAGATATCTCTTACTATCTGCAGTGTGGTACACGTACCTACGAGTATCAATATGAAAGTCGTCCGTATATTGGATTCCGCTGTGTCCGCTCGCACATAGGTGAGGTACATTAAACAGGAATTAAAATAACTAAATATAAAAACACAATGGCAAACAACAGTAATTCCGCTAACCTTTCAGGTTGGGACAAAGTAGTGGCATGGTATGGAAGACATGCTTATGCAGTTCAGATGGTGTACAGTATAGGTGCATCGATAGTTATCGTAGGTGCATTGTTTAAAATTCTGCACTGGCCCGGTGCAAGTTACGTGCTTATGGCAGGTATGTTTACCGAGTCATTCTTGTTCTTAATCGGTATTTTCGAGAAGCCTCATGTTACATATCATTGGGAGAATGTATATCCTCAACTTACAGGCAGCGAGGTTGTAGAAGTTAAGGGTTTTAACGGAAACGTTGAAACATATCCAAAAGAGGAGCATGTAGCAGCTCTGAGCGATAATGAACTTAAAGTTATTAAAGATAATATGGCAGGTTTGGCAAAGGTTGCAGGCCAGCTTGGTGAATTAACACAAGTTACTACAGCCGGCAGTAAGCTTACATCAGAGCTTGCAGCCGCAGGCAAAGCCGTTAACGAATTTGCTAATAGCCAGACAAGTCTTGCCGGTGCAGCGCAAAACTTGAACGCTTCATATCAGACAGTAAACAACCAGATGAGCAAAGTGGCTGCCGACACTGTTGAGTACGGGAAAAATATAGAAGGTGCCAAGGCTCATGCTGCTGCTCTTGCTGCAGGTTATGAGCAACACCTTAAGAGCATCAATGCCGCTTACGAGCTTCAACTTAAAGGTTTGCAAACTCAGGCTAAGACCTACGAGACCATAGTGGCAGATACCGAAAAGTTGCAGCAGCAGGTAGCTGCCGGACTGAAAGCCGGTGAGTCGTATGCCGCTAATGCCCAGAAGTTAGCTGCCCAGATAGCCGACCTCAATAAAGTATATGGCAATATGCTCAACGCACTTGCTTAATTCTCATATAGTTTCTTCTTATCCAATAACATAAATAAAAAGCTATGGGTGGAGCAAAAAACTGTCCGGAAACCCCGAGACAAAAAATGATTGGTATGATGTACCTCGTGTTGACTGCCATGCTGGCTCTTAACGTGAGTACGGATATACTTAACGGATTCAAACTCGTAGATAATAGTTTGCGCCTTACCATTACTGCTACCGAACAGCGTACAAAAGATTTGATGGAAACCTTCCTTGCTGCTAAAGAGCAGAACCCGCAGAAAGTAGAGCAATGGTATAACAAAGCCGTTATTCTTCGTGCTACTTCAGATTCTCTTTGCGATTACATAAGGGATTTCAAATATAACATTGCTGTGCTGGCAGATGGCGAGAAAAAGGTAAAGTCGTTAAAAGATAACGGTCTGCCGATATCTGTTGACAACATCGAGGCAAGAGATAATCTTGACGTTACAGCGCAGTATGCTATCAACGAGGGACATGCTAAAATATTAAAACAGAAATTTGAAGGTTTCCGCGAAATGCTTATCGAGTTTTCCGATAATAAGAAAAAAACCGAGTTCGAAGGCATGTTTTCAACAAGAGGTGGTGTTAATAACGACGGCGATTCAATCACATGGGAACAGATTATATTCGATGGTATGCCCGTAGGTGCTACTATAACTATTCTTACCAAGATGCAGAACGACGTCCGCGCAGCTGAATCAGAAATGGTACAGTTCCTGATGGACCAAACCGATGCTTCCGATTTCCGTGTTAACAATCTTCGTGCATTCATCGTTCCCCAATCGACATACGTTATGCGCGGTGGTCAATATTCTGCTCAGATTGTTCTTTCGGCTGTTGATACCACTGCTCGTCCTATTTACTATGTTAATGGTAACAAAATCGACCAGTCGGGCGAATACCGAATTACTTGCGGAAGTGTAGGCTCTTTCAAATATAAAGGTCAGATTGTGCTTCCCGCAACCGAAACTACAGAAGAGCAAACACTCGATTTCGATGGCGAATATACAGTAGGTGAGCCTTCAGCTACAATGTCGAATACCGAACTTAATGTTATGTATCGCGGCTACGATAATAAATTCTCGATATCCGTTCCCGGTGTGTCGAGCGAGAAAATTAAGGTGTCGGCTAACGGTGCAACCGTTTCGCGCAGCGGCAGTTTGTATATTATCAAGCCTACAATCGAGAAAGGGAAGGTAACACTTACCGTTTCTGCTGATATGCAAGGAAAGATGATTACTATGGGTTCAAACGAGTATCGTATAATGCCTTTGCCTAAGCCGGGTGCATTCTTCTCGGCAGGTGATAAGTTGTACGATGGCGGAAATATCCCGCGTAATACGTTGCTCAATGGTAATAATCGCGTAGTAGCAAGTTTTGGTCAGGACGCTCTTCTCGATTTGAAATATAAGATAACATCATTTAAGGTGCAAAACGCATCCGGTCAGTTGCTTCCTGCTAATGGCGATAAGTTTACACAGCAACAAATTGCCATGATTCAGAAACTCAAACAAGGTGCACCGGTTAATATTGTTGACATTAAGGCTGTAGGTCCTGATGGCAAGACGGTAACACTTCGCGGTTTGCCACTGACAGTGAATTAAACCAGTATATATATGAAAAAGACACTTGTAATCCTAACCCTGTTGTGCAGTGTACTGACGATAAATGCACAGCATCAGATTTATCCTTTCTTTGATGATAAGGGTATAGTTAGAATAGAGACAACAGAGCTCAATGATGCTGCCGACACGCTCATCAGTGTGTTCCACCGTGCTGATGATATAGTGTGGTCGAGAGTGGTGTATCGCATTATCGACTTGCGCTACAAGCAGAATTACCAGCTCTATTTCCCTCTTAATTCCGACGACCCGCAGTATAAGAGTCTGTTTAAAGTTATTATTGATGCGATAGCCGACGGTCTGGTGGTTTATCCTAAGGCAGCAGACAACATTAAGCCTATTTTTGATGAGCCCCTTAGCAAAACCGATATTCCTGGCATGCTGATGATTGACGATGTAACGGCCGACTACTCCGACGACTCTACCCACTACGATATAACTTCGTCGTCGGCGATGTTGTTGCATTACAATCCGACTACAGAGAAGCTGCAGTTCAACTTCTTCCCGTATGAGAATTTTGCCAAAAACCAGTATAAGTACATAACGCAGGAGATTGTGTTCTTCGACCGCCACACCTCTCGTTTGTACAATAAGATTTTGGCAATAGCTCCTATGCAGGCCGACAAGATAACTTCTACCGAACCGGATGAGGTTATGGACGCACTTCTGCAGTCGATTCTATTCTGGATTCCGTTCGATATGTTGCGCCCCTATTTGGCAAAGCAATATATGATTCCTCGCGTTAATGATAACGCACGTATGACATTCGACGAGTTCTTTATCAAACGTCTCTATGCTTCTTACTTGCTTGGTGATAGCAACATGTACAATCGTATGTTCCTGAACTATGCAAAGACTGAAGAAGAAATCACTAAAGAACAAGAGCGAGTACAGAATGAATTGCTCAACTTCGAGCAAGACCTTTGGGAATATTAAAAATAATTGATAGACAATAAATCGGACGATGTTATCGCCCGATTTATTGTGCTCAATGTTTTGCTTCGTTATTCATAGCAACGATGAGTAAAAAACGACTTCATTTCTTTAATATGTATCTAACGACCACAGGTTCTGTGGCGTTGGTTCTTTTTTTGATAGGCATAGAGTGTGTGCTGGTGATGGGAGTGCACCGTGTGGTGGAACGAATTCGTGAGAATGTGGAACTTACGGTTATTCTTCGCGAGAATATTTCCGATACAGAATTAACTCGGTTAGATACGATGTTGAGAATGGCACCATATTCTCGCGAGGTGCAGTTTGTTTCCGCGCAGCAAGCTTTAGACGAGCATATCGCCAATATGGGTGAGGACCCAACCAAGTATTTGGGCTACAATCCGCTGACAGCCTCTTATCGGGTTATGTTGTCGTCAGACTATGTTCAAACCGATAAAATTCATCAGATAGCTCAACGTTTAGAGTCGCTTGCCTATGTTCAGCGAGTGTTATATCCCGACGATGTAATTTCTGCTTTGGATACGAATGTTAACAAGTATTCAATCCTAATTCTCGGTATTGCCGCTATTCTGCTGCTTGTGGCTGTTTCTCTTATATTTACAACTATTCGCCTGCAAGTTTATTCGCGTCGTTTCTTGATTAACACCATGAAACTTGTAGGAGCTAAGTCGTGGGCAATAAAGTCGCCTATAGTAAAGCGCAATCTGCTGATAGGTCTGATAGCTGCCGTAATTGCTGTTGTGCTTCTTGCCGGACTTCTTGCGTATGCTAAATACGACCTTGGCTTTGTTATTATAGACTTGAGTGTCTATAATTTTGCTATATTGTTTTCAGTACTTACTGTCTGTGGCCTACTGATTATGCTGGTGGCTTCGCTTATAGCAACCGGACGGTATATAAGAATGACAACCAATGACCTCTATTTTGTATAATACTAATAATAAAGATATATGAATTCGAATCTTCCAAAATTGAATATGATACTTATTGCCATAAGTTTCTTAATCATTGTAGTGGGTTTTGCGCTTATGATAGGAGCTCCAAGCGGTGAAACGTATAATCCTGATATATTTTCTGTCAGAAGAATTACCATTGGTCCTATGATTTCGCTTTTCGGTTTTTGTGCAATGGTGGTGGCAATACTTTATAAACCTAAGAAGAAATAAGCGTTATGTCTTGGTTAGAAGCTCTAATACTTGGCGTTATTCAAGGACTTACCGAGTTCTTGCCTGTCAGTAGTAGCGGTCATTTGGAAATAGGTCAGGCTCTGCTTGGAACTGCGAGCGAAGAAAATTTATTCTTCACGGTTGTAGTTCACGTTGCTACTGTTTTGGCTACTATTGTAGTGCTTTATAAAGAAGTGGGCTGGTTACTTAAGGGAACATTTACAACGCTGAGTTGGAACGACGAGAAGGATTATCTGTGCAAACTCATTGTGTCGATGATACCGATATTTATAGTGGGTATGTTTTTTAAAGATCAGGTGGAAGAGCTTTTCGGTAGTGGTTTGCTACTTGTTGGTATATGTTTGCTTGTTACGGCTTTTCTTCTGGCGTTAAGCGACTTTTTGAGCCGGAAGCGTGCTGCGCAAATTGAATCGGTTGACAAATCGGCAAGCGCTGAGAGTCATAACATCGGTCGCAGTATTAAGTACTGGTCGGCTTTTGTGGTAGGAATAGCTCAGGCTTGTGCAGTCTTACCCGGATTATCAAGAAGTGGTAGTACCATAGCAACCGGACTTTTGTGTGGCGTAAAGAAAAACGAGATAGCTCAGTTCTCTTTCCTTATGGTACTCGTACCGGTTCTCGGCGAAGCTTTTTTAGATGTCGTAAAATATATCAAGGCACCCACGGAGATGCTCACCACTATACCTGTTACATCTTTGGCGGTAGGTTTTGTTTCAGCTTTCATAACAGGATGCCTTGCCTGCCGTTTTATGCTAAAGATAGTAAGGCAGCAGAAACTTACATATTTTGCGGTGTATTGCCTTATAGTAGGCGTCTTTGCAATTGTTTATAGCCAATGCTAAAATGAATTTTCAAGAAGGAGAAATCTTTGCTATCGATAAGCCGTTAGGTTGGACTTCGTTTGATGTGGTGGGCAAATTGAGGTGGGAGATGTGCAAACGATTAGGAATAAAAAAACTTAAGGTTGGGCATGCCGGAACACTCGATCCATTGGCAACAGGTGTGGTGGTGGTCTGTACCGGCAAAAAAACCAAGCAGATAGAAGCACTTCAGAACCATGTGAAAGAATATGTTGCAACGCTTCAGCTTGGTGCTACCACTCCCTCTTTTGATTTAGAGAAACCCATCGATGCATATTATCCTACGGCGCATATCAACCGCGCGAAGATAGATGAGACGCTATCGCAATTCAAGGGCGAGATATGGCAAGTACCGCCTGTATTTTCAGCCGTTAAGGTAGATGGCAAGCGTGCATATACAGCGGCTCGTAAAGGCGATGAGATAGAACTTAAACCAAAACTGTTGGTTATCGATGAAATAGAAGTTCTTATGTTCGATGCAGAAACAATGCAACTAACATTGCGCATTGTTTGCTCGAAGGGGACATATATACGTGCATTAGCTCGCGATATAGGATTTGCTCTGCAATCAGGAGCGCACCTTATTGATTTGCGGCGCACAAGGGTAGGCGACTTCTCTATTGACGACTGTGTTGATATGGAGCAGTTTATTCTTAATATTAAATCAATGAATTAAAATAAAACAAATAATGAAACTCTCTCAATTTAAACTTAAAGTGCCTGATGAGTTAGTGGCTCAGTATCCGGCAACTTATCGCGACGACTCTCGTATGTTGGTTCTGCATCGTAAAACAGGCGAGATTGAGCATAAGATGATTACAGATATCACCAAGTATTTCAACGATGGCGATGAGTTTATTTTCAACGATACAAAAGTATTCCCTGCACGTCTTTATGGTAATAAAGAGCGTACAGGAGCACGCATTGAGGTCTTTCTGCTCCGCGAACTTAATAGCAAGATGCGCTATTGGGATGTGCTTGTTGACCCCGCTCGCAAAATAAGAATAGGTAACAAACTATTCTTCGACGACACCAATACCATCGTTGCTGAGGTTATCGACAATACGACCTCTCGCGGTCGAACGCTTCGTTTCTTATCCGACTATACAGGCGACGAGTTCCGTGAGAAACTTTATCAACTCGGGCATACTCCGCTTCCTAAATATATCAATCGTCCTGCCGAACCTGAAGATGCTGAACGTTATCAGACTATTTTCGCTTCAAAAGAAGGGGCGGTGGCTGCTCCTGCATCTGGGCTGCATTTCTCAAAAACTTTGCTTAAGCGCTTGGAGATTGTAGGTGTCGATTTCGATTTCATCACTTCGCATATCAGTCTTGGCATCTTCCGTGATATTGAAGTGGAAGATCTTACTAAGCATAAGATGGATTCTGAACAGATTGAAATCCCCGAGGCATTGACATATAAGGTTGAAAAACTTCACGAAGAAGGCAAGAATATCTGTGCAGTAGGTACAGATGTTATGCGTGCCTTAGAAGCCGTTGTAGGCACCAACGGGCGCATCAAGGCATACAAAGGGTGGACCAACAAGTTCATCTTCCCTCCATACGATTTTACAGTGGCTAATTCGTTTTTGTGCAATTTCTATTTCTCTCAGTCAACACAACTGATGATGGTGGCAGCATTTGCAGGCTATGAGGCTACTATGTAAGCTTACCGTGTAGCTATCGAAGAAAAATATCGTTTTGGCGATTATGGCGACGCAATGCTTGTCGTTGACTGATAAATAGCCATTTAGAATAAGTAATTTATCGGCAATATTATAGTTGGTCGTTACCCGATAATGCTTTTTTGACATTTTTCTTGATTTTTTTTCGAAAATATTTGCATGGTTCAGAAAAAAGCATTACTTTTGCACCCGCAATTGAGAAATCAAGAGCAATATCTTTGAACAGTTAGTGGTTTTTTCCACAGCACTAAAAGAAACACGAGCAAGACTTTTGGTCTGCAGCGCAATCTGAAGTTTTGCGAGTGAAATGGTGCGGTAGTTCAGTTGGTTAGAATACCGGCCTGTCACGCCGTAGGTCGCGAGTTCGAGTCTCGTCCGCACCGCAAAAAAAGAGTTACAAAAGTGACTCTTTTTTTGTGTGCAGAGACTGAACGTAGCGAATACCTCAAAAACGAGGTCGCGAGTTCGAGTCTCGTCCGCACCGCAGAAAAAAGAGTTACGAGAGTGACTCTTTTTTTTGTGCAGTGTGTTTAACAAAACAAGCGCCTAAATCATTTTGAGTAAGCCAGTAGTTTGCTTATCTGCTTGTCGGTGGCTTGTGGGAGAATGTTTGCTAAATGTTCTTTCATTCTCTGAAGCGACTCTTCCGGTGTTCTGGCACTGCCGTCGTCGTTGCATGGTGGTGTGCAGAGTTCACGTCCTAATAGCTCTTCGGGAGTGGCGAGCAGTGCCCATCCCCAGCCGTATTCTCTGCCGTGCAGGTCGCGAGGATAGACGAAGTCTTCTGTTACTATGCGGCATTGCATTTGCAGTCGGGTGACATAGCTGTCGAAGCGGCTGCGCATGTTCTTCCCCGTAAATTCGCAGGCGGCTCTGAGGTCGCGTGTTATCATACTTCCACCGGCTTGCAGCGTCTCGAGAATCACCTCTTCGATGCTGTCTTCTGCGGGTGCGCCGGCTGCTGCACGGCGGTAGTTCATCATGTCTTGCCACCATGGCATCGACAGGTAGCCGGCTTTCGAACAATAGAACTTACCATAGGTGCACTCGCCAAGCGAGAGGATAGAGCCTTTCCATTTCCACATGGGCCAGTCCCAACTGCCATCGTCGAGCACCTGATAGCGGCAGTCGGCATCTACCATCTCTTCGACCGAGAAGCCTGTGATATGGCAGGGGAGTAATGGTAGGAAACCTACTTCTCGGATAACCTCGATGAGTTCTTCTTCTGATGATATGTTGTTGTATCTCATTGCTATACTTAATGGGTTGAAATATTCACTCTTGCAGCATCTGTTCTAACTGCCTGACGGCAAGACTAAGGTCGCTCTCGAAGTGAGAGTGGGTGAGAAGGAAGTCGGGAATGCCGCCCGACAGTTTCGTATATAATTCGCTATCCATTTGCTGAACGTAGCCGGCTATAGCCATTTCTATATCGTCGCGTTGCCAATCCATGCGGGAATGAACATATACCTGCAGTTTTTGGTGCAGGAAACAATAGGCTATGTCAATGGTGTTCTTGTCCATCTGCTATACTGCCTTAAATTGCAACTGTTCTTCGTCGAATCGGTAACCGTTTTTGAGAAGATAGTTTTTGAGTCTTTGCGGCTCGGTGTTGAAATTATAGCATAGTGCCTCAAGAGTGTCGAATTCCTCATCGCGCAGCAGCATGTTGACTGACGAAACAAGAATAGCAGGATTATGTGGGAGATGATCCATCGTTTGCTCTTTTTAGATTCTACTGCATAGTTCATTCCAGCCTGTCGGCAAAGCCACGTTAGGCAGTTTTAGTGCCTGAGCGAACAAGGGTGCTATCTGTTCGTCGTGAAAGCCGGCTATTCCGCATCCGATACGTGTAACGAAGAACGTGAGCTCGGGGTGCTGCTTGGCATACTCGATGAACTCATCAACATACGGACGTATCGTCTCCACGCCGCCTTGCATCGTCGGTATGGCATAGCACTGACCTGTTCTGCCGACGCCCACGCCCCATTCGGCGCCAAACTCATCGTATGCCTGCCGGGCGGCGCCGCCGCCATGCGCACCGGCAAGGTTGCTGCCAAAAACGAAAATCTCGTTCGGCTGTAAGGTGGTAATATGTTGTGGTGTAGTCATGGTTAAGAAGAATTAGTAGTGCAAAGGTAGTGAAAAATATCAGGTTCTGCAAATAAATGTTTATGCAATAATTCCGGCAGGCTCTATGTTCCACCGGATTAGTCTGTTATTCATAACAATACATCTTAATTTGTCAGGAAAAACATTGAATCTTTTGGATATATACGATAAAAGTATTGCGTTTGCAGTGAATTTGAGAGGGTGTGTCAAAACTACATTGGCACACCCCCTGCTCTATTACGAAAAGATATTGTGTGTCATGGTATTATTATAGTTTAACACATGTAGAGAAAAGCGATTTCTGTATTTTTTCGTCAGAATACTTGTATTTCCTAAATAATTATATTATCTTTGTGCGCTGAAACCGAAAATAATTTACGCTTACAGCTCACGATGGACATCATTAATACTATATTATCCAGTACCAGAACGGTATTTACCACACAGTGGCTAACGATGATGGATAGCAGCAGAACGCGCGAATCAATAAATAATTCGTTGCGTTACTATGCCCGAACCGGAGCCATTCGCTCTCCGAGGAATGGAATATACACAAAATCCACATATAATGAGCAAGAGATGGCATGTGCATTATTAAAACCAAGTTATATCTCGCTTGAATATGTTTTAGCTCGTGCAGGTGTAACATTTCAATACAGTTCTGAGGTTACATGTATCAGTTATCAAACTCGTACTATCGAGGTGGATGGAAAGGCATATTCATTCCGCAAAATCAATCCTATTATCTGGGCAAACATGCAGGGCATCGAACAGAGAGATAATATCGCAATAGCTACTCCCGAGCGCGCATTTTTAGATATGATGTACTTGAGTGCGGGGCAATGTTACTTCGACAATCTGCACCCGTTGAACAAAAAGAAAGTACAACAACTATTACCCTTGTATCATTCACCCATATTAACAAGGCGTGTGGAGGCGCTACTTAATGGATCTAAATAAACATCGCTACTACATGATGCAAGTGCTGCTTGCCATCTTTCGTCATTCGGAGTTAAGCAAGTTGCTTGCCTTCAAAGGCGGTACATCGCTTATGCTCTTTCATGGATTAACACGCTTCTCTACAGATTTGGATTTCAATCTATTAGATGCTTCGCAAACAGAGTATGTATATAAAGAATTGCGCAAACTGCTCTTGAAATATGGAACAATTGATGATGAAGCGATTAAGTTCTATGGCCTGATTTTAGTGCTTAATTACGGGAAAGGCGAGCGGATGCTAAAAGTGGAGGTGAGCAACCGCGAGTATCCCAATCATTATGAGATCCGCTCATTGTTGGGAACAGATATCCGAGTAATGACATTGTCGGATATGTTTGCGCATAAACTATGTGCGTTAGGCGAACGTATTACGCCCCGAGATATCTATGATGTTTGGTTCTTTCTGCAAAAAGGCACAGAGATAAACGGAGAAATTGTCAAACTACGCACTGGTCTCACTGCAGGCGAATATGCTCAACAATGCGCGGAAAAGGTCCGTGGCTTTAGTTCGCGCGTGTTAATGCAAGGTCTTGGCGAAGTGCTGACAGATAATCAGTCGAAGAACTTTGCTCGCCAACATCTTATTTCGGAAACAGCATCAGCGTTAGAGCTCTTTGCCGCTTGTCCGTTGATAGCACAATAACATTTTTCTCTGCAGTACGTACAGATTGTTTGTCCGTGTAGAGCCGTTTTTGTGGGCATAGGAGTGGTCTGTCTCTCCTGCCCTACATTTATGTATACACAAAAAAAAAGAGAACAACAGCAGTTTTTTACCCTGACATTTGCATAATTGAAATATTTGCTATAACTTTGCAGTCGAAATGAAATCATATTGATATCAATTAACATCAGATAGGAGAAATAATTATGGCACAAACAGCAATGACAGTCCGTGTGGACGATAATATTAAGAAGCAATTTGATGCACTCTGTGAACAATTCGGCATGAGTGTTAATGCAGCAATCAATGTGTTTATCAATGCCGTTGTTCGTACCCGCTCTATTCCATTTTCGATTAGTGCAGAAGAGAATTTGACGCGCAAACAACTTTTGGATGCTTTATATGCGCCACATCCGGAAACTCCGGAGTTAACATTGGAGGAGATTAATGCGGAAATCAAGGCAGCCCGTGAAGAACGCAAAGAGCGATTGAATAGAAAGAAAGAGGCCATATAATTTCATTGTTTATGATTTACGCAGTTATTGACACAAATGTCTTTGTGTCTGCCTTCATTACTAAAAATCCAAATTCGGCGACTACGAAGGTTGTTGATGCTTTGGCTCAAGGAAAAAATAACTCTACTATATAATCGTGAAATTCTTGCAGAATATACAGAGGTTTTATCACGTGTGCATTTTCACATTTCCAAATCAAGGTTAGAAACACTCATCAATTATATTTATGAACATGGCATTGTTACTAATCGCACAACATTTAATGAGTTACTGATAGATGAAGACGATCGAGTTTTCTATGAAGTATCACTATCCAAAGACGACTCGTTTCTTGTTACCGGCAATCTAAAGCATTTTCCATTTGATCCGCGAGTAGTCACGCCGGCTCAGATGTTACAGATTCTCGGAGAAGATTAACCTTTTTTTCTACAATACGATTCAAATCGTTTGCCTGCATCGGCGGATGTTATATGCAAGGGAGTCGATGGCTCCCCTGCTCTATTACGAAAAGATATTGTGCTTTGTTTTGGAGGTTGCGTTGTACTCCATGAGAATCTCTTTGATGCGTTGGCAAGCAGATTTGTCAAGATAGTAAGCAGTCAGTTTGCCTCTCACGGCTTGAATAGTGATGTCTGCACCGATAAGGTGTTCGTCTATCTTAATGCGACGAATAAAGCGAAAGGCGAGCGTCTCTTTATCTACGCCTATTAAAATGCGGTTTCGCTTACTTACTGTAATGGTTTGTTCGTCGATGTCAAT
>JAFSTG010000052.1 GCA_017450605.1 Paludibacteraceae bacterium | reverse complement strand
CCACACAGATGCAGCGCTGGTTGACTATCTTCTCCGACCGACTCATCAACCCCGTGTTCCGCACGTTCCAAGCAGAACTCGAAAATGTGTTCGAGGAATATAACATGTACGAGGATAATATAAGCTCGCATATTCGCAAGGCTCTCTTCAAAGAGGTTTACGACGGACACCCGTACGACCGCGACGTGATAGGTGTTCCTGAGCATCTTAAAAACCCGCGTTTGAGCCGTCTTATTGAATTTTACAACACTTGGTATGTGCCTAATAACATGGCACTCATCCTTGTAGGTGATTTCAATACCGAGAAAACCAAACCTCTTATAGAGCAGACTTTCGGACGGCTTCAATACAAGGAACTGCCCGCAAGGAAACAATATCCCAAGAAGAGTTTTGCAGGCAACCCTAAGAAAAGTTATAAAATCGGCTATAACCCCGAGATTGTATGGGTTTACGACGGTGTTAAGAAAGGCGACCCCGACGAGATTGCTCTTCAGTTCGCTTCTGCACTACTCTCCAATGGCACACAAACCGGTCTGCTCGACAAGATAACTGCCGATGGTATAATCAATGGTGCTGACTTTGAAATCGATTCACGTCGCGATATGGGACGAATTATGATAATGGCTGTGCCTTATTTTGATGTAAGTCAGCAGCAGTTCGAGTCGAATAGCGCAACAGAAAAAATTGTCTTTAAAGAAGTCGATAAACTCAAAAACGGCGAAATCGACGACTGGATGATGGAAGTGGTAAAGAAAGAGGCTGTTCAGAATTATACACTTGCCTTCGAGAGACCAAGCTCCAAACTGCAGGCTGTTCTCGAGTCGTTTATTTATAATCAGCCGGTAGATGATATCTTCACCGAACTTAACCGCTTCCTTGCTGTTACTAAAGAAGATGTTCAGCGCGTCGCTCAGAAATATCTTAATGCCGACCACCTGACTATCTCTTTCGACGAAGGTACGCCTAAGAAGAATAAACTCGCTAAACCGAAAATCAAACCTCTTGACCCCGTTAAAGGCGTGGAAACAGATTATTCAAAGGCCTTCAAGCAGATACCTATGGACGAGGTGAAAGAAGAATTCCTCGATTTTGATGAGGTTAAAGTTTTGGATATCGACAAGAACGTGCGTCTGCACTATATGCCCAACGAGCAAAATAATATCTTCTCGCTTCGTCTGCGCTATGGTGTTGGTACCGAGAAACTTCCTATGCTCGAGTATTCGGTTGACCTGATGAACCGTGCCGGAATTTTGCCAAACACTACTCCTCAGCAGTTCCGCCGCCAGTTGGCTGAACTTGGTGCACGCTGCTCCTATAGCGTTAACGATAGTTACCTTACACTTACCATTATAGGCGATGATGCTAAACTCAAAGAGATATGCAACCTCGTTAACCGCCAACTGTTGATGCCAAAACTCGACGAGCGTCAGTTCGAGAGCGTCAGAGGTCAGGCATGGCGTACGCGATACGTCATCTCTAAATACGACGAACTATTAGGACAAGCTATGTTAGAGTACACCATGTATGGTGATAAGTCAGACTTTATCGACATGGTACCATTCAAAGACGTGTATTTCCTCGAGATGTCGAAAGTGAATGCCACATTCCTTGGCGCTACCAAATATGCTCTTGATGTGTATTATACCGGTACCCATGCTGTTAACGACGTTATAGCCGCACTGCCATTGCAAGAAGGAGTACAACCTTCAGAATCGCCGGTGGTTAAAGATCGCAAGACCTACGATAAAACTCAGGTATATTTCCTGCCTAACTCTAACGTACAGCAAGCCACTGTATATTTCTATTTCAACGGTCAGCCTTACACTGTCGATCAGGCTGTTGACTATATGGCATTCAACCAGTATTTCACAGGCGGCTTCACAGGTTTGGTGCTCGACGAGATACGTGCCAAACGCTCGATGGCATATACTGCACAAGGATATATGGCAACAGCTCCTCTACCTAATAAGAAGGGCTATTTCATCGGATATATCGGAACTCAGTCAGATAAGGTGGCTGATGCTATCGACGTGTTTATGTCGTTGCTCGACTCTATGCCGCAATATCCTGAGCGTATTGAGTCGATTAAGGCTGCTCTGCGTGAGTCGGTACTCACCAACAAACCCGACTTCCGCTCGAAGAGTTATACTTACGATAGATGGCGTGAAGTAGGGTACACCGACGACCCCGCTAAAATCAATCTGCCTAAGATTGATGCTCTCAAATTCGAACAAATAGTTGATTTCTATGAGAAATATGTGAAAGGTCAACCTGTTACCATTCTTGTAATTGGCGACCCGAAACTAATCAATCAGAAACAGATTCAAGCCAAGTACGGCAAGATAAACAAACTTAACCGTTCGAAACTTTTCGCACCACTTGATATTGATTGGTAAAATTCAATATCTATTAAACAGAAAGAGGGTGTGTCAAAAAGCAGACACGCCCTCTTTCTGTTTTATGTAGGCTTGTTGGTAAAAAGGATTAAAAGTTGTCAGAGGTTAAACTAAAGCAGTGAGCGTTATGATATATTTCTCGCCCAAGCTGTTCCCTTGTCAAAAAGTATGTCAAAAGCCGTGAAAACAGCCTTTATGCAACGTCATGGCACATAGTTGCAGCCATTTTCTTGAGATTGAATGCGATAGCAAAGAATGTTTAGGAGTAAACTGTGAACTTCATTTAGACTCCATAATACAAAAAAGAAGGTGTGCCAATGTAGTTTTGACACGCCGCTCAAAATTTCTCAAAAAATTGTACTTTTCTTTTTGGAAAATTGTACTTTTCTTTTTGGCGATTATAAATGCCGCATACTCCGGCTTGGAAGTGACTATGCGGCAGAGGTCAGGTCGCGGCGGAGAATTATTCTCTTTACAAAAACAATCCGTATGAGTTTGTGCGTAGCAGAGGTGGTGCAACCCATTTGCTGCGCTTTTTTGCCTAAAGGGTACTTCTAAAATTCCACGTTTTTAGAATTGACCCTGCAAAATTAAACTATGTTACTTTTATTTGTCTTTCGGCTTTTTCTTCTTATCTACGCTTCGCTTCGAACGATCGTAAACGTGGGTATGTTTTTGACTTTCTTTCGCTCACAATGCCCGCATTGCGGCGATGCCGCAAAAATCATTATCTATTTCTTGGCACTCAAGCCAAAAATCTACTCAAGAAAAATCTCGAAATCCAAATAAAGTAATTTTTAGAAAAACCCTTAAAAATGCAAAAATTCACAAATAGCGGGTGGCTCCGGAATAAAATCACAACAAAATATAACAATTTCACAACTGCAGTTCAGGCAAAAGTTGTAATTTTGCAGCGTCCTTTAAGCGTGTAGAGACGGAATATATACCGCCTCTCAAAAAAACGACAGAGAGGTTTATATATAGTGAGGTATATTATTAAGGTGATTGCCGCTTAGGCGATGTCAAGATTTGGTCGGGAAAATGAATACATGTTCAGATAAAATAAGTAGGTACAACTTCAACGGGGTCGGCTTCGCATGTCAAGCCAACACTGACGGCTCCGCATGTCAAGCCAACACTGACGGCTTCGCATGCCGAGCCAACACTGACGGCTTCGCATACTGTGTTATGAGAGCCTGCCTGCTTTTTGTGTTGTTATGTATTCGTTGTGCTGTATATGCCGATGCTTTTGATTCTGTGGTTCGTGAGGATATATGTCTGTTCGCCACTGCGGCTGAATCCCAAAAATGGCAGGCGGGAAATACAATTCTGGATTCTCTGTATGCTCATGAATATACCTATACTCCTGTCTCGTTTTCCCAATCAACAATTGTCGATTCGGTAGAGATGTTGGTATATCACCATGCCGCTTGGTATTTTTACTGCAATGAAAACTGGCAAGATGCCGCCGAGTGTTTGGAAATTTGCATACCGTTCGCAGAGAAATATGCCGATGACGCATTTCTGTCTGACACATATCACAATGCCGGACTTAACTATTTTCGATTGGGCGACTTCAGCAAATCTGCCGACTATTTCAAACTGACATACAACATTGACAGAAAATACGGGAACGTAAGTGATATTTGCAATACCCTTAACTGCATTGCCGGAACATACCTTGCTGACAAGCAACCTGCTATTGCCGAAAAGTACATATTAGAGGCAATAGAGCTTAATGCCACCATTGATGAGCCTGAGCGCATGTCGGTATATTTGGGTATGGCAAGTGAAATATATAATCAGCAAGGCTATTACCAACGCGCCAAGCAATATGCAGAACGTGGTTTGAAAATCGAGCGTGAACTCGGCAGGCGCGGGCAAATGGGCAGACGTCTGTCGCAGTTGGCTTCCGCCTACATAGGTCTTGGGCGGATAAACGATGCAAAAGATGCTCTGCATGAGGCTCTCCCTCTGCTCAAAGAGTCGGGTATGACACACTCGGTCGGGCTGTGCGAGATACAACTCGGAGATATCTGCCTGAAGGAGGGCGAACAAAGTAACGCCGCTATTCATTATCACATTGCTGCCGATATCTTTTTCGAGCAGGGTGATATTTACAACGAAGCCCGCGCGCAGCAGGGGTTGTACAACTCGTCGCGCGACAGTTTCCCGCAGAAAGCAATGTTGCAGCTCGAACGCTACAACATATTAAAAGACAGCATCTATAACAAAGAGACTCGAGAGGCACTGAGCAGGTACAATGCCCAGTACGACAACGACCGCCTGCGCTCAAATATCGAATCGGCAAATCACCGCCGGAAAGTCTATATTACATTCACGGTAGTGACGATTCTTCTTCTCGCCGTTATTATCGCATTAGTGATATATGAGATGCGCCGTCGCCATACTGCCAGCCAGCAAGTTCTCCATGAGGAAATAAGCGAGTTGCAGCAAAAGAATGAGCAGCTTAGCGAATGGCACCAGAACGCACTTTTAGGCAGCCGTCTGCCTGAGGGAGATTTGACGGAGACAGATAAGGAGTTCCTTTCAAGAGTGATAGACATAGTAAACGACGAATTGGAAAACGGCAACTTGGACATTGATACCGTCGCCTCGAAATTGCATCTGACTCCTGCGCAACTGCGCAACCGCTTAGCCAAGATACTGGGGGAGACGCCACGTAGCTATATCATGAACATACGCATGCAGAAAGCACGTCATCTGCTTGAAAACGACAGCGATATGCCTATAGCCGAAGTGGCAATGCACTGCGGTTATCTCGAGCCGTCGAACTTCGTTCACGCTTTCCGCAAGTTCTACGGTGTGGCTCCGTCGGAACTCAGAAAAAACAAACAGTCAACCTCAGAAACGTAATTAGCAATAAATATTTTATGAGAAAAGTTTATTTTATGAGAAAAGTTATTTTTGCCGTGGCTTTCGTAGCCATGTCACTATTGGTTCAGACAGCAGGTGCGGTAGTCTATTTCAGCGGCAGTTGCGGTCAAAATGGCGGAACCAACTGCACCTTCACTATTGAGAACAGCGGTAAAGACTATGTTCTCATAATCAAAGGTACAGGCAACATGGAGAACTGGAAGAATATCCAACAAGCTCCGTGGTTTGCTTATAATCAGAACAATACTATCTATTGGCCTGACTACATCACTAAGGTGCAAGTTACGGGTGACGTGCTTACCGTCGGCAATTATGCTTTTACCTACCTGCCCAAGGTGACGGAGGTAACTATAGAAGGTGCAGTCAACTGGATAGGCGACTATGCCTTTTCTTACATGGAAGAGTTGCAGATCCTCCGTCTGCCGCCTTCCACACACCTCAACCATGTAGGCAAAGAGCCCATACACGGCTGCAAAAAACTGCATACCATCACAGGCTTCAACGTGATAGATAACGGTTGGTACACCAACGACAAAACAGAACTGATAGGCTATCCCGCCGCAAGCTATGCTTATTCTTACGAGGTGCATGACGGCTGTAAGAAACTGCAAAACTGCTGCTTCAGCTACTCACAGCTATATGAGGTCACCCTTCCTTCGTCGATAACCGACATGGGCTGGTCAGCGTTCTATCAGATTAGCAACCTTACAGACATTAACGCCAACATGACCAAGATGCCGTATGTCGACACCTACATCGTATCGTTAGTCGACGGCTCCACTCGCAAGCTGAAGGATATAACGGTGCATGTGCACAATGCTGCCTTGGAGTCGTATCAGAACGATGCCGAATGGAACGATATGACCATCGTGGCTGACCTCGACCCTGATTTCGAAGGCAAATGCGGCGACAACATAAACTATAAGTACGATCCCACTGAAACCACGCTTACACTTACCGGTACAGGCGCTATGTGGACCTATAACAAGTCTAATCCCGCTCCTTGGACGACATGGTATAAATGGTCGGACAAATACGATGTGGACATAAGCAAGATTATCATAGGCGAAGGTGTGACTGCTATCAGCGATGGTGCGTTTGCTCTCATCTACCACCTCGATACAGTCAGTTTGCCTTCTACTCTGCTCTCCATCGGCGGCGGAGCATTCGAATATTGCAACCTGTCCACTGTCACCTTACCCGACAAACTCACCTCCATTGGTGCTTCGGCTTTCTATCGAAACGAGAGTTTGCAGGAATTGGTGTTCGGCAAGTACAATGAGTTGATAGTAGGTGAAAGTGCATTTGAGTCGACAGCCCTTACCGATATCTATGCTCCGTGGCGCGAAAAAGCCGACATACCTACATTGCCTACAGGCGTATTCGGCGACCTGAGCGGCGAGACGAAACCTATACTACATGTATGGCCCGGCACGTCTTCGTTCTATGAGAGCAAGAACGTCTGGAAAGAGTTGGTAAAAATAGAAGACAACTATAGCGATGAAGACCTCGTACCTCTAAGAGTCAGCCTGCTACGTATTGACAGAAACGGTAATGTCATCACCGGCGGAATAAAGGAAATGCCTAAAATCAGCGGTGACAGCGATTGTGAGTTCAATGTTTCTTTCATTGACGAGAATGGCAACGCGGCAGAAGATGACTTCAAGCTCTTTGACATAGGTCTGTTGGCAGCCTGTCGTGATTTCGGCGGAATCTACTTCCGTGATGAAAGTACCAAGGCTATTATCACGCCGTCAACCACAAGTGAGGTATATGGGTTTGACCACTGGGACATCAACTTCTCCAATTTCGAATCTCTCGAGAATATCAAGCAGACAACGCTCGACCGTATTAAGTCCAACGTATCAGAAGACCCGCAGACCCATGCCCTGACATTGAATCTCGAATTTGGCATCATACCTAACTATGTAGAGTATGGCGAGATGCCTCTGTTCCCATATATTCTTAGTGTATATTATAAGGAGGGAGCTGCTGAAGGTATTCATTATGTAGAACTGAATGCCGTACCGACTGCCGGAGGCGAGATACAAGGTGCCGAAACGGGTTACTTCAAAGACGGTACCACGCTCACAATCAATGCTTATACCTACGCAGGTTTCGAGTTTACGGGCTGGTCCGACGGCGTCACAACGCCCGAACGCACTATCACCGTCAATGCCGACACCTCGCTTACAGCCAACTTCGAGCCGGAGAAGTACTTTACTATCACTGTCGCTTCAGCCGACGAGACGATGGGTACGGTCAGTGGCGGCGGTATTCTCAAAAAAGGCTCTGCCGCGCAAATCGAAGCCACACCAAAAGAAGGCTTCCGATTCATCGGATGGGACGACAACGGTGACGGCACTATTGACAGCACTGAGCCTAAGCGCGATATTACCGTTACAGCTGCAGCCTCTTTCACCGCTTATTTCGAGCTCGTTACCTACACGCTTACCATACAATCGGCAAACGATGAAATGGGTACCGTAAATGCTGAGGTCAATGGTAAATATAAGGAAGGAGCAAGTGTGAATATCATAGCAACCGCGGCAGATCATTATCGTTTTATCAACTGGTCGGACAACAACACTGAAGCCTCGCGCACTATTGTCATAGGTAAGTCTGATGTCTCGCTTGTCGCTTATTTCGAGGCAATACCCAAATACGTGATTAGCGTGCTGAGTGCGGGTAACGGTACGGTCAGCGGAGGCGGCGAATTCGAAGAAGGACAGCAGGTAGTTATCAAAGCCGAACCGGAAGAAGGTTTCGAGTTCGTGAGTTGGAACGATGGTAACACAGAGGCTGAGCGCACTATCACCGTTACTGCCGATGCGGAATATACCGCCTCGTTCCGAGCCAAGGAGCAGGAAAAGACCTATTTCGCTGTCACTCTCGTGGCTAACCCTGTAGAGGGTGGTACGTTGCTCGGCGCCGGCACTTACGAAGAGGGGACTGTGACTATCATTGCTGCCAACCCGAATGCAGGATACGAGTTCATAGGCTGGAACGATGGCGTGAGCGAAGCCGCCCGACAACTCACCGTCGACCGCGACATAGTGCTTGAGGCTAACTTCCACCGCATAGGCGACGGAGTGGAGAATATCGAGACCAAGCAACAAGCGTACAAGATTGTGCGCGACGGACAGGTGCTTATCATCCGCGATGGCAAGACATATAATATGCTTGGAGCAGAAGTGAAACAATAAGGTACTTCTAAAAATTGCCTCAGTTTCTAAAATTCAAATAAAACAATAAACACTAAATTAAAAATACAATTATGAAGAAACATCTCTTTTTTGCGTTAGCAATGCTATGCGCTATGGCTGTGTCAGCCAATGAGCAGTTCTCTGTCGGTTCACTTTCGTATTTGACGACAGATGACGGCTATGCCTCTGTTACCGGCCTTGCCGACAAAACAGCTAAATCAATAGTAATACCCGAGTCGGTAACGTACGGCGGGAAAAAGTACCTTGTTTACGGTATCGAACCATCGGCCTTTCAAAACTCGAAGCTGACGAGCGTTGTCGTTGATTCGAAGTATTTCTACTATATCGGCGCCGCTGCGTTCAATAACTCCACTATAGAAGAAGTTCAATGGTGGACAAATGGCGGGAATGTGCAAATAGGCAATGGTGCATTTCAAGGGTGCTCGAACCTTGTACACTTCATCTTGCCTCTCTCGGTAGAGTCTATCGGTTGGCGGGCTTTTGCTGAATGTACTTCCCTGAAGTCTATCAATATCCAAGACACGAAATACATCGATAGTGATTGTTTTTACGGCTGCACGAGTTTGTCACATATTATATGGAACAACACCCGCACCGACAGCCAAGTTACCGATTTGTCAGATAATAAATACGATTTCGGTCAACAATTTAAGGTATATCCGTTCGATAATCTGCGCTCGCAGATAACGAAGGTAACAGCAAGCGGAGTGATATTTCCGCGCTTGTTTATCGATATGCCCAATCTGGCGACTGTTGACCTTCAGAATGTTAAGACAATCGGTGAACACGCTTTTGAAGGGTGTACCGGTCTCAAGCAACTCTTGCTCAATAACAACACCGACTTGGAAACTATAGGAATGGGTGCTTTTGCCAACTCTCCTATTGAGAATGACATCTATATATACAGCAATAAACTCAAACTTATCGGCATAGCAGCGTTTGCCTCTCTTGCCTGCAAACAGGTTACAATCAACGCCAACTCCTCGGAAGGGCTTGAGATACATGCGTTGGCATTTGGAGGAGAAACGGTTTCAAACGCCATCTTAAACGTAACAAACCTCAAGTCATTGGCGGTGGCTGCGTTCAACTGCCCCAATCTGACAGAGTTGTTTCTCTTTGTCTCCAACGACTTTGCACCTTCTTTAGAGTCGGCTGACCGCTCACCATTCCGCGAACTGACAAAACTCAAGTATCTTAATATAAATACAAAAGGTACCGTCACGAACTATATGTTTGCTAACTGCAGTGCTCTCGAGACACTAAACATCTCGGCTAAGAACGTGGAGCCGCTTGCTTTTGGTACTGCCGACAAACTTCAGTCTGTCTTATGGAATGTCACCGCCCCGCAAGACTACACGGCAAATCAAAACCCGTTTGCTAATGCAAGTCAGATAAAAACGGTTTCGTTCGGTAGTTCAGTTACTTGCATACCCGACTACCTGTTCTATTTCAAGGACCGGATAACTCAGGTGGAAATTCCCGAGACTGTCACCGAGGTAGGTCATTGTGCGTTCCGCTTTACCAATATCACATCGCTGACCGTGCCTGCAGGTGTGAAGACCTTAGGGGTTCAGGCTTTTGGTGCCTACAACCTTGAAAATATCACTTATAACGCTGTCGGTGCAGCCCTCAAGACCACCAACATGCCTTCGGTTGAAGGTGCAGATCAGACCATATTCGGCATTCACGCAAAGAGCCTGACGATAGGTTCCGCTGTTTCCTCGCTGCCTAAATGGTTTATGAATCAGAATCTCTTCGGCGGTAACCTGAAGTCGGTGACTCTGCCTGAGTCACTCACAGCAATAGGCGAGGAAGCCTTTGCCACTACCAATCTGGGGTCGATACAGCTTCCTTCCAAACTGAAGACATTAGGCGCACGAGCCTTCGCTTCTTCAAATGTCAAATCTGTCACCATCTCCGGAAATGTGCCAACTCCCGGTGACGCATTCGAAAATTGCGTCATGCTCAATACCATCTATTGCAACTGCAACAACGAGAGCGACGTACAGAGTAAATGGTCATCTGTTTGCAGCAACATAGTAAGTCAGGGCACCGGCGACTATCCTCTGCCCGCCATCGACGAGTCGTACATGACAGGCAAGGGAAGCGTTGAATGGGGTGCACAGAACGGTTGCGACCCCAACCGCACACTCACTGCCAAGCCCAACACCGAAGCCGGATATAAGTTCGTTCAATGGTCGGACGGCGAGACAGCCAACCCGCGCACCATCAACCTGCAGACTTTCAACTTCGACGGTCCGTTCTATGCTGAGTTTGCATCAGAGAGCGACTATGTGAAGTTCAATGTTACTGCCGTTCCTGCCGATGGAGCAACATTCAGTTTTTACAACGCCGCCAACGGCAGTCGCTTGAATAAAGATGAGATTCTTGCCTCACAGGTTGAGCGTGTACGTATTGTGCCTACTATCAAGAGCGGCTACGAGTTCATCTCGTGGGAGTATGAAAGCAGCAGTGCCGTCACCGAATCGGAGAACTCTCACCAGCTGTGGGTTAACCTGAAAGTCAAGAATTATCCGACCGACTTCACCCTCAACCTCAAAGCACCTATCCGAGTAACCGTAAAGAGGAACTCCAATCTTGGCACCGTCTCCGCTCTCGACAACAACGACGGCACATGGACTATTACCGCATCTGCCAACTTCGGCTGCAAGTTCGTAGGTTGGGACGACGACGACAATGGCACCATCGACAACAAAGAATCAGTGCGCACCGTAGCCCCGACAGAGTCGGTGACCTATACTGCTTACTTCGAATATGGCACTGCCGAGCCTGATTCGTATAGTATATACGTAATAGCTCGAGGTGGTTACGCCGATGTGGTAAATACTAACGGAAGCCTTACCGGCATTGCCAAAGGCGAGACCGTATCGCTCTATGCTGAACCGAGCGCTAACACCGTGTTCGTCGGATGGTACAACGTCTATAACGAACTTCTCTCCACCGACAACCCATATACCTTTGTGGCAGGCGAAGCAGAAGATTGCGACCCCAACGGCTTATATACCTTCTATCTCGAACTGGAATATGTTGACCCGTATCTGACTTCCTATCCGATAAACATCATGCTGCAACCCGAAGGAGCAGGTACGGTAAGTGCCAACATAGAGCTTGAAAGTGACGGGTTCGGACAATCAATGTTCGGCAGCGTTCCTGCCGACTTCGACCTTCAGCTTACTGCTGAGCCTTACGACGGATATGAGTTTGACTCATGGCAGTATATAGTAGCCAAAGGCGAGGGCGACTTCATTACCTCCAACGACAATCCGCTCTTCCTCCACACTCCTGTTTACGATGAAGAATTGTTTGTGATGGTAGAGGTTATGGTGACCTTCCGACCGGTAGGCGACGGAGTGGAGAACATTGAAAGCAAGGAGCCGGTTCGCAAGATTGTGCGCGAAGGACAAGTGCTCATCCTGCGCGGCGACAAGGTATATAATGTTCTCGGAACGGAAGTGAAGTAACTGCGGGCGGTCAACGGCTACCGTTGCCCGCTGTCAGTATAGACTCAAAAAAACATTGCGGCGTTGTGGCGCCGCAATGTTTTTCTTTTTTTTCAGGGAGTGGGGAAGTTATTACAGCAACGTGGTTGCTCTCAGTTGATTTGGACCTCCGCTGATATCTTATGCTCGCGATTCAGAGAGACAGGCTTGCGGAAAGTGTCTTTGCTAAAACCCGTCAGGAGTTGCTCACGGAAAGCAGTACGGAGCAGCCGGTACTCGTGTCCTCGCCGAGTTGGCTCCGGCGAATCCATTTGTCTTGTAGTTGCACACCGTCGGTTTTGAAAAAAAGAGGGTGTGTCAAAAAGCAGACACGCCCTCTTTCTGTTTTATGTATGATTGTTGGTAAAAATGATTAAAAGTTGTCAGAGGTTAAACTAAAGCAGTGAGCGTTATGATAAATTTCTCGCCCAAGTTGTTCCCTTGTCAAAAAGTATGTCAAAAGCCGTGAAAACAGCCTTTATGCAACGTCATGGCACATGTTTGCAGCCATTTTCTTGAGATTGAATGCGATAGCAAAGAATGCAAAGTCCATCATGATTTTGTCTTTGCCAAAATGTCGGAAGCGTTTGTAATCACGGTTGCGGAAACGGTTGATTGTGATAAAATCGGGACAGGCATAACCCGTAAGCCAGATGAAATGGATGTCGCGGACAAGACTCTTCTCTATCTTGCGGCAGGAATAGATGTTGTTCAAGTAGGCATACAGAACCGCCTTCAGCATCACGCGGGGATGGTACGGACTGCGACCTTCTTCTTTATACAACTTGTAGAAACAAGATAAATCCCAATAATCCGTCTAATCCGTGGGAAACCGGAATTTCCGTCCAAAAGCGTAGTGCGTGGGAAATTAAAAAATCCGTTCAAACCGTCTTTTAATCCCTCCAATCCATGGGAAACCGGAAAGAATCAATGTAGCATACCTTGTGTACGCTCCGTTTTTTGTGTACGCTCCGTCCTTTTTTCCGCCCGTTTATCCGCCGAACATAACTCCGTTAAATCCGTCCAATAATCCGTCTAATCCGTGGGAAACCGGAAATTCCGTCCAAAAGCGTAGTGCGTGGGAATTTAAAAAATCCGTTCAATCCGTCTTTTAATCCGTCCAATCTGTGGGAAATTGAAAATATCATTTATCTTCCTTCTGTGGGATTCTGCCCATAACGTTGGCGGAACATACGCACGAAGTGGCTGATGTCGTAGAAGCCGAAATGCTCCGCTACATAATTGACGGTCAGGTCCGGGTTGTCTTGCAGCATCTGACGCGCCTTTTCCAGTCTTATGTTGAGGATATATTTCTTCGGCGGCATACCGGTAACGGCTATTGTCTTCCGTCGGAAAGTGGAAACACTCATGCACATCTTGTCGGCAATGGTTTCCACCGTACAGTTATTGTCGGGCAGGAGTTTGTCGATGGTGTTGTTAAACCGCTCAACGAAGTCATCGCTTTTCTCTGAAAAGGAATAGTTGTGTTCAGTAGAAGAGGGTATGTTTGTAGAGGTAAACAACTTGTTGTATTTCTCTTGGAGCAAGGCGCGTGACTTGAGCATGTTTTCCACTCTTACATTCAGTTCTTCGGCGTTGAAGGGTTTGACAAGATAGGCGTCAGCACCGGCTTTGAGTCCGCGTATCTTGTCTTCTTCGGTGGCTTTGGCTGTAATGACGATAATCGGAATATGGTTGGTTTGTTCGTCCTCGCGCAGTGTACGGCATAGTTGCAGTCCGTCGGTGTCGGGCATCATAATGTCGGTGAGTATGATATCAGGCATGAGTTGCTGCGCTGTTACTATACCTTGTCTGCCGTCGGTGGCATAATGCAGAGTATATCGCGGCGCAAGTTGTCGCGCAATAAGAGACGTAACATCGGGGTTATCCTCCACAATAAGCAGCGAGGGCTTAGTCTTACCACTATCGCTGACAGAAGACGGCTGATTGCTGACAACTGACAAAGAAGTAACGGGCAATGTAACGCTGAATGTCGTCCCTTTTCCGAGAGTGCTTTCCACATGTATCTCGCCGCCTAACGCTTCCACCACTTGTTTTACCAATGCCAATCCCACTCCGCTGCCTTCGTAGGAGTCGTTGGCACGATAGAACGGGTCGAAGATATGCGTTAAATGTTCGGGCGCGATACCTATTCCGTTGTCGCTTACTGTGAAATGCAAACATTTGCCGTCATGCGACAACGTAACATTCACCTCACCGCCCTGCGGCGTGTACTTGATAGCGTTGGAGAGCAGGTTGCTCACTATCTTCTCTATATAGTCGGCTACAAATGAGGTCTCCAACCGCGGTGCATCGTTTTCAAACTCCAATGTCAGATTCTTCTGCCTTGCAAGTTCCTGATGCTGTTCCACTATCATTGCTATATATGTGGATATATCGCCTTGCCGGCGGGGTTGTTCGCCCAATGCCGATTTCACTTTCGATATGTCGAGCATACGGCTTACCAACTCCAACAGGTGTTCGCCATGTCGCTGTATGGTGGCAGCCATAGTATGCACTTCGTCTATCACGCTTGTGACGCGGGAGTCCTCGCCTGACGATTGCGGCGATGCCGTCTTCTGCAATTCTTCGCTCAATCCGAGAATGACGGTGAGCGGAGTGCGGAACTCATGTGTAACATTGGTGAAAAACTCCTCTCTTACCTGAGTCAGTTTCTTAAGTGCTTTCTCGGTGCGTTTCCTCTGATTGAGAGCCCATAGCAGCATACCTATAGCCAGCACAAGCAGCAGAACAATAACAGTGGCGGAGATGATGATGACGGTGTTCATCTTGCGTGTCTGCTCGTTGCGCTGTTCAAGGTCATCGACATGCAGCTCCACGTTGACTTTGCTCTGCAGCTCTTTGAGTTGGACGGTATGCAACGAGTCCGACATCTTGGTGTAGGTCTTCATCGCCTGTAATGCCTGCTGCAGGTTGATAGGCTCGTAGGCTTCGAAGAGCGAGCGGTAGTCGTAGCAAACAGCAAAGGCGTTGCCTACTTCACGCTCTAATGCGATAGCCTCTTGCAGGGCTTCCACCGCCTCAGCATTACGGCGCATGTCTATAAGATTCCAACTCTTCATCTCAAGACTGATGGCAAGTTGGTTGCGGTCGAGCGGCTCCATGCGGCGCACTGTCTCTATTGCCTCGTTTGCCATACGCAGTCCCTCCTCGTATCTGCCCATGCGGTCGTAGGTATAGCTGAGTTGGGTAAGGTGGTTGGCTACTGCCGACTCACTCCCTATGGAACGAGCCGCCTCCACTGCCTTCAGTCCGTATTCCTCAGCCTTGTCGAGTTGACGTGCGCCGCAGTAAATCTCGCAGGATATGCCGTAACAGTTGTGCGTCTGGATGTTAACGCCGAGCCGGAGGTTGGTCTCGATGCTTTTCTCTACGAGTTTGATGGCTTCGTCGAAATTCGGGTGGGCATAGTTGATGATAGCAAGATAAAGATAGGCACGCGAGAGTTGCATGTTGTTGCCTGTCGCTTCACTGTATTCCACGCCCTGCTGCCCTACGATGGTCGCCTGCTCATAGTCGCTCGTCTTGTAAAGACAGTAGCAGCGGTCGGCAAGCAGTGTGGCATAGATATCCTCTTCGCCGAGCCGCTCCGCCAATGGCATGGCTCGCTCGCTGAAAGAGAGTGCCTCAGTATAATATGATGTACTTGTATAAAAACGGTCTGCGGCAAACAGCACATACAAATCGCGTAACCGTGAATCTGTATCAACGTTAAGTTGTGGCGGCTCTGAGAAGAATACGGTATGCTCATTGCACTGCATCATCAACTCTGTCGCGGCGACAGTACGGTCTGACGTCGCTGCTGCATGTTCATAGACGTTGAGAAGTGAATCTACTTTGGCGAGTGTGTCGGCTGAGATATATTCCGGGCAAAGAAATATGCCGACAATGGCAAGACAGCAAGTGCGGAGAAAAGAAGTTCTATACATAGCAGTAAAATGATTTCAGAAAACTGACAACTGAAAGCAGATTGCTGACAGCTTTCTAATATGCAAAATTAAGGATTATTTTGCAATTTGGTGTAATATTTTTACACGTATATCTTATTTTGCTCGATTTTTACACCAAGAAGTAAGTTTTTTACACCCTTTGACATTCTTATTATATCTAATTTTGCGACCGAATATATATATATATCCAAGCCTATAAAAATACGATTTACCGTATTCTCCGCCGGTTTGCGGCTTTTCCGTAGGGAATTTCGTTTAATAGAAAATGTAAGATTAATTCCAAGCTTTTCCAGTAGGGAATTCCGTTTAATAGAATATCAAACAACATAATAATTCAACAAATGATTATGAAAAAATTTTATTTCTTTGTGAGCATTGCGCTTATGACGTTGATGCTCGTGCCTTCAACATTAAAGGCAGACGATTGTCCGTTTACGCCGAACATTTATCCCGGTCAGGCAGAAGACCGCACCGCTTTTGAGGTGTCTGCCACTGTGCCGGTAGGCAGCTTCGGCAAGTGTTCGAATCTCCACAGCAATGTGGTTGACCTCAAGACCACCAATTCGTCAGTGATTCAAATCCACGAACAGGGCGGCTATTGCGCGGTACTCGCCATCGGCGTGGGTTCGGCTGATGTCACCTACACCGAGAATTATTATTCCACCGACGCAGGCGGCGGTGGCGGTGCAGACGGAAGCGTAGGTTTCTGCTCCACCAACCATACTATTCACTACACTGTTGTCAAGGGCAAGCCTGAGGCATACGTTATGGACCCGCAGACAGGCAAAGCCATCACAGAGTATAGAACACCTAATACGTGGTTCTCTGCTCCCGTCCTGCATATTGCCATCAAGAATGTAAGTACATCTACCGGCTATCCTGAGTTTGTTGAGGCGGAAGTACCTTCATGGGAGATGAACATCACCTCTTCCAACACCGCTGTTGCCACGGCGAGTGCGCGTGGCGTGCAGATAACAGGCGAACTCGGTGAGACAACTATCAGTGCCTCATGGGCAGGTAATGACAACTGGGAAGGTGCTTCCATATCCTACAAGCTGAAAGTTGAAGCTCCCAAGCAGTCGGTTATAGTTTCCTTCAGCCAGACTGCCTACACCGATACCATCGGACATGAGATGTACGCTCCCACTCCCTTAATCGTTCCCTCAACAGCCTCCATCACTCGCTGGACCTCTGATGATCCCGATGTAGCTTCCGTTGATGAGAAGACCGGCAAGGTAAAGATGCTCAAAAAAGGACAGACAAGAATATATGCTATCGTTGACGAAGATGACACCTATTATAAGGCTCAGGCTTGGTACAACCTTACTGTGGTTAAGAAAAACCCGCACATGTCATTCAGCGAAACAGAGGTGGTTGCCGAATTTGGTGTTCCATTCACACCTCCTGTGTTCTCCAACCCGAATAATGTTCCTATCAACAAATGGAATTCACAGAATACGGATGTAGCCGAGGTGTCGGAAGACGGCAAGACGGTTACTATCAAAGGCGTAGGGGACGCCCTTATCTTCTGCGAGAGTTACGAGACTGACGAATATGCCGCTCAGTCGGTAAGCTATATCCTCCACGTAACCACTATCGGTATTAAAGTGAAGGGCATAAGTATAACAAGTCTCAACGCAGACGATGTACTCGGCGACGGACAGAAGCAGGTTACATTCGTCAAAGAGACACGCACCCTGCATCTCAACAATCTGTTCTTGGATGCTTCCGCTCTGTCATACGATAGTCACAATGCTGTTATAAACGACGAAAACGGCGGCACGCTCGAAATCATAATCCACGGTCATTGTGCCATCACCCACGCAGGAAGAGCTTTGGTTTCAGAGAATGGCGGTATAGTACTTCACAGCGCAAGCAAGAAAGACACCCTTACGCTTATGGGTAGCACGGCGGCAATTGATGCAGCAGCATTCAAGATTTATGACTGCGGTTTATATGCTATTGGCGGTATAACTGCCGGTATTAACGTTAAAGAAGATTTTTCTGTCTCCAAGAGAGGTTATGTATGGGCTGAAGGGAACAAAGTGGCTGTCATCTGTTCTGATTTCACTAAGGCAGACGGTGAGGCAGGTATCGAGATTCTGACTCCTGATGTTCGTTATGAGAAGAAAAAAGGATTTCTCTCCAAAGACAACAATCCTGTAACTCAAGTCGAGATAGGCAAGGTGCCTGTAACTGTTCCCGATGACGAAGTTACAACTATTCAGTTCACCAAGGAAGACCCCGACGGTCATGAGTCGGTTGTGTTCAGCACTTCCGTAAACGACACTTTCAACGAGGAGACAGGACAATTGGAAATATCCACTTCATTGACCGACGAAACGGTAGCAGAAGCATTGGAGAGCCTCGTACCGGGTTCAAGTGCATGGGTAAGTATGCTGCCCGGCTCGTTAGTATTCGATGTTCCGGCAGGAAAAGGCGAGATACTGATTGAATGTATGACACTTCCGGGTTATACGCTGCAAGTGCAGTTGGAAGGCGAGGCTGCCATTAGTGTTACCTCGGAAAAACTCGGATGGGCTACCGTCAAATATGATGTAGAACACCCCGTTCACGTGGTTATCTATTTGCATGCCGTTTCTTCTGCGAAGGCTCCTGCGCGTATTGTTGCCGCTGTCAGTGATATAACTTCAACTACAGGTGCAGTCATCAAGACCGTTCAAATCAATCCTGCGAAAGCCGAAGCCGACGTATATGTCATAGCAGGCGAGGAAGCACTGACAGGTGCCGACTGGAATGCCAACGCCGAAGCCAACAAGATGGTTGTTGTTGACGGCACAGCCACTCTCGTTAAGGAGCATCTTACACTTGAGGCTAAAGCATACGAGTTCAAGGTTGTAAAGAACGGCTCGTCATGGATACCTGACGGTATGGACAACAACTCGAAGGTAGAGATTGCCAAGGCTGGCAATTACACCGTAACCTTCACCTACGTTATCGGCGGGGAGGCTGCTTCCGCTGTCGCCGAGCTTGAAGATGTTCCTCAACCCGAAGTAGTATATGCTATCGTAGGCGACGAGCCATTGACAGGAGTTGACTGGCTGAAGGGCGAAGCCGAGAACAAGGTTAACGCAATGAGCAAGCAGGAAGACGGCAGCTACAAGCTGGAGAAGAAAGACGCAACTCTCAACGCCGCCACCTACAAGTACAAAGTAGTAGGCAACTACTCATGGGACATCCAGTACCCTGCATCAGGCGACAATCTGCTTGAGATAACAGAGACAGGTGTATATGACGTAGTCTTCACCTACGACGGCAAGGAGAAACTTGAGGCGGTAGCCACCAAGAAAGGCACGGCTGAGACCAAGTACTACGTAGCAGGCACAATGAACGGCTGGAATGCCGCAGGCAACGAGATGGTTGACGGCAAGGTTGTTCTCCATCTTGAAGCAGGCACCTACCAGTTCAAGATAACGAAAGGTACATGGGCATGGGAAGCCAACTTCGACAATATCGATGCCGAGTGCTCAACCGCCCAACCTTACACCGAGGGAACAGGCAAGAATATCTTCTTCACCATTTCCAAGGAACAGGATGTAACCATTGAGTACAACGCTGAGACCGAGAAGATATGCGTTAAGGCGGAGCCCGGAGTGGTAGGCGAGGACGTATATGTAGTAGCAGGTCAGGCAGCTCTGTTGGGAGCAGACTGGGACGGCAAGGCAGAAGCCAACAAGATGACCGTTAATGATGGCACCGCCACCTTGGTTAAGGAGCATGTAGCTCTCAAGGCTGGCACTTACACCTTCAAGGTAGTAAAGAACGGTGATATATGGATACCTGACGGCATGGGTAACGACTCGGAGTTGAAGATTGACGCCGACGGCACTTACACCGTAACCTTCACCTACGTTATAGGTGAGACCGCTGCTTCCGCAGTTGCCGTTTCGGAAGAGCCCGAAGAAACACATCTCTATATCATCGGTTCAGTAGAAGGCACCAACTACGAGTGGCATGCAAATGCCGGTCAGGAGATGACTCGTCAGGAAGGCAATATCTTCACCTTGCGCACTCATATCGGCAAGACGGAGGATGACGCTTACTTCGCCTTCGTAACCAAACTCGGAGAGACTGCCGACGACTGGGAAACTGTCAACGCCAACCGCTTCGGTCCTGAGACTGACGCTACCGTTCTTGTTGACAAGACTCCTGCTCCTATAGTTGCTATTGCCAACAACTCGTTCAAGGCAGCTCCTGCCACCTACGTGGTAACAGTTGACCTTGAGCAGATGAAGGTTCTGTTGGTTAAGGATGCTACCGCTGTTGACAACCTCACCTCAGGTGCAAGTCTGACGGTAGAGAACAGCAGCCTCGTAGCACGCTTCGAGGGTAATCAGACGGTAAGCGTTTACAACGCCGCCGGTCAGTTGATGACCTCACAGGCAGGTGTCAGCGAGGTACGTGTTCCTGTTACCACAGGCATGTACATAGTAATGATTGGCAACGAGCCGTTCAAGGCTATAGTAAGATAAACTTTGAAAGTTATATGAACAAAGAGGAGGGTGTGCCAATGTAGTTTTGACACACCCTCTTTTAAATCATTATAACAATAAATCATTATAACAATAAATCATTATTCTCATCTCGTTAGCATCAACTTGATATTGATGCCGGCATTATCCGATTTGATAGGATACGAGGTGGAGATGATAGGTGTTGTACCTTGGTGGTCGTAGAAGAACTGCAGATTAACCTTCTGCGACAAAACATAGTCAACAGCCACCTTAATTCCAAACACTTTATTACCTGATGAGGCCTGAGTGATGCCTTCTTCAACCTTGCGAAGCAGTGTCTTTACGTCTTTGTAAGAGATATCTACGTTCAGTTTCAGGTCGTTTTTTACCTTGGTTTGCTTCTCTTTCAGACCCAATATGATATCGAAATCTTTGATGGTGTAGCCGAATCCTATCACCAGTTCGTTGGTAGAACCTTCGGTCATCTGCACCGAGGTGATGTTAAGAGCAAGGTTGCGCTGCTTGCGATATTCCACCTTAGCCGTCATAGAGTTTTTCATAGCTATGTTAACGCCAATGAGAGGCGAGAACTGCTCTGATATGGTGATGTTGCTTATGTCGTAAGCCGACGATGGTATAGGAGCATCGGTCGTTACATCGCGTACGAAACCAAGCATCTTGTTAGAGTTTCCTTCGGCGGGTACCCACGTCGAATACGAGGCAAAGGACGAAATGGAGTATTTGCACACGTAAGCATGCGTTATGTTAACCGAACGGAAATGGTCGCGTATCCACGGTAACTTGCCTAATCCGTCGAATGTAACCGACCAGTTGGGCAGAATATTAAGTATGCCGAGGAAGGGATTGAGGGAGACACGGTTCGGGTCGCGTTTGGTGTAAGCGGCAAAGAATGCCGGAACAAGCACGTCTGCCGAGTTGCGGTTCACAGTGCCGTTTGCGCGGCTATACTGATGGTTACCGAGCAGAGTGTACTCTTTGATAAATCCTGCATCAGGATATACAAGTCCGTCGTACTGAGCCTGCACACGACCGGCAAGAATATCTCTGTACTCAAGGAACCTCGCAAACGAGTTGGTGGCAAAGTTATTGTCGGCATTACCTATGCGGTCGAAAGCAGTGGCAAGTGCCACTTGTGTTATGTTGAACGAACCGGTAGTGTTCTCTTGCAAACGGTCGTAGGAGTAGATAATTGATGTTGATTCTGCCTGATAACGCTTGCCGTTAACCTGAATCTTAAAGCCGGGGAATGGCTCTAAGGTCAGTTTAATGTCTAAATCAGAGGTTTTGGCGCGTGTGGCAGGTTGCACTACCGTAGTATCTGGCGATAGCCAACCGTTTGCCTTTGCCTTCTCAACAAAGTTGTTTGGGAAGAAACCAAACGCAAAATCAAAGCCCGGAGCAAATATCCCGTTTGTCTTGCGTTGACCCATAAAGCCTGCCTCCGGACCAAAGCCAGGCAGCGTTATACCATCGGTCTGACGATATGTAACCTGAACACGTCGTATCATAGTGCCAAAGTAGGCAGCCATGTCGCCGGTTATCTGAAGCGGAGTACGCTCGTTGGGGTTGCGGGTGCTGATATTAATGGTGGCGGCTTGGCAATACGACTTCGATGTAATCTCAACATTCTGCTTATCGATGGTTTTTACCTTAGCCGATACCTTCTTGCCCTCGGCATCCGTTATAGTTACCGTAACAAGGTCAGAACTCAAGCGGTGGTTGATGGTTATTGTCGAGTCGGCAAGCAACTCGCGAGTGTCGGTAAACGTCTTTGGTTTAAATTGTCGCCTCGACGACACTCTACCGCCGTAACGGTTCTTCAAATCCTTCCAATACTTCGATTTGCTATAGAGATTTTCGAAGTTCAACTGACCGTCAACCTGCCAGTTGTTAAGCGAGGCTACGCGGTTACCCAAGTCGGTCTTGTCGCTCGCGGCAGTAGCCATGCGATCCCAATTATAGGTGGCATTATACGAGCCGTTGGCGGTAATCCAATCTAACCACGAAATACGGTTGAAAGGTATGCTTGCACTCATGGTGAACACCTGATTATAGGTATAAGGTCTGCCCCAGTGAGCAAGAGAACGTTTGATGGTATCCTTCCATGCTTCGTAGTAATCGTTGGTGAAGGCATAGTCTTTTATTATCTCGGGGGTATAATAGCCCTCGTCGATAATAGCATTCATGGCTGTAGCAAAGGTGAACTTGATATTCTTTGTCAGGTCGTATTTGAAGTCGAACTTTCTGTTCCATGCAAAGTCCTTCGAGAAGGTAAGGTCCATGTTCTGCGAGGCTGCAGGGTCGGTGTTGAAGTCGCGCATCTTCATGTGTGTAAACTGGCGGTTCATATCAGTTGAGAATGCCCACGACTGAGGCAGATAGTATATGTTAAGTTCTTTTATCCACTTCAGTTTATCCACTTTCTTTACGTTCTTGAAGGGCTCCCATGGTTTGGGATTGAAATTGTAACTATAGTTAAAGGAACCGCGATGTGTCTTGCTGTAGTTCTTCTCTATTTCCGGAGTATGCTGGTTTTGAATGGATAATGCATACGATAGCGAGAAGTTTGCAGGGTCGTAGAACATATTGCGCTTTTTAGAGTGTATGTTGACCTTAGCCGTCGAAATTGTAAAGTTGGTTGAGGTCTGAATGGTGTTGCTCATTGCACGAATAGAGTCTTTTTCCTGCTTTGTTTCGTATGTGTCGAGGGTCTCACTCAGTTTGATATCAGTGTCAAGCGGGTCGTATTCAGGCGACAATGTTTCGTTAGAGTATGATACATACAGAGGCAACTGAATCTGTGCTTTCTCGGGGAACAAACGCCCTGCTTCGAAGGCGGCCGATACCGACATCTGATAGCGGTTGTCTAAGTTACGGCTCATTACATTGCTCTCTATGCTACCGTAACCTGCGGTCTCTATTCTGCCGGCAAAGTTCACCTGACCGATATCAGATAGGGCAAGTGCTACGTTACCCATGGCTGCTACACCGCCTTTCTCGTTGTAGTCTGACATGCGAAGTTCGTTAACCCACACCTCACCTGAGCATGAACGCGGACCGTTATTTCTGATACCTATCATTATGTTCTCTACATCCTCTATCGTCGGGTTACCCATCACCGTGATACGGTTCTTGGGTTTACCGGAAGCCTCGTCGTAGATAGTGTAGGGAATGAGGTTGCTGATATTAGGATTACCAGCTCGTTTGGCCTTGTTACGTGCTATCTTGGCGTCGGTAAGTACAGAGAACGGGAAGTCGAACATGTTCTCCGGTTTCCAGACCTTCTCGCGGTCGCTATCACCATTGTATATGCCTGCCGGAGTGAGGAATAGGGGTATCTCGTACTCGTAGTAGTTATTGGTCATGTCAGAACCCAAACGAATGAAGCAACTCAAATCGCCGTCTTGCAGTTCGGGATCTTCCGCTAATGCCTCTGCATGAACAAACATCTGCAGGTTTTTGTATTGGCGCATGTCGTAAGAGGTGTTCTTGTATACCGCGCGGGCATCACGAGGAGCAAGGTCGTGAACACGCAAAACCATAGCCTGCTCGTTCTGAGGTATTATCTGTGCCTGTCCGGGGTCGGTCTGGCGAACTACACCGGGAGGTAACACGTAGTTGACAGGCGAGCGCGACGAGTTCTCTTCGATATTTATTGCCTGCACGTCAAGCGAAGCTTGGGTGGTAGGAGGATAATTGACAGGATAGAGGTCTTTGGTATAACCACGCCACTCACCGCGGACAAGATCTAACGACGCAAAACGAAGATATGTCTCTTGCGTGAAGTTAGTGAGGAACAAGCGTATAAAGCGAATCGACTTGAAATTGCGAATAGAGCCGACACGAGTGTCGTATGAACGGATAGGAATCTTAAACTGATACCACACCACATCGGCAGTCTCGCCATTATCCAATCTCACGCTTGCCACCATACGTTCTGTGATATGCTGCATTCCAACCTGCATCATTGACGGACGAAGCTGAATCCTATACTGATAGTATTTCTCGTATTCACTGAGCGTGTTATCTGAGTTGATGTCTTCTATATCAGGCTGGAGCGTAGCCGCCGTACTATATGCCTGTCCCGTTTCGGCGGCTGCCGGCGAGTTGCCCTCAGTGCCGTTATAGTGTTTGTAACGGTCAAGAATCGATACCTGTTGCTCATCCCAGTCATTCCCCAAGTAATAATGGTAGTTATCGCCGGCAGGGTCGTTAAGAGGCGAGTAGGGGTCGTCACGCCACTGAGCAAGAACCGAAGGACTTACTTTCTGCTGAAGTGCCGCCACATAATCAGCATACGGACGCTTGCCATTGTATTCGAACTCAAACTCTTGGTCGGTTGACAACCCGTTCAGACCTATATCCTGATAGTCGCGTGCACCCGCCTCGTTGGAGAAGGCAGTAACGGTGCTCGTCGTTCTCGGTACACGTCCCCATACTGTCGTATCAAGCACAACGGCATCGCTGGGAGATACCGGCATTCCGTGTTCGAACGACTTCTTGCCGTCGTGCAGGATATCCTCGCTCACATCACCAAGGTTGATATACAAATCGCCACCCTGATACGATGGGTCGGGGTTGGTAAGGAACGGGTCCATAAGCCAAAACTCGATATACTCGATGTTGGCTTTTTCGAAATCTGTGTTGTCGATACGGCGCATTATACCACCCCAACGTTGTGCAGGATTGGTCAAACGGCCATTAATATCTATCTCATCAGCTACAATGTTATACTGACCACGCTCTTCCGGATAATAGGCAAGGTTAAGCACGGTACGACGCGACTCCTCGTTGCTAAGTTGCTCGCGGTTAGGATAAATTTCTTGTTCAAGAACTATACGTGTGCGGTGGTCAGAAAGGGCTGCAAGGTCGTCGCGGATATACTGCGGTGTCAGGCTCGAACGACTATTGCCGAACAGCGGGTCAACATTATACCATGCCAAGTGAGCACGATTCTTGCCATATTCGAGGTCGTTGCTCATCGTAGCTTCGGCAAATAACGAAGGGGTTGACGACAAACGCCAGAAGGCAGGATGATGAATATCAATATTGGTTTTCGTTGCCTCGAAATCGTCGATATACGAAAGTCCTATCTTGCCTACATCGCGGGTATGACCGGGAATAAGATGAGCAAACTCACCATTCAGCTGTATTGACGACGGAGCAGTTGCTGTCGTCCAAGGCAACTTGTCAAGAAGGTTCGTGAGCCACATAAACTCGCGTTTCCAACTCAGGTTCACACCCCAAATAGTGTTCGACAACGGCTCAGAACCGGTGTTTACCTTTGTGGTAAGCGGTCGCTCGGTCATGTGCATGAGGGTTCCGCCTACTACCAAGTCCTTTGAGAACGCATATTCCATGTGAGTCCCGACAAGTGTCTTTCGCTGCATTGAGAACAACGACTGATTCTCAAGTTTAACGTCAACGTTTGTGCCTGAATCGAGAATCGATTGATTAAGAATCGTTACCACACCCATAGTGTAGTCAACAGTATAGTCGATATTCTCTACAAGAGTGGCGCCACCTGCTGTTACCTTTACTGAACCGCGCGGCACATTCATGGCATTGAGACGTATCTCGCTGCCCGACGAACCTTTATATTTACCTATAAGGGTGAACTTGTTTTTTTCCGACATCTCCTGCGCCACTACCAATGTCGAGTCGTATAGTTCCTGGAACACATACTTATCGGCTATTGCATCGTTGCCTATCACCCGTCGTAAATACGAACCGAATGGTTCCAGCACAGGGAAGATAATTCTACCATTCGACGAAATAGCGGTGTAACCTTCAACATAGTCGAATTTACCATCGGCGTATGGGTTGTTTTTTTGGTCAAGACGGTCGAGGTTCATCACGCGTAACAGCTGTTTACCTTTGATGTCGCCTTCAGGAAGATACTGAACATTAGTGCCTATCGAGTCGTTACGGAACATAACGTACAACTCGAACTTGTCGGAACTCATCTGCGAGGCACCTATCGAATAGACGTTTTTCATCATTAGGTCCCACACACCTCTGCCTTTCTTGTCTGGCGAGTTGTTCGAACTTTTCAGCATTTTAAGAATCAGTGTGTTGGGTGATTTTAAAGCTTCGCTGCCATCGGTTGAAAACTCACCTACTTGATATACTTGGCCACCATAGGTGTATTCGTATGCAACGCACAATACCTCGTCTTGGTTAAGCGAGGTACGTAGCGAGATATAACCGAGTGAGGCATTAAGTGTGTATTCCGACGATGATAGCAGACGTGCGGACTCTAACTTTTCGTAGTCTTCGCCGCCTATCAGTTGCGGGAAATATTGCTGAAGAGTAGCATTAGTTTGCTGAATATCACGGATGCCTTCGTATCCGTTCAAATCAGCATACAGGTTGTTGGCTCTATTATAAGGATTTGTGGTTGCCGACTGCGAGTGTATGCCATAGCCTTGAATATGATTGTCGTCGGCTTCACCAAGGTCGGCAAATGCTACTATGTTCCTTGCATTGTCGTACATACCGCGCTTGTTGGTAATCCAGACTTCTATCTTGTTGACTGTTATCCCTGATGTTACGTAAGGCAACTGAGCCATCGACGCCTCGTAGTTGTCGCGGAAGAAGTGCGAGAGGAAGAAGTGGCGATTCTCGTCGTACGAGTCGCCAGTAACCTCAAACGACGTGGTCTGTGCTCCTCCCTGCGAACTTACCGATTGCGACTCGGAGTTCTGCTGCGAGAGTAACGCCTGAATGGTGAATTTGCCGAACTTCAGGTTCGCCTTTATACCGAACAATGCCTGACTACCGGTGATGAGTTGCGAGTTAAGCGACATCGATACGTTACCGGCCTCCAAGGTTTGAATGATGTCGTCTTCCTGCCCTTTGTAGTCGAGTTTGAGATTCTGCTTGTCGAAACTGAATGACGCCTCAGTGTTGTAGTTGAGGTTGAAATTCAGTTTGTCGCCAACCTTACCATTCACACTCGCCTGTATCTTTTCATCGAAGTCGAAGATGTTGTTGTTCTGCGCCCTGCGCGATAACGACGGGTTGTTGATAAACTGATGCTTAAAGCCGAACATCAATTCTGCCGAACCTTGCAGTTTCAATTGCACACCGCCCGGACCAAACACCTTGTCGGCAGGACCGATATTGAACTTCATGTCAGTAATGTCGAACTTCTTCTCGTTGTCGTGTTCCTGCTCAGATTGTTTTTGCTGCCAATAGGCTGATATGGCACGTTTTTCGGAATAATCTTTGTACTCCTTTTCTGTCATGAGATAAGGAGTAGAAATGTCGACATCACCTATCTTGGTGTGAATAACGTAATTGCCGGTAACGGGGTCGTATATCGTCTCGGTGGTAATATTTTCCGGATCTTTAAGGTCGAGAGGCTTCTGGCTGCCATTTATATCGTCGTAACTGCTGAGTTGCAAGTTCTTCACATTAACAGCCAACGAATCGGATATTATCGTATCCGACTCGTTCTCTACCGATTCTTGCCCTACCGTTTGGGCAAAACTAAGAAGCGGAAATATGGAAACTAATATGATAAGAATTCTCTTCAATTGCCAATTGTATTTATAACATCTTCAAAGCCAGGCGTATCACTGATTCTACCGTTGCCGAGGGGTCGTCTCTTAGTATCTTATCGGCTACCTTGCCTGAAGCTGCGGCAGGGAAACCAAGCATAGTAAGCGCTGCCACTGCTTCGTTCTTGATTTCGGCTGAAGCATTGCTAATTTGCGGAATATCAGAAGTGGAAACGCTACCATCTGCATCGGGAGTGATTTTCAGAATTTTGTCTTTCAAATCGACTATAATACGCTGTGCAGTCTTTGCTCCCAATCCTTTAATGCGACTCAGTGCGGTTGCATTGCCTGTTGCAATTATCTGGCGTATCTCGAGAGCATTATAACCAGACATTATCATGCGGGCAGTATTCGGACCTATGCCCGATACTGTTGTAAGCAATAAAAACAATTCACGTTCCGACTTGCTAAGAAAGCCGTAGAGCAAATGACTATCTTCGCGAATTATCTCGGTGACGTACAGTTTTACTATCTTGCTTGTATCTGATTGTGTCTGTAACTGTGTGAACGACTGGAGTGTTATGTTTATTTCGTAGCCTACACCCGATGCCTCTACAACAACGTATGTGGGAGTGAGTTCGTCGATTGTCCCTTTAATATAATCTATCATACCTAAAGTGTCACAAATGTGAATGTTATCAGTTATGATTATCACTAACTATTACTTTCATAATAATAGATGAGAGTTGTCTCAACTCTATTTATTAAGCGTGCAAAATTACATATAATATTTCAATTTGCCAAATATATTTATCGTTTACCCGTTCTTGACAGGAAGATGACAGGAAGATAACAGGAGAGAAGTTCTGTTAACGAGGTGTGATATAGGCAATTAGGTTGTATTTTAATATTGTTTTCCCATAAGTGATAAAGTGTGGGTTGTAAAATGGTCATAAATAAGCATTTATGTTAAATCGAGGAGTTAACTTTAGTTGTAAGTAATCATAAATTTTTCTGTTTAATGTTTTTTTTGTATCTTTGCCCGATAATATGTAAACTAAAAACAGTAATTCAAATTTTTCAATAAATGTCGTCTCGTACTGAAATATCTACCCTCGGCGAGTTTGGCTTGATAAAGCGCCTGACTGCCAATCTCAAAAATGTCAATTCTTCAACTGTTAAGGCAGTCGGCGATGATGCCGCAGTAATGAATTATGCAGATAAGCGAGCTCTTGCTACTTCCGATATGCTCCTTGAAGGCATACATTTTAATCTTGAGTATGTTCCGCTTAAGCACCTCGGATATAAAGCCGCTGTGGTTAACTTCTCTGATATCTATGCCATGAACGGCAAACCTACCCAACTTATTGTCTCGCTGGGCATAAGCCGGCGTTTTGCGGTGGAGGATATAGATGAGTTATATTCAGGTATTCGTCTTGCTTGCGAGCACTATGGAGTTGACCTTGTCGGCGGAGATACTTGTGCCTCTCTCACCGGACTTGCCATCAGCATCACGTGCTTGGGAGAAGCCGACGAGAGAGATATAGTATATCGCAACGGAGCAAAGGAGAACGACCTTATTTGCGTAACCGGTAATCTTGGTACAGCCTATCTCGGTTTGCAACTGCTTGAACGCGAGCGCCGTGTTTTCGAAGGTAAAGACCAAGTGCAACCCGATTTCGAAGGCAAGGAGTATCTGCTTGAACGACAACTTAAACCCGAAGCACGGCGCGACATTATAGAGGCGTTGCGCAAAGCAGGAATAAAGCCCACAGCTATGATGGATATTTCCGACGGATTATCATCGGAGTTGTTGCATATTTGCACTGATTCTTCTGTGGGATGTGCTATTTATGAAGATAAGATTCCAATAGACTATCAGGCTGCTGTTCAGGCGGAGGAAATGAATCTTAATATCGTTACATGCGCACTCAACGGAGGCGAAGACTACGAGTTGCTTTTCACTTGCAGCCTAAGTGATTACGAGAAACTTGTGCCGATTGACGACGTGTATCTTATCGGGCATATAACCAGAAAAGAATACGGTTGCAACCTGATAGGCAGAAACGGCGAAGAACTGCCCCTTAAAGCTCAGGGTTGGCAGGCCTTTGAGGGATGATTTTTGAAATGAAGCATTACGGAATTACTAATATTACAGTCGTTATACTGAAATGAAATACAGCCTTATAATACCTGTATATAATCGTCCTGACGAGGTGGATGAACTTCTTGGCAGTCTGACGCAGCAGAACTTCACCAATTACGAAGTAATAGTGGTGGAAGACGGTTCTGATATCACTTGCGAACACGTAGTCGGCAAATACACTGACCGCCTTGACATCAAATACTTTCAGAAACCTAATTCCGGTCCGGGACAAACACGCAACTTCGGAGCAGAGCGTGCTGAGGGTGAATGGCTCGTAATTCTCGATTCCGATGTGCTGGTGCCTGAGGGTTACTTTGCAGCTATTGAGACTTTTCTTGCCGACCATAGTATTGACGCTTTTGGCGGACCTGACCGCGCCCATCAGTCGTTTACCGACATACAAAAAGCAATCAACTACTCGATGACCTCTTTCTTTACAACCGGAGGCATACGCGGCAAGAAGCAACGATTAGACAAGTTTTATCCCCGCAGTTTCAATATGGGAATACGTCGTGAGGTTTATATGGCATTAGGCGGATTCGGGAAGATGCGATTCGGTGAAGATGTCGATTTTAGTTTGCGAATTGTTGAGGCAGGCTATAAAACAGCACTTATAGAAGACGCTTTTGTATATCACAAGCGCCGCACCGACCTTAAGAAATTCTGGCGACAGGTTTATAACTCGGGTATAGCACGTATCAATTTGCAACTGCTGCACCCCGGAAGTCTTAAGATTGTGCACACACTGCCTGCTGTATTCACCATAGGTGTGGTTCTGCTATTCCTCGGTGGAGCTGTATTCCCATGGTTATGGTCGCTTATTGTGCTATGGGCACTACTTATTTTTGTAGATTCGTCAATAATGAATAACAACCTGAAGATAGGAGCGCTGTCGGTTGCCGCCTCATTTGTTCAACTGACCGGATATGGTTGCGGATTTATTTCCGCAGTATGGAACCGGCTTATCCTTAAGCGCGATGAATACAGTGCATACAACAAAAATTTCTATAAGTAATGGATTGGAAAGACGCTCTTGCTAAGATACAAATAGAACAGCCAGACTCTTCCTCTTGTGCAGAGAATATTGAGCGGCAAAACTCCGCTGCAGCGGTACATTCGTCAAAACCGGTGATGACACTGTTCTACGAGAAACGCAGAGGCAGACCGTCAACTGTCATTGCCGGTTATGCAGAGAGTTGTAGTGAGTCGAAGCAGTTGGCCAGTGTGCTCAAGCAGCGTTTGGCTTGCGGAGGATCAGAGCGCGACGGCGAGATACTCTTGCAGGGTGATGTCCGCAATACTGTTAGAGAAATTTTGAAACAAATCGGGTATAAAGTGAAAAACTAATTAGAAGTACATTAAAAATGTTAGATGTAGTAGAAATAGGCAGACAATGTCTGCGTGACGAGGCTGAGGCTATCATGGCAATGGTGCCGCGTCTTGATTCTGAATTTGAGAAGGCCGTTAAACTTATACTCAACTGCAAGGGCAAATGTATTCTTACCGGTGTGGGCAAAAGCGGGCATATAGCCCGCAAGATTGCTGCGACGCTTGCAAGTACAGGAACTCCTTCGTTCTATCTTAACCCGCTTGATGCCTTCCACGGCGACCTTGGTATGGTGTCGGAGGGCGATGTAGTGGTAGCACTCAGTTATTCAGGCAACACCGACGAACTATTGCGCATCATACCATTGCTTATCAAACGTGAAGTCTCGATAGTCGGAATAACCGGCGATAGCAATTCGCTGCTTGCCAAATATTCGTCGTGCGTTCTTAACGCATCGGTCGGTAGTGAGGCAGACCCTCTGAATCTCGCTCCTACATCGTCCACTACTGCAGCTCTGGCTATGGGAGATGCGTTGGCGTGTGCCCTTATAAAGGCAAGAGATTTCAAGGCGACAGATTTTGCAAGTCTGCATCCCGGAGGCAGTTTGGGAAAAAGGTTGCTCGCTCAAGTGAAAGATTATATGGTTAGCGAGAATCTTCCTATTGCACGTCTTAACGACAAAGTGAGCGACACCATAATAGAGATTAGTAAAACCAAACAAGGCATTGCCGTTGTCATAGATAACGATGAGATAGTAGGTGTGGTAACCGACGGCGATGTGCGTCGTGCAATGCAAAGCAACAAAGAGAACTTCTTCGACTTGCAAGTTGAGAATATAATGAGCCGCCAGCCTAAGACAATTTACAGTACCGACAAGTTAGAGCAGGCAATAAGCAAAATGAAGAAATATAACATCCATTCGCTGGTGGTGGTTGACGAAGCGGACAAATATGTAGGTTTGATAGATTCGTTTGCATGTCAGCCATGATATAGGGGAATAAAAATGATGAGTATTCAGTTAATCAAATTTGCTGAACAATATGAAAGTAGTAGCATTCGTACCCATACGTCTCAATAGTAAACGTGTGGAACATAAGAATTTGAAGTTGTTAGGCGGCAAGCCTTTACTCTGTTACGTTCTTGACACACTAACGCAAGTGGGTGGGATAGACGAGGTGTATGCGTATTGCAGTTCACCTCTTATTACACCATATTGCAACGGCAATGTTCATTTTCTTCAGCGGCCGGAGCGGTTAGACGGAGACGATGTGTTAGGTCGGGATATCTACAACGAATTTATAAAAACTATTGATGCCGATATCTATGTATTGGCTCACACCACTTCGCCATTCATCAAGCAGGCTACTATAGAAAACGCTCTTGAGCAGGTAACTGCGGGGGGGTATGATTCAGCATTCAGCGTAGAGAAATTTCAAACTTTCGCTTGGTATAAGGGTGCTCCTTTGAACTACGAACTGAAGAATATACCTCGTACGCAAACAATCGAACCATTGTATGTTGAAACAAGTGCTTTTTATATATTCCGGCGCGAGGTATGGACACAACTTGGTCAGCGTATCGGTAATAAGCCGTATATGGCAGTGGTTGACCATGTTGAGGGAATAGATATTGATTGGCCTGAAGATTTCAGTTTTGCTGAGAAAATAATGATACAAGCCCAAAGTAACTAAATAGTTTTCGGTTGATGGCTTTCGAAAATGCAGATAATTTCGCTGCTTATGAGCAATATTTGCGTCTTAGCAGAGAGTGGCATGAGGTGTATCGTGGTATAGACCTCGTGGAGGCGATGGCGGCAGAGATAATCAATTTCACCGTGGCACGTGGTAGTGCAAGCTGGTATTTGGTGGTATGTACGCTTCTGAGGCGCTTGCATACAGATGATATTTTAAAAGCTTTTGAGCAGCATAAGAATGTATTTACTTATGATGCCCCCCGACGCCGTGATCACAGGAAATTATCGGAGTTGATACAATCGTCGGTAGCCGACTCGCAAAGGGTTGAATTACGTTATTTTTATCGTCCGTGGGGAGTGATACTGCCTTTCCTTAAGAATTATCTAACGATAGCCAAGAGGGTAGAAGTATCGTTTGTTAATCGTTGCTATTTAGCAGCCCTGATGACTTCCTATAAGGTGATGATACGGCAACTCGGCAAGACATTCAAGAATTTTGATGTTCGCGGCAAAAGCCTCATTCCTTTCTGCTCGCCTGCCTATGTAGAGGCTTTATTGACTCTCTTTTTCAAAAGTAAGGGCGTAAAAACATATTCCACTGTGCACGGCTATTTCGGCAGATACAAGCAGTTTATAGCCGCGGATGTGGTTAACGGATGTAATATTTTGGCAGATAAGGTGCTATGCTTTAGCGAAAATCAAAAAGAGGATTTAATACGCGATTTTGATATTAGTGCCGATAGAATCTTTGTGGCAGGAAATCCTAAATACCCGAAGCGCGAGATCCAATTTAAAAGTATATACAAGAATGGTTTGATAGTTGGAGGCATAGCCATATACGACAACGACCTGCGCCGGTTGTTTCCCCAAGCCGAACAGGTGGCTGAGAAATTAGGACTTCAGTTTTGGGTACGTCCGCATCCGCAGTCACGGATAACACAAGAAGAACTTGAGAGTTATGGGCATATAAATATGGCTGATAGTTCGCAAACGCTTGTTGAGATTTTAAAATCAGGAGAATACGACTTTGCTATAACACATAACACATCGGCTTACTATGAATGTCTGTATTATGGAGTGAGGGCATATCGTTGGGGGATGAATGAGAATTTAATGTTCGAACCCCTTGAAGAGTCGGTGCAGAATGCCCAGCAATTATCAGAGGTCATCGAGCGCACGTGTGCCGATAAACAAGCCGATGAGGAGAGGGCAGAGCAATTACTCGTAAGAAACCTCGGTATGGGAATCAACCTGTACGACGAGATACTAAATGCAAACTAACGCATACTGAGCAATATTAAAAAAGATATGAAAAATATAAAAAAAATATGGGCTAAGATTCTTGCATTGCTTTATTATCCTTTTAAGTTTAAGCAATTCGGAAGAGGAAGTTCTATAGTCTCGCCATTGCAAATTGATAGTGCCAAAAACATAGTGATAGGCAATAATGTGAGTATAGCGCACGGGGCATGGCTTGCAGCAGTGCCGCTTACATCTAACCCTCAACCCGAACTTAAGATAGGAGATGGGTGTCAGATAGGTCATCGTAATCACATATTTGCCACAAGTGGTATTTTTATAGGTTGTGAAGTTCTTACAGCTGATGGCGTATATATAACAGATAACATGCATAATTATTCCAATCCTGAATTACCAATACTACAACAGGAAATCCGTCAGTTAAACAAAGTGCATATAGGTGATGGCAGTTGGCTTGGCGAGAATGTATGCGTGATAGGAGCATCAGTAGGTAAACATTGTGTGATAGGAGCAAATGCCGTTGTAACACACGACATACCTGATTATAGTGTTGCGGTGGGTGTACCTGCAAGGGTGATAAAACAATATAATATTAAAACCCAAAAATGGGAAAAAATAAGTGATTTATGAAAATACTTGTAACAGGAGCAAACGGATATATAGGCAGTCATCTGGTTTCAAAGCTTATTGATAAGGGTCATGATGTGATTGCTTGCGATTTGGCTAATGATAATATCGACCAACGTGCTACATACTGCCATGCCGATATATTCAGTTGCGGCGACAAAAACCTCTATACCTTTTTCGGAGAGCCGGATGCTTGTGCTCATTTGGCATGGAGGGATGGATTCGTTCACAACTCTAAGCGGCATATTGAGGATTTGTCGGCTCATTTTCGCTTTCTAACTAATTTGATAGACAACGGTTTGCCCCGCCTTATGGTGATGGGTAGTATGCACGAGGCAGGTTATCACGAGGGGAAGATAGATGCATCTACACAATGCAATCCGATGTCGCTTTATGGAATAGCTAAAGATTCATTGCGACGTGCGCTTGTGCTCTATTGCCAATCTGCCAAATGCCGTTTGCAATGGGCGCGCGGTTTTTACATCTACGGCGACGATATCAGAAATCATTCGATATTTACGAAACTGATTGAGGCTGAGAACCGTGGCGATAAAACCTTCCCGTTTACAAGCGGAAAGAATAAGTACGACTTTATGAGTGTAGGTGAGCTTGCTTCGCAATTGGCAGCAGTGGTAGTGCAAGATAAATATGTAGGTATAATACATTGCTGCACAGGCAAGCCTGTTAGTTTGGGCAGGCAGGTAGAGGCTTTTATTGCATCGCACAATATGCACATAAGTCTCGACTATGGCGCATATCCTGACCGCCCATACGACTCTCCGTGTATTTATGGCGATAACACTATAATTGACAAAATAATGAAGGAGACGAGATAATGCAAAAAGTACTTATTATATCTAATCCTTTTTTCGGTTATCACGAGAGTGTAGGCCGTGCTTTTCGCCAACTCGGCTATGATGTCCGTATTGAGACATACGACGAGCCTATTCATCCATTCCGAGGATTATTGCGCTGGCGTCATAAGTTCTCGTTGCGACGTGAGGCACTGCGTGAAAAGAGCCGGTTGAAATATAGAGAATACATAGAACAAGTGTTTAATGACTATAGGCCGCAAATTGTATTCACATATAACGGCAGTATCTTAAAAGATGAAACACTTGATTATTTCCGTTCGGGTGGTGCAAAAGTTGTGGTATGGATGTATGATAGTGTGCAACGGAAAGATAGAGTTATGTGCCTTAAACATATCGACCACAGCGATGTGTTTTGCTGTTTTGAGCAGACAGATGTCGATTACTATGCTCAGCAAGGTAAAAAAGCATATTTTCTGCCCCTTGCATGCGATACTACAGTTTATCATCCCATGCCCTCAAAAGAGCGGGATATAGATATCTTATTTGTAGGTACTATATATACAAGCAGTAAACGTAAACGCATATTAGAGCAGTTGGTGGCTCATTATCCTGACAAGAAAATACTTATTTACGGAGATTATAAACCTTACTATAAGAATCCTCTAACTTGGCTTCTGCGGCGGCATCGTGATATATTCAAGAACCATAATATTCCTCCGGCTGAGGTAAACGAATTGTTTTCGCGTTGCAAAGTGGCACTCAACATCCATCATGCACAGACGTTTAACGGAGCGAACCAGCGTTTGTTTGAGGCATGTGGTGCAGGAGCCTATCAGATATGCGATAAGAACCCGTTTATAGAGTCGCTTTTTAAAAACGGGGAAGTAGGGTTGTACAGTAACATGGATGAGTTGTTTTCGTTGATTGATTATGCTCTTGAGCACGATATGACAAATCAGGCACATGCCGCACAAGAGATAATCATCAATAACCATACTTTTGTAAAACGCGCTGAAATGATACTGCAACTTCTTGACAAGTGTTAAACTTTAGTTAGATCAATATTAGTGGTGATTTTATAAACTTTTAGTAAATGTTTTAGTATGTTGTCTGTCCTAATTTGTACATTTAATAGAGAACAATATTTGCCTCGTCTATTCACGAGCATTGTTGCCAACTCTCTGCCCTATACTGAGTATGAACTCGTTGTTGTTGATAACAACTCTTCAGACCATACCGCTCAATACTGCCGGCAATTCGCCTCAGAACATAAAGATTTAAATTTTTGCTATGTCTTTGAACCTGTGCAGGGACTTTCGGTAGCACGAAATACCGCCATTCGTAGTTCGTATGGTGAGGTGGTGGTGTTCGTTGACGATGATGCGTATGTTGACAGCGACTATTTGGCAACCTATGCTAATTATTTTTCAAACCATCCGAATACAATGGCGGCAGGTGGACCTATTTTACCATCGTATGATACAGAAGAACCTGCTTGGATGACTAAATACACTAAGGAATTGCTAACTGCATATATGTATTTGGGCGACAAAACCCGCATTTACCCTAAAGGGCGATTCCCCGGTGGCGGAAATGCCGCATATCGTCGTGAGGTATTCGATACCGTAGGATTATTCAATACTACCCTTGGGCGTAATGGGAACTCGTTGGGCTCCTCAGAGGAGAAAGATATCTTTTTTAAACTCAGACAAAAGAAGATGGAAGTTGTATATTTGCCCAAAGCGATACTTCATCACATAATTCCTGCTTACAAACTCGAGAACAATTATTTCGACAAAGTTACTTATCACATTGGTAGAAGCGAACGTGAGCGTACACTTGCAATATCAGGCGGAGTGTATAAAAAAAGACTTTTTTCTGAAGTTGTGAAGTGGGGGGGAACATTGGTGCTACTTTGTAGCTATACTCTAATGCTCAGTCCGAAGAAAGGATGGAAACTCGTATTATTTAGATATAACGTTACAAAAGGTCTATTAGGAAGATGATTAAGTTCTTCACACGTTCATTTAATATCGAACTCTTTCTTAAATCGAGTGCACTGTTTCGTCAGACCAACTATGCTATAGAAAGGCTTACCGATAAGTCTGCCGACGGATATTTCTATGCAATGCTTTCAGACACGGAGTGCGATGTGGCAATAAATATAGATGAGGATTGTTTCGTGGTTAACCCCGATGCAGTCTTGCAGTTGGCTCAGAGGGTTGTAGCCGCTGGCTATGCTAACGCAGGTTGTCCAGATTGCGGCAGCGGCTGCCCGCGGGGAGGAAATCCTATCGTAACGAATCCATTTTTTAATATTCTTAACCTCAAACTCATTCGCTCGAAGTTCTCGAGGCAGGCAGTTGCCGCTTTCAATTATCAGGAGCATAAAGAAGAACTAAAGGCGCATGTGCCGAAAGAACTTATAACCGGCAGTCATAATTTCGAACTTACCGACCAAGAACCGTATTATCCTTTCTTCTTGTGGCTTGCATACGAGTTTAAGACTCTTTATCTGCCAGCCAAACGTCATAACGATGGGATAACCACAATGCTCTACGACGAGCAGCAAAACCTCGTTGCCGAGCATACATGGTTTGCACGTTTCTATACCCTGCCTACGTGGCTTGTCAGATTTGCACAGAACGACAAGGGCCGGCAAAAACAACGTATAGACAATGTAATAACCGAGGTGTATGAAATGCGAGGCATGACGGTGCCTTATGTGCCATCCTTAAAGATTGTATCAGACCGCATTGTGCGTTGGACTATAAAAATACCTCAACGTATCTCGCGTTGGCCAGCCAAACTGAGGAGAAAGGTAGCAGGTCGAAGGTAGTAGGTATGAATAATAGTTAAATGTCAAACATATAAATCTTATAATCATGAAAAACAGAACTTTTGTCTTATTGCTCATTGTTGTAGCATTTCTCTCGTCTTCGCTTGTGCTTTTTGCCGGTAAAGAGAACCCGAATGCCGTATGGCCCATTGCCGAACAGATGCCGGAGTTTAAAGGTGGTGAGAAGGCCCTGATGAAGTATCTCAATTCTAATCTTGTATATCCGCCGCAGGCAGTAGCCGATGGGATAGAAGGCGATGTTATTTGCAAATTTATAGTTGAGAAAGACGGCTCGGTTAGCCATGCTTATGTAGCCACTTCAAGCGGTAACGAATTGCTCGATGCTGAGGCTAAACGTGTAGTAGAAGAGATGCCTAAATGGAAACCCGGAAAACAGAAAGGAAAAGTGGTGCGTGTGCAATATAGTATTCCTATAAAATTCCGACTGCAACGCACTACATCAGAAAACTGATATTTATACAAGAATTATTACTACCTCGTATTTGAGAGTGAGCGATAAAAAACAATGGAGAGACGGTAATTAATTACCGTCTCTTTCTATATATACTCAAACAACTTAAACACAAATTTACTATGATATATGGCTATATAAGAGTCAGCTCTGATAAACAAACGGTTGAGAATCAGAGATTCGAAATAGAGCATTTCTGCAAGGCGGAGAACCTTAAAGTTGACGGCTGGATAGAAGAGACAGTGTCAGGTCTGCAAAACTATAGCAAACGGCAGTTAGGACTGCTACTTGCCAGAGTGAAGAAAGGTGATATAATTATCTGTTCGGAGTTGTCGCGACTTGGTCGTTCGCTCTTTATGATAATGGATATTCTTAATCTGTGTATGAATCGCGAATGCCGAGTGTGGACAATAAAAGACAATTATCGTTTGGGTGAGGATATACAGTCAAAAGTGCTTGCTTTTGCCTTCGGACTTTCGGCAGAGATTGAGCGTAACCTCATCTCGCAACGAACACGAGAGGCACTGCAACGCAAACGTTTCGAGGGAGTGCATATCGGGCGACCTCAAGGCAGGACAACATCTCCCGATAAACTCAAACTCTATGGATATGAAAAAGAGATATATGCACTTGCCGACAGCGGCGTGCCGGTATATCATATAGCAAAGCTGTATGGTGTTTCACGTTCGGTTATCTACCGTATTTTGGCTCGTAGATTGTAGGTGGCATGTAGCAGGTCGCACGTCTGAGGTCGGGTTGATTAAAGGGACTCGTTTTTCAGGTCTTTTAGAATAAGATTTATTATTACTTCCTTGCGATGCTCAACGTACTCTTGTTGCTGCTGCGCTGTTTTGTCTAACAGGTCGGCATAAAGCGGCAATGAGATAAATGTAGATGCTGTGAGCGACATGATATTCAGTAGTAAATCGAAAGGCTCTATCTTTCGTATGTTGCCGTTTTCTATCTCTTTGTTTATTATTGCGCAAAATTGCATATATGTAGCCACTCGAAGCGGATTCATAATAAATTGCTCTTTTATGGCAATGCGACGCTCGCGATTAAGAACCATCTCGCCGAGAATGAAAAACGGGATTCGCGGATTTCTTGCAAGGAAGTTAAAATAAAGATTGATAGTGGTTCGTATCTTTTGTGTAAGACTCAGACTCTCGTCGGTAAGGTGCGTGAATACATGACTCAGCGTGTCGGTCATCAGTTTGATAAATACCTGCTGAAAAAGATTCTCTTTTGTGCGGAAATAATAATGCACTAACGACTGATTGCAGCCTGCTCGGTTGGCTATCTCAGTAGTGGTGGAGTTGGCAAAACCTTTCTCTAAGAACTCTTGTTGTGCAGCTTCGAGAATCTTCTTCTCTATGTCGGTTGTGGGAATGTTATTTGTTTCCATAGGTGTAAATTTTTATGAGTTTAGCATGAAGTGCAGACGATTCTGAATATTGGCTTCCGACGAGTTGGCATCGAAGTCGAGAAACAAAAGACTCAGATTAGGATATGTTTCTTTAAATCGTTTTTCGATGCCTTTAGAAATGATATGGTTGGCAATACATCCGAAAGGTTGCAGCGATACTACTTTCCTGACTCCGCTTTCGGCTAAATGGCAAATCTCGCCCGGCAGGAACCAACCTTCACCAAAGTCGGCAGCAGGTGATATCACTTTTTCCGACAAACGGGCAATCTCAAATATGTCGGTGAACTTACGATAATAAGGGAATTTGCGGCAAGCACGGTCATATTGGAGGGCTACAAGTTGAAGCAGTTTATGAATAGTGCCTGTAGCCCATAACGGAGGATTATCGACTTTGATATGCAACTTGCGGTTGATGTGGTTGTTGACCAATGCTGTTGAGAAGAACCCCGTGATAGCGGGTGGTATAACTTCCACTTCATGTTCAACGAGCCATTGAACAACATTCTTATTAGAGAACGAGTTGTATTTGACGTAAATTTCACCTACTACGCCTACTTGAGTTACTTTCTTATCTGTGTCGATAATCTGTGTAAAGTCGCTCACAGCCTTCTCGAGTAGTTGCCTGAGACCTTTATAACTGCGGGTTTCGAGCAATGGCAACGACAATCGTGTGTAGCGTTCGAGCAATGCTTTGGCTTGACCTTTCTGCTTCTCCCGCACTACACTCGGGTAGTATAGTTTCTGCAGTGCGTCGGCAAAGTACATGGCATTGATAACGGGTAGTGCCATACTTTTCCAGTCGATGTTGAACCCGGGCTGCGTGTTTTGCAGCCCCTGTCCTGTTGCCACAGAGATAACAGGTATATTTGCAAAACCTGCTCGCACCATTGCATTCTTAATCAGCGAATAGTAGTTGGATGCTCTGCACTGTCCGCCTGTTTGGGTGATGGCAACTGCTAACCGCTGAGGGTCGTATCTGCCACTTTTGAGTGCACGCATAATGCTGCCAATCACTATAGTGGCAGGATAGCAGATGTCGTTGTTGGCTATGCGCAAACCTTCTTCGGCATCGGCCTGACTACCCATAGGCAGAGCCACAAGTGTATAACCAGCCATCTTCATTGCCGTGGGAATGAATTCAGTATATCCCTCAGCAAAATACGGAGCAAGAATAGTGAATTGGCGGTCGGCTTCTACAAAAGGTCGAGTAGTCCAGACTTTTTTGGCGATATCTGAAACAGATGTGGCTGCGT
>JAFSTG010000051.1 GCA_017450605.1 Paludibacteraceae bacterium | reverse complement strand
TTTCCATGAGTTTGTGTTATAAGCCCCCGTACCTGCCCCGGTGCCGTCTTTTATCTCACTATTGGCAGTTGTCGGACCGTATTGATTATCATTGCTATAAAGTGCAAAATATTGGCCGGTCTCCATCCAAACATAGTAACAATACTTACTATCTTGCCCATAATAGTTATTGATAGTATAGCGTGTCTGATTACTTGTCCAGTTTCCTAAAGCATCCCCTATAAGGTGCATGCCGCCGCCATCTCCCCACACACTGTTGATGCATAGGGTGAGGAGGCAGAATATGATAGATATGCGGAAATAGTTTCGAATGGGAATTGTGTTGAGGTGTTTCATAAGGTATGAGATTTTTTGGAATGAAATGTTATGGTGTATGATATTTTGTACTTAATACTTTGTGCTTTAATATCGGTTTTATTGCAAAGATTGCCTTTTTTGCAAAAAAAAACTTTGCAACATGCAAAGTTACACATTTTTATTTATATAAACAAAAATATTGTAAATATTCACAAACTTTTCGCCTAAAATTATCCAAAAAGTTAGTTTTTATGGAATATTTGGTAATCTTTTGCAATGTTGTTTTATATGATTTATCTCTAAAAAAACAGATGTCCTTCGCCTTGCAAGCAAAGGACATCTGAAAAATCTGTAATTAACGGCAATCGATGTCGTTAACTTTTACGTTTGCGGCTGAACATACGCAGCATGCGGTGGGTGATACCGAAGCCTCCAACGACGTTCACCGTGGCAAGCACAATGGCAAGCACACCAAGCACCTGACCCCACACCGTCTGGTGCAATAGCAGTGCTAAACCTGTTGAAGTGAGGACACCAACAATGGTTACACCCGACAAGGCATTCATACCAGACATAAGCGGGGTATGCAGCAGCGACGGCACCTGCCTTATAACAAAATATCCGGCAACGGTGCTGACTATAAATACGGCAATAAGAATCAATGGAGACATGGTGATACTATTTCTTTACTTGAATTTGTTTAAAGGTGTTTCGCTACCCTACAATCCCATTGCTTTGCGGGCTCCCGCGTGCAGCAGTTTGCCATCGGTGCAAACAAGCGACTTGGCTATTATCTCGTCTTGCATGTTCAGTTCTATCTTTCCGTCTTTAACGAGATACGAAACAAGGTTGTACATGTTGTTAGAGAACATCCATGTCGATGATGTGGGCAGTTCGCCCGGTATGTTTTTCACGCCTATCAGCGTTACTCCATGTTTCTTTTCTATAGTGCCCTTAGGTGTTATCTCGCAGTTGCCGCCTTGGTCGATAGCTATATCTACTATCACCGAACCTTTCTTCATGTTGCGCACCATCTCTTCGGTGATGATAACAGGTGCCAACTCTCCCGGTACGAGAACCGAACAGAACACTATATCCATCTGTTGGATAGTCTCTCTTAGGCGTTCGCGTTCAGCGGCAAGTACGTCGGCAGGTAATGCTTTGGCATATCCTCCCTCACCTATGGCAAGTTCGGCCGGCACACCGGTGTCAACTATCTTTGCTCCGAGCGACATGGCATTCTCTGCTGCCATCGGACGTATATCAGCAGCGTAGGTAACAGCACCAAGACGTTTGGCAGTGGCAAGGGCTTGCATACCGGCTACGCCTACACCTATCACCATCACCTTGGCAGGTTCTATCTTGCCTACGGCGGTGAACATCTGAGGTATGAAACCTGTGAGGTGATCGGCTGCCATTATTATACCTTTGTAGCCGGCACAAGTTGACATCGAGGTGAGTGCGTCCATCGACTGTGCACGCGAGATACGTGGAATACAGTCGAGGGTGAATGCGGTAACGCCTTGTGCCGTCATGCGTTTTACCATTTCATGATTAACAGGTGAAGCGGGATGAATGAAGGTTATCAGGTACTGACCCTTGTGCATCATGTCAACCTCATGCTTGCCGAGTTGCTCGTTCATCAGAGGCTCTTTCACTTTCAATATGAGGTCGGCACGGTCGTATATATCTTGCGGATTGCTAACCATGCGGGCACCTGCTGCGGCGTAGTCCTCGTCGTGATAGAGAGCACCATCGCCTGCGTGATTCTCAACTAATACGGTGTAACCGTCTTTAACGAATTTTCCGACAGTCTCGGGCGAGCATGCAACGCGATTCTCGTCGTGCATGATCTCTTTTGGAATACCAATAATCATAAATTTGTGTGTTTCATGGTAGGTCCTTTTTTTCTTGTCTGCTCAAAGGCGGACCCGATTGTCGTTGAGCAGTGGTTATATTTGTGCTTTTCTTTCCGGTCTTTCCGGATATTCCGGCATTTCCGGTCTTTCCGGCATTTCCGGTTTTTCCGGATTTTCCTGTGTTATCTTACTACTATCTTCTCTCTTGCAACTATAGCGCCGTTCAAATCTCTTACCATCACCACATATATTCCTCTTTCTGCCGGAGCCTCAATAGTGCCGCCTTCTTCTGATAGTTGGCAAGTAGAGTACAGCACCCCGTTAACGTTAATTATGCTTACTGTTATTTGCTCGGGGTAACTTACTTTTATGCTTTGGCGAGGCAGTAAAAGGGTTGGTGCAAGCAGTGGTTTCGTTCCGGTTACTTCCACCGTATGCGGACAAGTGGTCTGTTGCATGCCTGTGCTGTCGGTCAGATTCACCGTATATTCATCGCCATTGTTAAGGTCGCAGTTCAAATACGAGCGTGTAGCACCTTCTATTGGTTCGCCGTTCCTGTACCATTGGAAGGCGGTGAAGTGATAGCCGCCGTTGTACTTGTCGTTGAGCACGGCGAGCACATCGTCCCAAACCTGCTCTATTATCCACGACGGATAGCGTATCTCGAAGTCAATGGGCATCGTTACAACCTTCTTGCCCTTGAACCACAATGTCAACTCTACATTGAATCTGCCGGCGCGCACACCCGCAGTGGGCACAAGCAAGTCGATGTTTCGGCTGCTATACAGACTGATGGTGTCGTTCTGCCATCCAGCAGCTAAGGCTGCAGGGTCGAAACTGAAAGTCAGAAGGTCGTACCAACCGCCTTCGAGGTCTAACTCGATGGTCAGTACCTTATCGTCGGCACATATAGGCTCTATGCTATAGCGGTTGACGTGCAAATCGTTAACCACTAAGTGCAACTCTACTACACTGTCGCATCCGTTCTGATTTGTTAATATTTGTCGGTAGTAGCCTGCCGTTGTGTAGGTCTCGCCATTCCAAGTGTAGGTCTGACCAAGGGTTATAGTGTCGGTAAGGTGAGTGGTGTCGGTTGCAGGGTAGTAATGCAGGGCAAGTGTAACGATACTGTCGCAACCGTTAGCAGTCGTCAGGTTGAAGGTGTAGCGTGCACTATCGGTAAAGGTCTCGCCTAACCATTGATACGAGTCGCCCTCGCAGATATACACATCCGTTACCGTCTCACCATACGACTCCACCTCCTTGAGGTGCAGATATACTACACTGTCGCAACCATGCTGCGAGTTGTAGTGATATTCGTAGTCGCCCGCCTTCAGTATTACTTCGTTCTCGAAGTAGTATCTGCCGCCGTTGCAAATCTTGTCGTAAAGGTCGGTACGCTCGTTATCGTTTACTGTCAGGTTTAGAACGACGATACTGTCGCAACCATGAATGTCGGGCAGAGTGTCTTTGTATATACCCGTCTGTTTCAGTTCTTTGCCGCCGAAAACAAACGAGCCTCCTTCACATATCTCTTCGTCGAGAGTGGTGGTATGTGGAGTATAGAAACCAAGAGTGAGATTGACTATGCTGTCGCAACCGTAGCGCGAAACGAAAGTCTGCTGATATGTATCGGGAACGGTGTATTGTTGACCATTCCAAACGAAGGGTTCGCCACCGCACACCATGGTGTCGATATTGTTTATCTGCAGAGGCGACTCTTCAACGTGCAAGGTAACGATACTGTCGCAACCATCGGCAGTGGTGTAAGTGTACTGATATTCACCTGCGGCGGAGTATGTTCTGCCGTCCCATTCCACAATGCCGCCCTCGCATAAGAAATCGTAGATATCGGCAGTCTTAGGCTCAAGCAACCAAAGAGTGAGGTGCACTATGCTGTCGCGGTTATCATGGGTTTGGAAAGTATGCGTGTAGTTGCCAGGCTCTGTTAATATATTGTCGCCAAACTTATAACTGCCACCTTTGCAAATCTGCTCTTTTATGTCAACCTCAATGCGTTCGAACACATGTTCGCCGTCGTTTATTATCTTGGCGGTAGAGGCTGTCCCCATAGCATACGACGACTCTTCGCCCAGTCCATACACGTAGCCTGTTATGCCTTCGTCTGAGTGGAGGGTATGCTGACCGGCAGATATCTTCATTTGGCAGTATGAATAATGCTTGTCGCCCGCAGCTACTTGGAAATTGTGACCTATGGCTCTGCCGTCGAGTGTTACCGATTCAACGCTGTTGGTTGGCGCTACAAGGTGTAGGTAATGGTCGGTTATGTAGCCGTAATCGTGTGCGGTGCAGAAAGTGCAGCCCGATGTGAGTTGTTCGAGAGGTGCAATCCACATCATCGATGGTGCACCGGTTGCCACTGTGTTATAACTATTGCTTGTTAGGTACATATAGCATGCTATCGGACCTGAACTCTCTATATACGACGAGGTCTGAGATGGTAAGAGCACATACTGATAAGTCTCTTTAGCATCGAGGGTGGCAATCAGGTTACCATCCATCTTTATTGTAGTGTTGGCAGTAAGGGCAGTGAAACGAATCACCGAACTATGTTCGCTAACCGAAGGAACAATAAACTTCGAACCCCATGTGCGGGTGGGGTAGGCTATCTCCATCGTGTGGTTCGTACCTTTGTAATTGTCAGGAATCTGCGTACTGATATTGCCGTTGAATACCGCAATAGGTTTGTTGGCGCTGATGCGTGTGCCTGATAAAGACTTGTTGCCTTTGGCAAACACGGCATAGGTCTCGCCCTTGCTCATTGTTATAACAAATGGTGTTCCGGCTTTTGCACCGTCAGCGAGGTCAGCAGATGGAGTAATGACAGCAGCCGTAACATCCTCAGTGGCTACAAACACTGCGTACGCCGAGTAACGAGATGTCCCATCGTAAGTCTGAACGACATAGTCGGTGCCAAGAGTGGTGGTGGGCAACACCAAGCTGCCGTCTAACGATTCGTGGGAGTCGTTGAAAGCGTACAAACTGACAGGTTGCGAGGAAGTGATATGAATACCCTTCTTCTCAATCTGTTCACTTTGTGCTACATAACATTCCGTCGATGGAATAGAAAGTGTGGCAGGCGAGGTTGATTTTACTTCAACCGACTTCTTCCAACCTGTCGCTTCGTTTGTGGCAACAACAGTGGCATTCGCCGAAGCAACAACAAGTACACTTAAATCAAGCGACTTCGAACCATCCTCGCTGTCGCCGTTTTTAGCAAAAGTAAGCCAGAAATCCTGACCTTCGGTAGTTATGTCGGCATATAACTGAGTGCAGAAGCACATCAGTATGACCGACAGAATTATTATATGTTTACCCCTCATGTTCTTTTAGGAGATTCTTTTACTTGTAGGTAACTATTATTTTATGAAACTTTTTCTTTCTCCGACTTTTTCTTTCGAAGCATATCCCACTTTATTACCCCGCAAAGATACAATATTTTTCATATTCGAGCAATAATAAAGTGTTTTTTTCTTCATCTTTGCTATTCTTTAAGAAAAATATAGTACCTTTGCCTACTGAAAAGTAAGTCGGATTTCCGGCTCTAACACAAAAAAGAATTATGGTTGAAAATATTACGTTTCGTCTTCGCGGTGATGAAGATTTCATACCGCTGATTTCTCTTCTTAAGGCTACAAATGTTGTTGAAACTGGCAGCGAGGCTCAGTCGGCTGTGTTGATGGGCGAAGTGTTGCGCAACGGGGTAGTAGAACTTCGTAAACGTGCCAAGATCCGCTCCGGCGAGACAATAGAGTGGAATAACTATAAAATACTTGTTATCTGAGTGAATCCAAAACGAATAACTGTAAATCACTAATATGGAAATTAAATCTTTTATCGATGACAATATGCCCCGCTTCATTAGCGAGTGGGCAAGTCTTATCAGTATCCCTTCGGTATCGTGTCAGGCTGAGCACAAGGCTGATATGCAGCGTTGTGCCGAGCGATGGTGCGAGTTGCTTGTTGCTGCCGGTGCCGACAAGGCGGAAATAATGCCTTCAGAAGGTAATCCTATGGTCTATGCCGAGTATTGCTACGACCCTTCTCCATCTACTAAGACGGTGCTCGTCTATGCACATTACGATGTTATGCCCGTAGAGCCGCTTAGCGAGTGGCGCACCGACCCATGGCATGCCCAAATCGTTGATGGCAGACTGTATGCACGAGGTGCCGACGACGACAAGGGGCAGGCAATGATACAAGTAAAAGCATTCGAGTATATGCGCCTCACACGGCAGTTACGCTGCAACGTGAAGTTTATCTTCGAAGGCGAAGAGGAGATTGGTTCGCCTTCGCTCAACGCTTTCCTGCATCAGCATCGCGATTTGCTCAAGAGCGATATCATACTTGTTTCCGACACCTCAATGATAGGCAAAGAGACACCGTCGATAACCACCGGTCTGCGTGGGTTGGCGTATTGGCAGATTGAGGTTACCGGACCTAACCGCGACCTGCATTCCGGACATTTCGGGGGGGCGGTGGCTAATCCTCTGAATGTGCTTTGCAAAATGCTTGCTTCCGTAACCGACGAGAATGGCAGAATAGTAGTTCCGGGTTTCTATGATGATGTGCTGCCTATACCCGAGAAGGAGCGACAGATGATAGCACAAATACCGTTCTCACTCGAACAATACAAGAAAGCTATCGGTGTTGATGAGGTGTCAGGCGAAACGGGCTATTCAACGCTCGAACGTAATTCGTGCCGTCCTTCGTTCGATATATGCGGTATGTGGGGAGGTTACACCGGCGAAGGCTCGAAGACGGTGCTGCCCTCTAAGGCATACGCTAAAATTTCATGCAGGTTAGTTGCCAATCAAGACCACGAGAAGATATCAAAGACATTTGCCGACTATCTGCTCTCTATAGCTCCGCGAAGTGTGAAAGTGAAAGTTACACCTATGCATGGCGGGCAAGGATATGTGTGTCCAATCGACTTGCCAGAATACAAAGCGGCAGAAGCAGGATTTGCTAAGGCATTCGGCAAGTTACCTCTTGCTGCAAGACGTGGAGGTAGTATCCCCATCATAGCCGATTTCGAACAGGTGCTCGGCGTGAAAACTATTCTTATGGGATTCGGACTCGAACAGAATGCTATCCATTCGCCAAATGAGAGTTTCGACCTCGACGTGTTCAAAAAAGGTATAGAGGCAGTGGCAGAGTTTTATCGCATACTCTCTACTTGTTGATTGACACAGATATAATGAATGTTTGGTCGAATGAAATTTAATTTGTAACTTTGCGCCCGTTTTTCACTAAACTCTAAACAAAACACTAAACACTAAACTCAAATGGACAAATATTCTTGGATTGGTCTGTTTCTTATAGCTCTTATTATTTTCGGTTTTACGATGCTCAATCGTCCTTCGCCAGAGCAACTTGAGGCTCAGCGTCGCTACAACGACTCTATTCAGATGGTTGAGGCTCAGCGTCAGGCAGAACAACTTGCGAAACAGCAACTCGAACTTCAGCGACACGAAGCACAAGCAGATACGGCTTCTCGTCAGCAGTTGGCGCAGCAACTATATGGTACGTTTGCCCAAGCAGCATTAGGCGAAGAACAACTCACTGTTGTGCAAACCGAGAAACTCATTCTTACATTCTCTAACAAAGGCGGGCGTATCTCGCAGGCTCAGCTCAAGGAGTATAAAGCGTATGGTGATACAGTTAATCCTTTGTCGCTATTCAAGGATGATGAGGCTTCGCTCGATTTCGTTATCACTTCGAACCAGAACCGCTATCTGCATACTGCCGACCTCTATTTCCAAAAGACCGAAGATACACAACTCGACGATGGCACACGGCGCATAGTCTTTAACCTGCCATCGGCAGTTGAGAACGCTTCGCTCGACTTTGTATATCTTATTCCTGCAGACGATTACATGGTGCATTTCGATATCGTTCCGCATAATGCTAAAGATATATTCTCGAGTACATCTACTTCAATTGATATGCTTTGGAATGCTAAGATTCCGCAACAAGAGCGTGGTCGCAAGTTCGAAGACCGCTATGCCACACTGCAGTATATGTTCACCGATGGTGATGTAAAGAAACTCGACGAGAATAAAAACGAAGATCAAGAACGTATCAACACCTCGCTTCGTTGGATTGCTTACAAAGACCAATTCTTCTCAACCGTTATTATTGCAGATAGCGATATGGAAGGTGCTGAGGTTGTAAGCCGTAAGATGTCGGATAAGACCAAATACATAAAGGAGTATTCCACATTGGCAACTCTGCCATTCGAGGCAAGTGCCGACTCACCCCTGAAATTCCGCGTCTATTTAGGTCCTAACCATTATAACACCCTCAAGGCATACGACAAGGATGTAGAGAAAGAGGCTCGCCTCAATCTTAAGAAACTTGTTCCGCTCGGCTGGAAGATTGTGTCGTGGATAAATATGATACTTGTCATACCGATGTTCGATTTGTTTACCTCTTGGGGACTGCATATCGGACTCATCATCTTCCTTATGACTCTTGTTATCAAGATTATCATCCTGCCATTTGTGTTCTCCTCTTATCGCTCAACGGCGAAAATGCGAGTGCTCAAACCGCAAATCGAGGAAATCAATCAGAAGTACCCCCCCGAAAAGATGCAAGAGCGTCAGCAAGCCACAATGGCTCTCTACAACAAAGCCGGAGTAAGTCCGATGTCGGGCTGTCTGCCTATGCTCTTCCAGTTCCCCGTGCTGATGGCTATGTTCTGGTTATTCCCTACAGCAATCGAACTTCGCGGCAAGTCGTTCCTTTGGGCTGACGACCTTTCTGCTTACGATGCCATCGTTACATGGTCAACTAACATACCGCTTATTGGCAACCATTTGTCATTGTTCTGTTTGCTCATGACGGCTGCCAATATTGCATACACCTATTTTAATATGCAGACGCAAGCCGGCGGCGGAACAGAGATGAAGATAATGAAGTATATGATGTATCTCTTGCCGCTTATGTTCTTTTTCATCTTCAACGACTATGCTGCCGGATTGAGTTACTATTTCTTGCTTTCGCTGCTTATCACCATTTTGCAAACTATGAT
>JAFSTG010000050.1 GCA_017450605.1 Paludibacteraceae bacterium | reverse complement strand
CTATCGTTAACGAAGCCGACCGCGTGAAAAAACAAGGCGATAAGTTCGGTTACGACTATTCCATCAACATGATGAAAGTAGCGGCATGGGCACAGAACGAATGGTCGTTCAGCGAAGTTGATTTCTACTACGCACTGAAACTCACTGCGTCGTCGTTCAACCGCACAAGCCGCATGCTTAACGGACGTGCATGGTATCTGGCACAAATCAATCCCGCACTTGCCTCGCTCTATTACGGTACTCAGTATGAGCAGATACAGGCCGGACAGTTCAGCAAATCGTATCGTGGTTGGGATCATATCTTCTTCGACCCGAGTTTGAAACTTGGTCTGACATATAAGATTAACGGTAGAAACCGCTTGAAGGTTAATGCCATGGCAGAGACCTCGTCTCCGATGGCTCGCGACGCTTATCTCTCGCCGCGTGTTCACGACCGCACTATCGGTTCTATCGAGGTTCACGACAATGCCAAGTCGCTTGCCGATTTCTATGCAGCCTCGCAAAAAACAGTGGGATACGACCTCACTTACGAGTTCAACTTCCCTATCGTTCGCGGACGTATCACTGCCTTCCAACAACATATATGGAATGGTTCGGAGCTTAACGGTTACTACGACGACGAGGCTCGCACCTTTGTCAATCAGGCTATCACGGGTATCAACCGCGTTCACCGCGGAATAGAAGCTGCTGCTGCCTTCAAACTCGGCACCTACTTCACCCTCACTCCGATGATTTCGATATCCGACTATCACTACACCTCTAACGCATATTCGGTTACCACAGCTGAGAACGGTATGGCATTGGCAGAGAACGCACAAGGACCTATGTATGAGTTGCGCGACAGCGTACTTATAAAAGGTTTGAAGGTGGCAACAGGTCCGCAACTTAACACCTCGCTCAAACTCTCGTTCTTCCATCCCAAGATGTGGTTTGCCGACATTACCATCTCTTATTTCGACTGGAACTATCTCGACTATGCTCCTGCCCGCCGCATGCAGGGTCTGTTCACCGGCAAACGTGCCGACGGCAGTGCTGTTAACGGTTCGTATGTAAGCACAGAAACCAACGCGATAGAGAAGGACAATGCAGGCAATGTGGTATATAACAAATGGGGTATTCCAAATGTTAAATATCCTTACAACATCCTTTCCGACCAAGAGATGCTTACCTCAACAGACGTATGGAACCGCTTTATGATTGATGCTTCGGTAGGCAAACTGATATACTTGAAGAACCGTCAGTCGTTGTCAATCAACCTTTCGGTTAGCAACATAACTAACAACACCAAGTTCAAAACCGGCGGTTATCAGCAGTCGCGTCTGCCGCGCATGACCAAACAAGGTCAGCCCGACAATGTGAACTCGCTCATCTCACCCAACGTATGGAAATTCCCTGCTAAGTACTACTACGCATGGGGCGTGAACTTCTTCCTCAATATCACTTATAAGTTCTAAAACATTTAGAATATTTAGAAACTTTAGATAATTTGGATAATTTAGAAAAACATATCACTATGAAAAAGAATATATTTATATTATCGTTGGCAGTCTTGGCACTCGTAGCATGCCAACCCAAAGACATAGAGGTGAGCAGTCTGTTCAAGACCGATGCTGCTGTCAAGGCAATGATGGAAGCCGAGCCTGAAGGCTATATCTTCTACGACGAGGCGCACGGCGGACTTAATCAGTTTGTAGCAGACTACATGACGGAGGAAGGCGACTACACTCCCGTTCGTACGCGTTCTGCCTATTCGACGTATCAGATGTTCTCTATCGATACTATTCCCACCTCGGGCAAAGGTGTGTATATCACCGGACGTATAGTAACCGACGACGATGGCGGCAATTTCTACAAAGCACTCGTTATTCAGCAGATGGTAGGCGGCAAGCAGCAGGCACTTCGTTTGTCGGTTGACGCCGGTAATGCATCGGGCATATATGCAAAAGGTCAGCGTATCATAATTCGCGTTAACGGACTATCTATAGGCAAGTATGCCAACCAACCGCAACTCTGCGTTCCGTCGTTCAACAACAACCTCAATGCAAGTAACTTCGAGCAGAAAGTTGGATGGTGCCCGGGTCGTATTCCTGCTGCCCGTTTTGCAAAAGCCACCACTCACATGGCAAATGCCGACGGCACTCCGGACATCGCTGAACTATACTATGAGGAACTTACTATTTCCGACTTCGTTGATATTCTCGATGTTGTAGAGGCTCGCTCTTGGGATGGCAAGTTGGTACGCATAAAAAACATACATTTCACCGGCGAGTATGCCGATTCTAAAGGTGCCTTGTTCCCCTGCACCACCGGCGACCCCGAGACCGACGGCAATGCCAACGTGTTTGGTCCTACCACAGGTAACGTGGGTTATCCGCAAGGGAGAGTTATCTCCGACGGTGTAAAAACATCGATAGTATCAACTTCGGAATATGCCGACTATGCACATTTCTATCTTCCCGAAGCAGAATATGTGGGCACTGCTGAAGGCGTACTCGGGTTCTACCTCGACAATGGCAGATACGCTCCGCTTTGGAAAACATGGTCGATATCGCTGCGCGACCTTCGCGACCTCAAGCTGTCGAATGGCACGCAAGCATGGCAACCTAAAGAATATTCGAAATAGCAAATGGCCGTCAATATTATCGATATCATAACACTCGTACCAATCCTTTATGGGTTGGTACGAGGTCTTATGAGAGGTGTAGTGCAGGAACTAACCTCAATAATAATAGTGGTGGCAGGTCTGATAGTGGCACGGCTATATGCCCCGCAGTTGGCGCAATATATGTCGCAGAACCTCACATGGGGTATTTCTGTATGCCAGACTGTTGCTTACCTCGCTCTCTTCCTTGTTACGGCACTTGTCCTTTCACTTGCCGGCAAACTGATAACACGTCTGCTGCATGCCATATCGCTCGGCTGGCTCAACCGATTGTTTGGGGCGGTGTTTGGTGCTGCTAAATGGGCATTGATAATGGGAATTTTGCTATACGGATTCCTATTGATAGACAAACAATTCTCGATTGTAAAACCCGATATAGTTCAGCAATCGATAAGCGTTAAGTACCTGCCGCGGATAGTAACGGTAGCGTGGGACGAGGTAAAAGAATTAAGATAGATTCTTTAGAGGGCTTAGATAATTTAGAAACTTTAGAGGATTTAGAAAACTCTTAAAAACTAAAGTTTACGGCGACACGAAAAGGTGCCCGTTAGCAAAAGTGGTTGAATATCGTCGGAGCATCTCCGTCGATATTCCTTTTGTCGGGTTGGTAACTCCGAAGGATAGGTCGTACTGTTCGCCGCATTCCGGACACACGGCATAGAAACCGTCAACCTCAAGCGGGACTGTTCGTTTCAGGCAATGCGGACAACAGAGGTCGGCTGCGCGATACTCGGCATTCATATCAACCCATATAAGCAGACCTGCATAGCCCAAGTAATCTACTTCGAAGCGCTTCTTGGTAAAACGGAGTGTTTGAAAACCATTGCCGGTAACAAAATGCGGATATTCACCCCATATATTGAGGTCGAACTGCACAGGATAAGAAGGCACAGAACTGAAGAACTTTGTGTCGCGGCAAGCAGGCAACACAAGCAAAAGCAAAACGAATATGAATTTTCGAATAGCCATAAGTAGGTAGTATAATTTAAACGAGACCTTCGGGGAGAGCAAGGGTCAGACGTTGACTGTCGATACTCAGTTCTTCGATAAGATCGTCGTGCAAGGGCAACAACAGTTCGTTATCGAGCATTATAAGCAGATTGGCAGTTTGGTCGTTCACCTCAACAATTTTTCCTAAATAGCCTTTTTCCGAATCATAAACAGAGAAACCAACAAGTTGGTCAACAGGTAGTTGCTCAGGATAGTCAGCTGGTAGTTCGCGGCGTAAAACGGATATTCGCTGCCCTACCATGCGTTGGCGAAGAGACTGATTTTGCGTATCGGCAAGACTTATCACATAGTCGGCACCACGTTCACGCAACGACTCAACAGCAAAAGGTACGTTCAAACCGTCTAAGCATACCGCAACAAACCGAGGCGTGAAGTGCTCGAGCAGTTCGTTCTTAACACTCAGCAAAAACTCGCCACCCGTGCCGTAGGACTTGCGAATAATACCTAATTCTATGAGTTCGTTATCGAGAAGCATGTATTAATATTTCTTATTGCTAATTGTTTATTGGTGATTGCTTATTGATAATTGCTTATTGCTAATTGTTTATTGGTGATTGCTTATTGCTAATTGCTTATTGATGATTGCTTATTGGTGATTCATAATGGAATCTCACACAGATAACACAGATTTTTTCAGATTAAACAGAATATTTATATTTCAAATTTCAAAATTAAGAGTTCACCTTTCACAATCAGTTGTTCACTCCGGTGAGGTGAATAGTATATACTAATGCTGAATAAGGGGGAATATACATTGTTCCGCCCTCTGAGCCTGTGCCGTTTTCGCCATAGGCTAAGTCCCATGGTATAAAGAGTTCGATATCGCCGTGGACATGAATCTTCTTTATGCCTTCAACGAAACCTTTAATAGCAGTACTCAGCCCCAAAGTGGCATTGTTCACCGATTCGATAACATTGCCGTTGATGAGCGATAGTTCGTAGTCGAGCATAATAGTTGAAGTTGAGTTAGGTCGGACATCGTAAACATTACCCTCTGTGATTATGCGGTATTGCAAACCCGACGAAGTGGTTTGCACTCCGCTTTTGGTTTTGTTTTGCAACATAAAAATTTCGTTTTGAGTCTTCCAATCAATCCAATCTTTCTGTTTGCATGAAAGCAGACTCAGTGCCAAAAGGCAAAAAATAAAAATCTTGCGCATGGTTATTGAGTTTTATTATAGTTGTTTGCCGGAAATGCCGGAAAAGCCGGAAATGCCGGAAATGCCGGAAAGTCCGGAATATCCGGAGAGGTTCTACTTGCTTAGCCAAAGTGAAGGGTTAAGAAGTTGTTTCTCCTTCCATATTTGGAAAAGCAGTTCCGTTTTATTATCGTTTTCGGGGTCGGAGTAGATAGTGCCTATATCTTGTTTGGCTTTCACTTTCGTACCCACTTTAACTTGCAATTTGGTAAGGTTGGCATAAACGGTGTAGTAGTTTCCGTGCTTAATAATAACCGCATTCGTTTGTCCGTCGGAGAAGCAGGATGTAACCTCTCCCTCGTAAACTGCACGGGCAGCTGTTCCGGCAGTGGTCTGAATATATATACCTTTGTTATTGCGTGTAACTCCTTTTAACACAGGGTCGGGCTGCAGACCGAACTGACCGCTTACAAATCCGTTGTTAGCAGGCCATGGCAAGCGTCCTTTGTTCTTTTCGAAGCCACCCGCAAGTAATTGTTGCTCGTGAGTTAGCTTCTTTGTAGAAGAGGCTTTTTGTGCATCCGCTATTTTCTTTTCTATCTGGCGGTTAAGTTCATCCGCTTTCTTTTGTTGCTTTTTCTGTTGTGCAAGCAGTTGTTTCTCTTTCGACTTTAGGTTAGAGAGTATCTGCTTCTGTTTCTTCTCGTCGCGACTTAGTTTGTCGCGCTCGCGCTGTTGGGTCTGGCGGGCATCTACTTTCTGGCGACGGTTCTCGTCGAGCAGTTGTTTTTGCTCGGATATGTCGGATGTTAGTTGTTCGATATTCCGTACTTGTTCTTTCCTGTACTGTGCGAACTGCTGCATATAGTACAGACGCCTCACTAACTGATTGAAATTCTCCGATGAGAGCAGAAAGCGTAGTGTCGATTGCTGCATACCCTCGTAGTGAGTGGAACAAACGAGATTGGCATAGTCGTCGCGTGCCGATTGCAGTTCACGTTCAAGCGAGTCGAGACGTTTTTGCAACTGTTTCATTTCGGTATCTAATCCGCGAATCTCGGCATTGATAGTAGATATCAGTTTCTTACGCTGAGAGATGTCTTTATTGAGAATATTTAGTTTATTCACCGTAGCACTCTCGTTGCGTTTTGTCTCTTTGAGCATCTTGCCGGTGTTCTCGAGTTGCTGAAGAGCTTGCTTGCGTTGCTGCTGCAACTCCTTAACCGATTGTGCGTATATCACAAAAGGTAACAACACTAATATTAGCAGAATACGATGTTTCATTTATTCCTTGTAAGGTCTTACATAAATTACATAGGTAGGATAGTCGAGAGCGACACTTTCTTCAGTTTGTCGGTAGCCGAAGGTGCCACATTCACTTTTGTATTGAATTTCACCTCACCGAGATTGATAACCGCTTTTCCGGATAATGCTCCCACTGCAAGATCGAGTGTAACAATACTCGGGAAATACACTTCGCTAAAATTCCTGTAGTCGGTGTAAGTGGCCAGCACACGGTTGTCGGCAAGTGTTACTACTGCCGACTCGATAATCGACGAAGCGGGGTCGATAGCAAACGACTGTGTGAGTTGATTAGTAGCAAAACTAAGTAGTTCGGGCTGCCCCTGCGTCAGTTCAAGAGGTGTAGTCAGCAGCCACTGCCTATCGTGCCCGATAGCAAAAAGTCGGTCGGTGAGCAGGGCTTCAACATCGCTGAATGTAATGGGCAGAGCCAAACGGCGCTGCAGTTCGGCGAAGGTTTGCGAGGTGTATCTACGGTTGAGTTTGTCAATCAGAACTATCTTTGTTTTATCGAGTTCCACACGAAGCATCTCCATCCCGAGGAATGGTTGAACCGATACCACAATAGCCGAATCGGTTATCATACTGATGGTTGCATTTGTACTTATTTTTCGCTGCTGATAATCGACTGTTAGTTTTGCCTTAGCGGCCGAAGCCGTGTTGAACTTCGGTTGCGAGGTCAACACTCGCTCAACTATAGAGGCTGTGGGATTAACCGTTACGGGTTTTACAACCGGTTGCTTCTGCTTACATGATGCGAGCATTAAGGCTAAAACGGCAAAAAATAGAATTCGTTGCTTCATCTTTAAAAGGTTGCGATTATTAAAGTGTTTCACTGACCTAAAATTATCTTGTAATGTTCTTGCAGTTCAGCATCCGATTTGTCGGGTGCCTTCTCCATTGCTTTTTTTATGTAGTACTGAGCCAACACCTTCTCTCCGCGCAAGTAAAGTATCCAAGCATAAGTGTCGAGATACACAGGGTTATCAGGTTGTTTCTCTATAGTCTGTCGGCTCATACGCTCAGCCTCTCCGAGCGAGAGGTTATTGATAGCAAGCATATAAGCATAGTTATTCAGTGTTTCCAAATCGCCGGGTATCAGTTTGAGTGCTTGCTCATAGCAGGCTATACCTTGCTCGAGTGAGTCGGTTTGGAAATAAGAAAATCCCATCATTGAATACACAAGCGGCAGCACTAACAGACTATTCTTGTCGGTGGTAGGGTCGAGCTGAACAGCGTGTCTGCCTATCGCAAGAAGCGACGAATGGTCTTTGCTGATGGCATAACTTATCATCTTGGCATAATGATAAAACAACACCTTCGGAAACCGCACATAACACGTGTCGATAAGAGCCGTCAGCTTCTCTTCGCTGTGCAAACGAGCATAATAGTCGTAGAGCGAAAGAGTGTTTTGATAGTTAAAGGGCTCTATCTGCATTATTGCCTCTCTTATTGTAACTGCCTTCTCAACCTTGCCTTGAGCGAACAGACAATCGGCGTAATCGGAAAGAGCTTGCGGTTCGTCGGGATGCTGACTCAGTATCATTTCGTAGATTTCGGCTCTACTACTATCGGTAGGGAAAACCTGAGCCAACTGTTGCGACTTGAGCAACGACAGTTTATAATCGACATCTATGTCAGAGCGGAACAGTGTCTTAAGTTCGTTGGCTGCTTGTTCATACTCCTGCTCGCCAAGGAAGTAGTTAGCCCGCGAAATCAGGTTATACGGATTCGACGGATGACGCTGTTTCTCTTGCTCATACACTACGAATGCCTGACGCTTGTCGCCCATGGCATAAAGTATATCACCTTTCATTGGCGACAACATATAGTCGTCAGGCTCGAGTGCTAAGTACCGATTGATAGCAGATATTGCTTTTTTAGGTTTGTTCTGCTGAATATAGATATTACATTTCTCGCGTGTTATCTCTGCCGACGGTCCTTTTCGTCGCTCGTAGTCGTCAAGCAGAGCGATAGCCTTCTTTGATTGCCCGCTTTGCGAATACAGCATAACCAATGCGCTCATCATCTCGGTGGCATCGGGGTGCTGACTGTAAGCTTTGGCAAGTTCGGCAATAGCCTGTTTCTGCGTCTCTTTACTCTGCCAAAGAACACTAATATAGTTATTCCAATACGATTCAGGTTCAAGGCGGAAAGCACGTTGATAGTAATGCAGAGCCTCGTTAGCAATATTCTGCTGATGGTAGATATTGCCAAGATGGAAGTTAACGAGGGCGCAGTTAGAGTCGAGTTGCTGACAGAGACTAAGCAGCGTTACCGCTTTATCGTAGTTTTGACGCTTTATCTCGCGAATACCGGCATACAGGTAATAGTCGAAGCGTTGCAATTGCGCAGTGGTTAACTGCGGATGAGGAGCCGACGAAACAGGCTCCTTCTCTTTGCGGGCAGACATTGCTGGCAAAGCGAAAGCAAACGCAAGCAAAAATATGTAAAACCGATATTTCATTTCGTGATGATGAAATGCTCTAATGCTTTAATTTTCTAATGTTTTTACATTTACGACCTGCTACCGGTGTGTCCGAAGCCTCCGGCACCGCGCTCGGTATCGGTAAGTACTGCCACCTCCTCCAACTGAGCCTGCTCGTGGCGTGCAATCACCATCTGGCAGATACGCTCGCCATGCTCTATCGTAACAGGCTCTTGAGAGAGGTTAACGAGTATCACACCTATCTCCCCGCGATAGTCGGCATCAATGGTACCGGGCGTGTTAAGCACCGTCAGACCTTTTTTCAATGCCAAGCCGGAACGGGGTCGAATCTGTGCCTCGTAGCATGCTGGCAACTCTATAAATAGCCCCGTAGGTATTAGTCGGCGTTCGAAAGGCTGCAGAACCACCGGCTCAGAAAGATTAGCACATAGGTCCATTCCTGCCGACAAAGGGGTCTGATAACGCGGCAAGGGATTGGAAGAACGATTTATTATTTTTACTTTTAGCATAAAATTCAGATTTTAGAGGACTTGGAAAATTTAGAAAACTTAGATGCACTTTTCACTTTTCACCTTTCATCTTTTTCAAAACCTTCTTTCTACGAGTACTTTCAGCCCTTCGGGGACTATACGTATATCTACATCAGCGGGCAATGTTACAGGGTCGCCGTCATAATGGAACGGACCCTCGGCATCGCGTTTGATAGTCAGTTTGCTTGCCGAAACAGTTGTCATATAGAGCGACTCGTCAATCGACTTCTCGAACAAACGCAGTGCTAATTCAGGCACGGCATGCAGAGGGAACTTACTGAGAATAGAGATATCAAACAGTCCGTCTTGCAAACTTGCTTTCGGTGCTATATATGCAGCATTACCCCATTGATTGGCATTAGCAACAGTAACAAGAAATGCCTCGGTGTCGATATCTATCTTGCCGTCAGGTCCCTCGCCTACGATATGATAGTGCTCGGGTATATACGAAAAGAAATCTTTCACTATATGCTGCAAATAAGTAGCAAAACCCCGTTTGCCTGCTTTGGCAAACTCCTCGCTTATATGTGCATCGAAGCCCGTACCGCAAGTGGTAAAGAACGGCTGCTCGCCTATCAGTCCGTAATCAACAGAGATTGGTTCACACTTATTAAGGAACTCAATGGCACTCTTAATGCGCAACGGCACTTGCAGATGTCGCGCGAAGCCGTTGCCCGAGCCTATGGGCAAGATACCAAGGGCTGTATCGGTATGGCGCAGTCCGCTTGCCACCTCGTTGACGGTACCGTCGCCGCCTACTGCCACCACGGCATCGAAACCTAATGTTGCATATTGCTGGGCAAGTTCGGTAGCATGACCTTTATACTCGGTAAACTCGATTCGGGCTGCCCACTGCGAGCGGTCAAGACTTTGGTCGATAAGCTTGGGAATACGGCGTTTGTTCTGAGTACCGGAAATAGGATTGACAATAAAAGCTATATTTTTCATTACTGAAAGATGTTTTACGATGTTGTTTATATTAGCGTGCAAAAATAATGATTTTTTTTGATTGGTGCAAATATATTTTTCCTTGTTGTGAGTATTAAGAAAAAGTTGTAACTTTGCCGTGAAAAAAATCTATGTCATGAAACGCATTCTATTTTTCTCATTCGTTGTTTTGTTGCTCTGCGCTTGCAATAAGGGTGTGGCACAGCAGCAACCTGTAAAAACAGGTATTGAGGTTCTTCGCGAGCAGAACTTCAGTCTGCTCGAAGGTAAACGGGTAGGTCTGTGCACCAATCCTACAGGTGTCGATTCGCAACTAAAGTCAACTATTGATATCCTCAACGAGGCAGAGAATGTTAACCTCGTTGCCTTGTTCGGTCCCGAACATGGTGTACGCGGCAATATTCATGCCGGCGACGTGATAAACACCGAGGTAGATGCCAAAACAGGTATCACCATGTATTCTCTTTACGGTAAAACACACAAGCCAACGCAGGAGATGATGGACCTTATCGATGTTATGGTTTATGACATTCAAGACAACGGATGCCGCTCCTACACATACATTTCCACCATGGGCAAACTCATCGAAGCCTGCAAGCAGTACGACAAAGAGTTGGTTATTCTCGACCGCCCAAATCCGCTTGGCGGAAAGGTAGAAGGCAACATTGTGGAAGACGGCTGCTTCTCGTTTGTATCGCTCTACCGTATTCCTTACCTTTACGGCTTGACATGCGGCGAGTTGGCTCGTATGCTTTGGGATGACAGTTCTGTGTGGAAAGAGCCTCTCGAGTTCGACAAAGGCAAACTTACCATAGTGCCTATGACGGGATGGACCAGAGATATGTCGTTCGACGACACAGGACTCAAGTGGGTAGTAGCTTCACCTCACGTACCATTCTCGCACTCAGCCTATTTCTACCCCGCAACGGGTATCTTCGGCGAGTTAGGCTATCTGTCGATAGGTGTTGGCTATACCCTACCCTTCGAACTGATGGCGGCATCGTGGATTGATGCCGATTCGCTTGCCGAAGCAATGAACGCTCTCAATTTGCCGGGTGTGCGTTTCCGCCCTATTTACTACAACCCATATTACTCGGTTGGCAAGGGCGAAACGATGCGCGGCATTCAGATATATATAACCGATTTCAGAGTTGCACGGCTCAGCGAGATACAATTTCTTGTTGTTCAGGAACTGATGCGAATGTATCCCGACCGTGATGTGTTCGGACTATGTAACCAGTCGCGCCTCAACATGTTCGATAAGGTGTGCGGCAGCAAATACATACGCGAACATTTCCAAGAGCATTATCGCTGGAGCGATGTGAGCGACTACTGGTATAAAGACGTGGAAACATTTAAGCAGAAAGCCAAAAAATACGAGTTGTATTAGAGAGAACTTTGAATACTCGGAAAAATCATATTCTTTGGAGATGAAACAGTATATCAATCGTCTTGCATGGGGCACCGATGCCGGATTCTATCGGCTTATTCCCGAGGAAGTGCTGATGCCCGAGAGCGAAGCACAGGTTCGCAATATTATCGGCAGAGCACACCGCGAAGGCAAACATATCACCTTCCGTGCAGCCGGCACTTCTCTGTCGGGTCAGGCTATAAGCGACTCGTTGCTTGTTGTTTGCGGTAAGAAATGGGAGAGATATGAGGTTCTCGACGGGGGACTCCTTATTCGCATGCAACCCGGCATAGTAGGTCAGCGCGTCAACGATATTTTGCGAAAATACGGCCGCCGATTCACCCCCGACCCTGCCTCAATAAAAAGTGCAATGGTAGGCGGTATAGTGATGAACAACGCTTCAGGAATGTGTTGTGGTACGCATGCCAACTCCTATCGTATGCTTAGCAGCGTACGCCTTGTGCTGGCCGACGGCACTATCCTCGACACCGGTAGCGAAGAGTCGAAGCAACAATTCAGGCAGACCCATGCCGCTTTCCTGCAGAGAATCGAAGAGTTGCGGCAACGCACTCTCGCCAACAAGAAACTGACAGAACTTATCCGCCATAAATACAGCATAAAGAACGTAACAGGACTCACTATTCTGCCTTTTGTGGAATACGACGACCCGTTCGACATCATAGCCCACCTCATTCCCGGTTCGGAGGGCACCCTTGCGTTCCTCAGCGAGGTAACGATGCATACGGGTATCGACTATCAGCAAAACGCTTCGGCACTGCTGCTCTACCCTACCACCAAAGAAGCATGCGAGGCCGTAACGCGCATGAAGCATACAGGCGCGCTGTCGGCAGCAGAGTATTTCGACCGCAAAGCCATGCAGGTGGTGGAAAACGATTTTCCGGAACTCAAAGGACAACCTGCCGATGCCGGTGCTGTGCTCGTTAAGATAGAGGCAGCCACAAGAGAAGAATTGCAGCAGAGGATAAGACAAGCAGCCACTGCCGGCGGTTTTGAGCCTTCTGCTTTCACTTCCGACCCCGCCCTCACCGCAAAATATTGGGCTATGCGTGCCGGTATATTCCCCGCAGTTGGAGGTACGCGAGAAGTGGGAACAACATGTCTGATAGAAGACATAGCATTCCCTATCGACTATCTTGCTGAGGCAACCATCGACCTGCAATCGTTATTCCGCGAGCACGGCTACAACGACGCCGTTATCTACGGACATGCACTCGAGGGCAACTACCATTTTATTCTCAACCAACGCTTCGACACCGACGAGGCAGTGGCTCAGTACGACCGCATGATGCATGCCGTTGTGTCGCTTGTGGTCGATAAATACAAAGGCTCACTTAAGGCAGAACATGGCACGGGCAGGAACATGGCACCTTTTGTACGCCGCGAATGGGGCAACGATGCCTACGAGCTTATGCTCGACCTGAAGCAGCTGTTCGACCCTGATAACATAATGAACCCGGGCGTTATCTTCAACGAAGACGAGACCTCGTATCTGCAACACCTCAAACCTCTGCCTGAGGTCAATCCGCTAATCGACCGCTGCATTGAATGCGGGTTCTGCGAGGTCAACTGCGTGAGTTGCGGGTTTGCACTCTCTTCGCGCCAACGAATAGTGGTGCAGCGCGAGATAACACGGTTGCGCAGCGAGGGCAAGCAGGACGAAGCGAAGCAGCTGCATGACGCTTTCACGCTGATAGGCAAAGACCTATGTGCAGGCGACGGACTATGCTCAACCTCATGTCCGGTGAAGATAAACGTAGGCGAGTATATCCATCTGCTACGCGAACAGGAACTGCCTGCATCAAGCAGAAAAATAGGCGAATATGCTGCCTCTCATTTCAGCAGGATAGCCGACTCGGTAGGCGCTGTTCTCTCAGTTGCCTCGGCAGCACATAACCTATTGGGCACAACACTGATGACCGCCATCACCAAAGGTTTATACTACGGCACGGGCAAGCACTTCCCGCTATGGAACAGGGCAATGCCACGGCGTGCAAGACCAAAAGCATCAAGCGAAGCCTCACCATTAAGCGAAGCCTCACCATTAAAAAATACAAAATCCACCATCGTCTATTTCCCCTCGTTTATCAACCAGCGAATGGGACTTATGCGCGGTTCGTCGGCAAAAAAAGGACTCATCGACGAAACAGTAGAACTGCTCGGCAAGGCAGGTTTTAGGGTTATCTTTCCCGACAACATGGAGGAGCTGTGCTGCGGAACCACATGGGAGAGCAAAGGTATGCCCGATATTGCCGACCGCAAAGGCGACGAACTGCATGAAGCACTCCGACGTGCCTCACACGATGGCGAATATCCGATATTGTGCGACCAAAGTCCGTGCCTGCTACGTATGCGTGCAACCGAAGAAAAACACAATAACGGGCTCAAACTCTACGAACCGGCAGAGTTTATCGAGAAGTTTGTTTTACCCCGCGTCGATATTACTCCTTGCGATGAGGTGGTGGCTGTTCATCCGACATGCTCAACACGTAAGATGCACCTCACCGACACTCTCGTTCGCGTGGCTCAACGTTGCGCCAAACGAGTGATAGTGCCCGAACAAGTGGGATGTTGCGCTTTCGCCGGCGATAAAGGTTTCACCAACCCCGAACTCAACGCATGGGCACTGCGCAAACTACGCAGCGAAGTAGAAAAGGCTGGAGCCCCTGCAGGTTATAGCAACTCACGCACTTGCGAAATCGGACTTACCACACACTCCGGAATAGAATACATGTCGATAGTTTATTTAGTTAACAAAGTTTCCACAAAGAAATAACATGGAAATAGAACGCAAATACATAGTTATCGGAAATCAGTGGCGGGAGAAAGTTGTTGCCTCGTGGCGGATATGCCAAGGTTACTTGCAAGACGACCCCAAACGCACGGTGAGGGTACGTACGCGCATACCCGCCGGCGATTCAGAGGGAAAGAGTAAAGCCTACCTCACTATAAAAACCGAATCGACGGATGGAGGTCTGTCGCGCCAAGAGTTCGAATACCCACTGCCACCCGACGATGCAGAACAACTACTTGGACTATGCAAAAACAGCCTGATTGTAAAAACACGACATATCATACCTGTCGTGTTATCTCTGCCTGAGCCGGAAGAAAGTAGTGGTAAACATACCGTTGAGGGCAAGATTGAAATCGACGAGTTCGACGGCGACAACAAAGGACTCATACTCGCCGAAGTAGAACTGCCTGATGCCAAAGCAGTGTTCGAGCGCCCCGACTACCTGCTTGAAGAAGTAACAGGCATAGAACGATATTACAACCTCTACCTCTCTAAGCACCCTTACCAATCGTGGTTCTAACAAATTTGAAATCTTAAATCTAAAAATATATACTACTATGTTTACACAAACCGACAAAGAGCAATTATCTGCTCACGGCATCAGCCTTGAGAAGGCTCAGATGCAAATGCAACAGTTCCGCACAGGGTTCCCCGAACTCGATATCGTGGCAGCATGCACACCCCAAAAAGGGATACTGACACTCAACGAGGAAGAGCAACAGCAGTATCTCGCAGCATGGGATAACTACCTTAATGCCGACCACGACATTCTTAAGTTTGTACCGGCTTCGGGTGCCGCCTCACGAATGTTCAAGAACCTGTTCGAATACCTCGAAACAGGCGAAGAAACCGAGTTTATAAAAATATTCCTTGCACATAAGGATTGCTTCGCTTTCGGCAACCATCTGAAAAACAAAGACGGACAAGAGGCTGTGCGTTATCTGCTTGAAGACATGCATTATGGCACTCTGCCAAAAGGTCTGCTTCTGTTCCACAACTACGCCGACGGTCCACGCACTCCAGCGCTCGAACACTTAGTAGAAGGAGCTTTGTATGCCAAAAACAAAAAAGGCGAGGTTAACATCCACTTCACCGTTTCTCACGAGCACCGTGAACTGTTTGCCAAACATATAGAAGAACACAAGCAGGAATATGAGAAACGCTATAATTGCCATATCAACGTCAGTTTCTCCGAACAGAAACCATCCACCGACACCATAGCAGCCGACGCCGACTGTCAGCCGTTCCACGACAAGAAAGGGAACCTCGTGTTGCGCCCGGGTGGACACGGAGCACTGATAGAAAACCTCGGTGAACAGAATGCCGATGTAGTATTCATAAAGAATATCGACAACGTGGTGCCCGACCGACTAAAAGCCGATACTGTTCATTACAAGAAACTTATAGCCGGTGTACTGGTAAGTCTGCAAGCACAAGCCTTTGCTTATCTTCGCGAGTTGGAGGCAGTGGTAAACATAGATAAGATGCTTGAGATAAAGCAGTTCATCGAAAACCAATTATGCTATAAGATCGACGGCAACAAGACTCTCACACCCGATTTGCTCCGCCATATCCTCAACCGCCCGATACGCGTTTGCGGTATGGTACGCAACGAAGGTGAACCAGGAGGCGGACCCTTCCTTGTTCGACGCGACGACAACGACATACAATGCCAGATTCTCGAGTCGTCGCAGATAGCAGATAAGTCGCTCATGCAAACAGCAACTCACTTCAATCCGGTTGACCTTGTTTGCGGACTGAAAGACTACCGCGGCAACCGTTTCGACCTAAGCCTCGGCGTTGACCCTAAGACCGGTTTTATCTCGCAGAAATCGAAAGACGGACGCGAACTACAAGCACTCGAGTTGCCCGGACTATGGAACGGAGCAATGGCAAAATGGAATACCGTGTTCGTAGAAGTGCCGGTTAGCACATTCAACCCCGTAAAAACAGTCAACGACTTGCTCCGAGACCAACATAGATAAAAGTTAGAGTAGTAGGAATCACATCATTAAGCGAAGCGTCATCATTAAAACATTAGAACAATAAAACATTAGAACATTAGAACATTAATACATGTATTCAGCATTTTTTTTCGACATGGATGGGGTGCTGTTCAACTCGATGCCTAACCACGCCAAAGCATGGGACGCGGTTATGCGTCGCCACGGACTGAACTTCAGCGCTTACGACACTTATATCAACGAGGGACGCACCGGCAAGTCGATTATCAACGAGTGTTACTTCCGCGTACACGGCACCGATGCCCCCGACGAAATATGGCAACAGATATATAAGGAGAAAAGTGAGATGTTCGAGCAACTTGGTGCTGCCGGACCCATCGATGGAATAAGCGACCTACTCTATTGGCTACGAGACAAATACCAACCCACTCCGCAGATATGGATAGTTACGGGAAGCGGACAGCATACCTTGTTTGCGCGTCTTAGCAAGTTCTTTCCCGGTGTTTTCACACGCGAACGGATGATAACAGCCGCCGATGTTACACATGGTAAACCCGACCCCGAACCATACCTCAAAGCATGGGAGCGTTCGGGATGCACGAAAGACGAATGTTGCGTAATAGAAAACGCTCCGTTAGGTGTACGCTCAGCCGTAGGGGCAGGACTCCACTGCATGGCAGTCAACACCGGAATACTGAGCCGTGAAGACCTCAACAAAGAACACCCCGACCTTGTTTTCGACAACATGCAACAACTGCTCGATTACCTAAAGAACGGCGGCTAAAAAACGCCGGAACCACCGGAAACACCGGAAAATCCGGAAAAACCGGAACCACCGGAACCACCGGAAACCCCGGAAACTCCGGAACCACCGGAACCACCGGAACCACCGGAACCACCGGAACCACCGGAAACGCCGGAACCACCGGAAACACCGGAACCACCGGAACCACCGGAAAAACCGGAAACACCGGAACCACCGGAACCACCGGAACCACCGGAAAAACCGGAACCACCGGAAATGCCGGAACCACCGAAACCACCGGAAACACCGGGAACACCGGAAAAACCGGAACCACCGGAAAAACCGGAAACACCGGAAACACCGGAAATGCAATTCCCAATACGAACTTTACTATAACAT
>JAFSTG010000049.1 GCA_017450605.1 Paludibacteraceae bacterium | reverse complement strand
GAGGTTCGTACCGATGGTCAGGTAGTCGCCACCCATAATCGGTGTGCTGTAGTCGTCCACATACTGAAGGGCTACATTCTCATCTAAAACAACCGAAGTAGTGCCACCACGGCGTACATTAAGTGCCAAGTAGTGCCAAGTGCCAAGAGCAAATGGTGCTATTGCACGCTTCACATCGTTAGTAGCAAGAGTAAGGCGTCCGTTCTCAATGGTGAGAGCAAGTGCATTATTGCCTATAGAGAGGATAGTACCATCTGTAGTAGCATTAACCCAGCAGTCGAGCGCATAATCATCCTCTGCGCCGATGCCTATTTCGCTGACCGGGATACGCAGTGCGTTAGTCCCGTCAAGTACAGCACTGTAATTATCGCCGGCTATCCACCATGCATTATCGCCTGTAGTAATATGGCGTGCATGAACACGCTCAAGAGCAGTCTTACCATAACCTTCATCCATCGGCCAATAAGCCACAAGTCCGGGAGTGGAAGGCACTTTGGTGCGACTGCGCTCGCTGAGCGAAGTGGTCATGTCGCGTGCCACATTCCAAATGGTCAGGTCGTGCAATGCCGCAATGGCTGTTCCACCACCAAGTTGCATCGCTGCTTTGGTGTTTATAGTTGGTGCTGTTTCGTTGGATATGAGCATCTCCGTAACATTATCGTAAGCGATAGATACACTTATCGTGTTGCCTGTCGTAGCATGAGTGTATGAGAGAGCGAGGAATACCCACTTGTTCTTTGGCAACGAACCTTCAGAAGTGATAGTTACTGTGTCTATATTCAATACAAGATGTCCATCGCCATCGAGCGATAGGCGGAACTTCTCCTCGCCTATGTTGAGCAGTTCTCCTGACTCAGAGTAGTTGAGCCATGTCTCAAGAGTGAAGTCGGATGCGCCGAGTCGCAGCGTAGCCTGTGTAGCTGCTTTCTGTCCGCTCAGTTGCAGACCCACCGAATGACGCAAATCATGACCGTTCAACTCGCCTGTAACAGAGATATTCGTCGCCAACACACGGGCGGGTTGGATATCCTTGTTAAAGGTAACGGAAATAGTGTTATCATTACGCAAAATGCCATCAGCCGGTGAAGGGATAGTGATTGGTTCAGGACGAGCCACATCCTTAATAACGGTGAAGGTTTCTGATTCCTTGCAAACCTCTTCTTCGGCAGCGGGTTTGCATACAGTGACAGCGCGTACTTGGTATGTGCCGTCGGCATAGTCCTTATCGGGCATCGGTATTGAGAAGCGGAAACGCTCCGTATTAGGCATCGGGTAGTTGCCTTCATTGTCGCGTGCAGTGATACCCTTACGCCATGTGCGCATCGTGCTCCACTCGCCTTCGCCGCGTTTGTACTGTAAACGAACGCCATAGAGTGCACTGTAGTTGGGCAGTAATCCGCTTATCTCACCACTCAGTTCAACGGTGTCCTTGCGCAAGATTTCTTTGGTCTGCGTATTGAGGAGTGTGTTGTCAAGCGTAAGGTTGATATCCGAGCATGAATAACGATAACTTACTGAGAGGTGAATCTCCGAGCGGCGTGTCGGATCGCAGTCACTATATAGTTCAAGTGCGATGTCGTCATATTTCATCACTTCAGGATTAGACTGATAAACGCGCAGAGGCACAAAGATTGAATCGCCTGCTAATACGGTATATGTGATGCCTGCCGAAGTGAGCGGCGTGCCGTTAATCTCTAATACAGCACCGAGTTCTTCGCCTGTGTGTTTGTCCATTGGACGGAGTTTATACACTCCTGCCGAACCTGAAACGGACGACTGGTTGGTCATACCAAGAGTGAAGTATGCCGAAGCACCTACCGGCAGGTCGTTCTGCATCGAAGAAGTACCCTGACGCAGGTAGAGATACGGTTTGTCTATCGCTGCCGTTGAAGTGGTCAGAATATGCTGTCCCGGCTCGTAGTATTTGGTTCGCTCCTCATCGATATACGGGCATGAGGTGGCACCGCCTCTGATGAAGAAAATCGGCGCGAAACCGTCAGGCGCAGCGTACATATCAAATGACATAGACGAGGTGGCGTTAGAGGCAAGAGTGATATTGGTAGCAAAGGACTGGTTGTCATCAGTTCCGCTGGCTGCCGTAACACCGGCACCGGCATTGGCACCACCCTCGGCGGTGAAACCGCATATCGCTGTTTTGTAAGCACCGCCCAAACTTATCGCAAAGGTGCCGTCGTGAGTAGTGCTGACATTATTACCAACCGAGACGGATTTAGTGTCACCTAATACTACTGATGCGCCCGGACTGAGGGAGATATTACGCATCAGGTAGCCGCCACCGTAGTAGTCGGAGATATTGAGTCGCAAGGTGTCTAATTCTTCCGATTTGAGGATATCGAGTTGTTCTTTCTCTATCTTCTCGTTGTCGTTATATGTCTTAATCAGGCGTTGCACTTCTCCTTTGGAGAAACCCATATATTGCTGCCCGTCACCGAAACTTGAGCGTTTGTCGAAGGCACGGAGGCTGTCGAGATTGTATTGCTTTACGCCTGTCATCTTGTCGCGGGCATCGGTGAGTGCGCTCATCACTTCGCGCACGCGTTCCACTTTCTTGATTGCCTCTTCGTACCTATCTTGTTTGAACGGGCTTGTTCGTTGCTGACACATCACTTTCATCTTCTCGTTGTGTGCCAGCAGTTCTTTCCAAGTGCGTACTTGCTCGTTGTAGTAGTGTACCATATCCTTCTCTACATATAGTTGCTCGTCGGGTTTAGATTCCGGTGCAACGAAAGCATACGTACTGTCTTTGCCGAAATCGGGGTCGTCGGCACTCAAAGCGGTAAAATACTGCGCTTTGGCGGTAGTGTTTGCAATGTCGCCGTTTTTGTAGCGCTGATATGTAGCCGCATCAACAGTTTGCAAAAGCGCATTGCGCATACGCTGGTAATCAGGCAGCACTTTGTTTTCGATATGACTCTGGGTATAGATGAATTGTGTACCGAAGTGCTTACCCAATACAAAGCCGTCGAAATCGCCTATGTAGTAGCGTGTGGTGTCGCTCGGGTCACGCTGTATGTCCACGCGGCGTGAGTTTGAGAACACCTCATTGGTGGCTTGACCTACGAACACATCGCCTCCCGCGCCTTCCGAACCGGGTGTAGTCGAAACGGTCTGCGTCAAAGTATTTATAGTTGTCTCAGAGTTAGACCACGACTTGTTACCCGTGTAGGTGGCTGTAGGACTGAGGTGCAATCGCTCACCCATGAACATCACCGATATGGCACCATTGCCGGGTATAAAGGTATTCATATCAAAATCAGCAGTGGCTTTACCAAGTCCTAACTGGAAAGTTACCGTTCCACCCCAATGCGCAGAGGTCGTGGTGTTGCTTGTTCGAGTGAAGGTTGTACCCTTGGTTGCCGCAACAGTAGAGTTAGCACCGGGGGCATTACGCAAGATATAGAATATGTCGTCCGGTCCGCTTGTGAGGATATCCGAGCCATTGGTTATAGAGCCGAGTACGACTCCGTAGAACTTACCGTTTTCAGACCATGCATACTGACGCGTGCCATAGACGTTGGTATAGCTGATGTTCGCTCCAAGTGTATAAGGTGCTGTCAGGTTGGGGTCTGAAGCGCGGAACTGATAAATTCCGCTACCTGTTGAGTCAAGGGCTATCTGATTGATGCCGAGCATGATGGTAGTCCCTTGGGGGTAGCTGACAGTCTTAGTGGAATCATCGCCCAAGGGCATGATAGTGTCGCGCTCTGCGGCTATGCGGTTGCCTATCTCACTCTTGACTGTTACGATACCGTTCTTCCACGGCAGTACCGTTGTCACGGGATGTTGAGCATCATCTTTATTGATATAACTCTCTGTTATTTTCAGTCGCCAACGATATGCACATCCTTGACGGAAGAGCGGATAAGTCATACGATAGTCGGGTTTTCCGGTGACGGAATCGACGGTAAACGAAGGCACCATGTGCAGTTTCTCCTTCTCATCCTGCCATGTGAGCCATTCCTCGCCAAATGCCAAATCCGAACGCATAGCATCAGTAACGGTCAGCACAGGCTCTACATAGTAAGGTGCATCAAAAGCAAGGTGATATTTAACGCGTCTAACGGTGGTACTATCAATACTTAATGTATCCTGCATCACCATCGGTCCGGCGTGTGCGCCCAACTCTATCGGGTTGTACGACAGCGGGTTGAACCGATACTCATCGTTCGACGGAATGACGATGCTCTTAACCTTATAGGTCAATGGGGGCAACAATGCCGTATATTCGCCCGTCAGCGAGTCGGTATAGATAACGATGTCGTGACTCAGATCGGTGCCGGAAGCGGAAGTAACTACGCGGCCTGCGGCAACAATGCTGTCAGTCGGTTGCTCCCATACGCGCTCTACAGAGTCGGTGTTGAGCGAATAGATATCCGAAGCACTGAGCGTGATGACGGCGCGACCGATAGTGGCTTTACCTAAATGCATACCGTGAGGCTTGTGCAACTCTTCGTCACCACCGGCTACGCGACCAACCAATAGCAGTTTGGTGTTGTCGTAGAAACGCAAGTCAGTGATATCGTGCATGAACTCGTATGTTGTACCCACATTGTTCGGGTCTTCAGGATAGCGACCATTATAAGCGAAGGTGTGACCGTTCTTGGTCGCCGTAATATAGTGATTGCCCATCGGCACAAGTATAGAGAACAGACCGTCTGCATCGGTCCGTGCAGGCACACCGCCAACGACACACGGCACTCCATCCACACTGAGCAACGCACCTTCAACGGGGTAGTCTGTACCTTCGTAATAGATGGCACCCGACACCTTCACGGAAGTCTGATCGGTGAAGTTGACGTTGTTGTGCGTATTGGTGTTGTTATTGAAATAGAGCGGACGGTTGGCCGGCGCAAATTCATGCGTACCTAATGTCGGCACAATCTTGTAGTAAGTACCTGCCTCGCGATACGGAATACCGGTGATGACGTATGTTCCGTCCGACTTGGTGTAAGCCGTGTAGTTAGTACGCGTCGAGTCGTTTACCGTGCGATAAACTACCCCTGCAGGCATTTCCACCGTTTCGGTAAAGCGGTTGAAACTCAAACCGCTTATCTTGAGGTCTCTGCCATGTCCTGACAAGTCATGCACTTCGTCGCCTTCCTCGCAAGCAGAGTAATAGAGTTCCAGACCAGACTCGTCACCCCGTAGCGGAATCTGCATGGCGGTGCTACTAATCTCCGCTGCGTCCATGCAGTAGTTATAGAGACGGATATCAGCTAACTCATAACCTTTGGCTCCTCCTGAGCCTACTATAAAATCATCTAAAGGTACGGGCTGGTATTTTTTCTTGCCTGCCATTTGTCCGTTCAGATATACGAAGAAGGAGTCAGGAGTATAACTTACTGCCACGTGAGTCCATTCATTCGTTGCAATAGGATTAGAGAGGAAAGCATCATTTGATGAACGCCCTTGAACCTTTATAGTAGCATCTTTCGTCAAAGCAATAGATATTCTACGAGGCGTAAAGAATAGTTGTCCAAAACCGCCTGAACCTAAGTCGCGAACCCAAAGTTGCACACTACCATAATCGCCTGTATATTTAGGTCCTTGAATTTTATTGTAGCTGCTCGGCACCAATGCCCGGAACATAAACATTTGTTCTTTCATAAGCGTATCCGCTACGGTCTTCTGTGGGTACGGTACTTCCTCGTCGGTCGTGGCGGTGACGAGCACACCCGGTACGCCTTGGCGGCCGTCATACGTAATCTGACCGGTCACAACGCCATAGGGCAGGGCAAAACCGGTCTCAGTGAGCGAACTCATCGGCGTGATGCTGCCGTCGCATTCGCGGTAACCGGTTACGGTGTAGTTGTAGTATGTTCCCAACTCCATTGAGTTATCCTCATATACAAAAGTCGTCAGAGACTTGTTCATCGCCATCTGCGGCACCAATGTGATAGCCACGCTATCACCGCGCTCCGCACGAGTGATAGTGAAATACGAAAAATCGTTCTTATCCTTGGGCACCGTCCATTGTAGCCGCACACGGTTGTTGCTGTCGCCTTTGGTAGCCGTCAGCGAACTGATAACCGCCCCGCGAGTTGATGCCATACCGATAGCAGCGCTCGTCATTGTGCTGATTGTTCGCATTGACGTGCAGATTTGCACAGTATATTCAATCGGCTGACAAACCGGAATACCCTCGGTCAGCAGCACCGATGTGAGGTTGCGGTTCGGATAGTCCTGGCTGTACGTCGTGCCGTCCACTACATACTGTACGCGGTAGAACATATCCGAAGTCCAGATACCCTTGAAGTCGCCGACATGCGTCCAGCTAACCTTAATTTTACCCTCTTCGTCTTGTGCAGCCACTGACGATAGTTTTCTCAGGTCGGTATTAATTAGAATGTCGCTTTTGACGCAAGTGGTGGTATGATCCACGAACTCGCGGCTCAAGCGCACATAGAATACCTTGCGCCCTTGATTAAGCATCTTCTGCGGGATAGGCAACCCCACCTTATAAGAAGTCTTAACTAATCGATTGGTGGTGTTGAAATCCT
>JAFSTG010000048.1 GCA_017450605.1 Paludibacteraceae bacterium | reverse complement strand
TTGACGAATCGGACATTGAAAATGGTAAGTTGTATTTCCGTGAGGGTTATGTACGCGCCGTTATACCTAACTATATTATTGCAAAGAAAACAGGATTCTCGCAACTGTCGTACGAATTCAATACGAAGTCGAAATTCTCTCCTGCAACGGCTTCTATGGCAATAGTGGTGCGATAATCGGTTATAGACTTTTGGCTTGTTGCCAAAGTTCTTCCATCTCGTCGAGTGTCATGTCTTGAAGGCTTCTTCCCATTTCAGAGGCCTTCTTTTCTATATAATTGAAGCGTTTGATAAACTTCTGGTTGGTCCGTTCGAGGGCATTGTCGGGTCGAATCTTATAGAGACGGGCAGCATTGATAAGTGCAAACATAAGGTCTCCGAATTCTGCTTCCTGTTTGTCGGCATCCATATTGGCTATCTCTGCTTCGAATTCTGCTATTTCCTCTTTTACCTTGTCCCAAACCTGTTCGCGTACGTCCCAATCGAAGCCGGCATTGCGAGCCTTGTCTTGTATGCGGTAGGCTTTAACGAGTGAAGGCAGCGAATCGGGAATACCTGCAAGCACGGTCTTGTTGCCGCCTTTCTCCTTCAGTTTCACCTGCTCCCAAGTGTGTTCTACCGCATCTTCAGTATCGGCATGTACATTGCCATAGATATGTGGATGACGGAATATTAGTTTGTCGCATAGTCGGTTACATACATCTGCTATGTCGAAGTCGCCTGTTTCGGAACCTATCTGTGCATAGAAAACGACATGCAGAAGCACATCGCCCAACTCTTTGGCTATCTCTTGCCGGTCGTCTTTTAGCAGGGCGGCAGCAAGTTCGTATGTCTCTTCAATAGTGTTCTGACGGAGACTCTCAAATGTTTGTTTTCTGTCCCACGGACATTTCTCACGCAGCTCGCCCATAATAGTAAGAAGACGGTCGAAGGCTGCAAGTTGTTCTTCGCGTGTATGCATATTACATAGTTCAAATTTCAAATTTCAGATTTCAGATTTCGAAGTTAAGTGTTGACAGTTCTCCGTTGTCATCCATGGCGGCGTAGGTGTATTGTTTGAACATATCGCCAAGAATTATCACTCTTGCCCCGCTTGAGAGTTGGAGGTCGAGTTCTATATGCCGGTGCCCGAAGATGTAATAGTCGTGATGTTTTTTCTCTTCCAACTCTTTGGCAAACAGCACTAATTCTTCGTATTTTTCTCCTTTATACCCGCACGGATGTGCCAATTCTTTTTCACGGCTGCGTCGTGCCCACTCGTAACCGAACTTGTCTCCCCATGCCGGTGGTACGATACTGAAAAGTCGTTGCAGCAGGGTGTTGTGGAACACAGCGCGCAGGAACATAAACCTCCGTATTTTTCGTTGTATGTGTTTGGGATAAATCTGCATCATATATGAAGGTATCAGTCCGTCGCCATGTGCAAGATAACAGCTTTTACCGCATATTGTAAGTTCTTCCTCGTGGCGGTGGACAATAACTCCCGTCTGTTTCTCGAGCCAACCGAAAGTCCAGATATCGTGATTACCAGTAAAGAAATGCACTTTTATTCCTTTGCCGGTAAGTTGTTTAAGCGTGCTTAGGGTTAGTTGGTATTCTTGTGGTTTACGCCATACATATTCATACCAAAAGTCGAACATATCCCCCAATAGATAAATAGCGGAAGCATCACCTCCGAGTTGCTGCAGGCAGTTACAAACAACTTGTTCATGAGCTTTATAGTCGATAGCTCTCGACCCTATATGTGCATCGCTCAGGAAGTAAATCATAAATTTATTAACTATTTAGGGTATTTCTAAAAATTACATAAATCCCAGAGTCAGTTTTGCTTCTTCCGACATCATATCTTTCGACCATTCGGGTTCGAACACGAGGTTGATATCGAGGTCGCTTACACCTTCTATCGACGACACTTTCTGTTTTACATCTTCCACCAGAAAGTCGGCAGCCGGACACGATGGCGCGGTTAGTGTCATGTCGATTTTAACCTTGCCGTTATCATCAATATCAACACCGTATATTAGCCCTAAATCGTAGATATTCACCGGTATTTCAGGATCATATACGGTTTTAAGCATCTCTACTATTTTCTCTTCAATTTCTAAAAACTCGTTCATATTTCATGTGTGCTTGCTCTGCCGCCGACAATCAGCAGTCTGCTTCCAATTTGGGGCAGGGTCGATTCCTTTTTTTTGAGCCTGCAAAATTACTATGTTTTTTTTACATAGACAAGATGGAATTTTAAGAAATGCCCTTAGTGATTAACCATCGCCGCTACCGCTTAGGTGATGAAGTTACTTTTGGTTGCATATTTTATCTAATTGAGTAGTTTTTACAAAAAAATGTATAAAAATGTTGTATCTTTCAAATAAAAACTATAATTTTGCGTCCAATTTGTCTGTTGGTCTTACTGCATTGTGTTTTTTGCACTGTTTTTTAAGGGTATGAAAAAGATATTTTCTATAACGTTAATGATATTTATGCTTGGCATTGCTCAAGCACAGGTTTCTAATCTCTCTGTTCCATTTTCTTTTGGTTTTGAAGAAGCAGATTCTCTTTTGCTCCGCAATTGGCATTTCAATGTTGATTGCGACACATCTATATGCAAAGAACGTTGGCTTGTAGGCTCTTATGTTAAAACTGAGGGTAAACGCTCGCTTTATATATCTGCCGATGAGGGTGTGACGTCGGAATACGACACTATTGTTAACACTACCTATGCTTATGTAGATTTTACCGTTCCATCCGGTCAGTATGAACTATCTTTCGATTGGCGTTGTCTTGGCGGAGCCGATAGTTATCTTTGTGCCGGTATCGGAATAGCGGGCAATATGCCTAATAACCGTATTGCCGGATATCACATTGTGCGAAGGCGAGAAATATGAGGTCGATAACTTCAATTTCGAGGCATTCGAATCGGGTGTTTACAAGCAGAAACTTGTAAGTGTAACAGGCTGCGATTCTACAGTAATATTGAATGTTACCGTCAACCCGATACTCCGTAGCGATGAGGTGGCTACTATCTGCCAGGGTGCATACTACGAGTTTAACTCAAACAAGTATTACACTTCGATAGAGAAAACTGATACCTTGCAGTCGCTTGTTACCGGTTGCGATTCGATTGTAACACTTCACCTTACAGTAAATGAAATTCTCAAGGGAGAGACAGAGGTAGTATATCTCTGCCCTGATGTTACCTATTATCTCTCTGAGAACTATCCTGCAATAAGCGAAGAAGGTATCTACAGCGATGTAGTTGTTAATGCTCTTGGTTGCGATTCTGTTGCATCGGTTGAGATCCGTAAGGCTGAACCCGCACAAACACTCATACGTGCTGCTATCTGCCAAGGTGAGGTTTACAACGAAGGTATCTTCGGCGGATTGCGTCAAGCAGGCACTTACAGCACGCCGCAAGGAACGTTGTTTACAGAGCATGGTTGCGATTCTATCGTTACTCTCGAACTCCTTGTAGCTGTTGACGGAGAACTTGCCGATACCATATCTGAGCAAGAGTTGCCATACATACTCAACGGAGTTGAACTATTCGATGAGAATACGCCTGTAGGTGTCCATACCGCCACTGTAAATCTTGGCTGCGGCGAAGTAACACTCGTGCTGGTTGTAGGTGATGTTACGGCACTCAATAACGTGTATGTCAATTCGGTTGCCATTGCTCCTAATCCTGCTAAAGTAGGAGAGCAGATACGCGTTCTGTCATCGTTCACCACCGACCAACTCTCTCGGATGGCGATTGATGTTTATTCTGCTTCGGGTATGCTTGTAAGCCGTCAGAAACCGACTACTTCACCTGTTGTTATCGAACCGATTCATTCGGCAGGTATCTATATGGTGGTTATGACTTCCGGCAATTCTACATGGCAGGCAAAACTTGTAGTTGAATAGATATTCATACCAGACGTCGTTCGACGGCGTCTTGATTAAACAGAAAAGAGGTGCATGCAAATGTGCCTCTTTTTTTGATGTATTCGAGAGGACGCATAAGGGATGAAGACTGCCAAAATGTCAGCCTTGTAGTGTTTGGCATATTAGTTGATTATGTTTTTGTGCCATTAGACCTAAACCTTAACCGCCGGAAAGAAATCTGTGTATCCGGATGAGATAATCGAAACAACTAAAACTTAAAAAAACTAAAACTAATATACTATGTCAAAAGGTAATATTGGGGTAACATCACAAAATATATTCCCCGTAATAAAGAAATTCTTATATTCCGACCACGAGATATTCCTTCGCGAGTTGGTAAGTAATGCAGTAGATGCAACACAAAAACTTAAGACGCTATCTTCTGTAGGAGAGGTAAAAGGCGAGTTGGGCGACCTTAAAGTGCGTGTAACACTCGATAAGAAGAAAAAGACCCTTACTGTCAGTGATCATGGTGTAGGCATGACAGCCGAAGAGGTTGACCGCTTTATCAACCAAATAGCATTTTCAGGCGCCGAGGAGTTTCTTGAGAAATACAAAGATAAAACTGAGGCGATAATAGGCCATTTCGGTTTAGGCTTTTATTCGTCGTTTATGGTAAGCGACAAGGTAGAGATTTATTCTCTCAGTTATAAGGATGATGCTAAGGCAGTCCATTGGTCGTGCAAAGGAGATCCGGAGTACGAGATGGAAGAGACCATAAAGGCTGAGCGCGGTACGGATATTGTGCTGCATATCAATTCGGAGTTCGAGACATATCTTGAAGATGCCACTATTAGTGCGCTTCTAAGTAAGTACTGCAAATTCTTGCCCGTAGAGATAGTGTTCGGCAAGAAGAAAGAGTGGAAAGACGGCAAGGAGGTAGAGACCGACGAGGATAATGTGGTTAACGATACCAATCCTGCATGGCTTCGCAAACCTGCCGACCTCACCGACGAGGACTATTCGAAGTTCTACCACCAACTCTATCCCGACCAGTTCGAGGAGCCGTTGTTCCACATACACCTCAATGTGGATTATCCGTTCCATCTTACAGGTATTCTTTATTTCCCGAAGATAAAGAACAATATGGATGTACGCCGCAATAAGATTCAACTATATTGCAATCAGGTGTTCGTAACGAGTGAAATAGAAAATATAGTGCCTGAATACCTTACTTTGCTTCATGGTGTTATCGACTCGCCTGACATACCTCTTAACGTAAGCCGAAGCTATTTGCAGAGCGATATGAATGTGAAGAAGATATCGTCGCATATAACCAAGAAGGTGGCAGACAAGTTGCAGGAGATATTCAAAAACGAGCGTGAAGACTTTGAGAAGAAATGGAACGATATCAAACTCTTTATACAGTTTGGTATGCTTACCGACGAGAAGTTCTACGAGCGCGCATCGAAATTCGCACTAATGGAGAATATCGACCATAAGTATTTCACACTCGACGAGTATCGTGAGAAGGTAAAAGACTCGCAAACCGATAAGGATGGCGAACTTATATGCCTCTACACTCAGGACCCCGATGCCACCTACTCGTATATCGACCGTGCGCGTCAGAAAGGCTATGACGTGCTGCTGATGAACGGCGAACTTGATATTCACGTTATTTCGCAAGCCGAGCAGAAGAATGAACACCTCAGGTTCGTACGTGTTGATTCCGACGTGATAGAGAATATCATCCGCAAAGAGGATAAGGAAAAAACGGCATTGACCGACCGTGAGCAAGACGCACTTCGCTATGCTTTTGAAAGCCGCCTGACACAGAACGATAAGACGCACTATTATGTTAGCGTCGAGTCGGTATCGGCTGATGCTCTGCCTGTATTCCTGACTCAGAACGAGTTTATGCGCCGAATGAAAGATATGTCGGCTCACCAGCAGGGCATGTCGTTCTATGGCACTATGCCCGACCAGTATAACCTCGTTCTCAATACCGCTCATCCGCTGATTAGTACCGTTCTTGAAGAGATAAAGTCTGGAACACACGAGGCAGTGGCTCCGCTTGAAGAGCAACTTGCTTCGCTTGAGGCTGAGGAAAAACGCTTGCGCGATGAGCAGAAAGATAAGAAAAACGACGAACTTACAGACGACGAGAAGAACGCTGTTAACGACATTACAAAGCAAACTGCCGACAAGCGCGCTGAGATAAAGAAGGTATATGCCGACTTTGCTTCCTCAAACGACCGTATCGGACAGCTTATCGATGTGGCTCTGCTTGCAGCAGGCAAACTTACCGGCGAAGCCCTCTCGCGCTTTGTTAACCGCACTGTGAAGATGATGTGATATCAGACTATTATTAAATTATAAAAGATAGCCGTTATGACTTACTTATTGGAATTGGAGGATGCTTACAATCGTGATAAGCATACCACTATTGAGGCAGACTCTGAGAGCATGCTTGAGGAGTTGAGTGCCCGAATAAAAGTGGCTTTTGATTATCCATACGACGACCTTGAAAATCACTCGTTCAACTTCAACGGACACGTCTATGTACCAAGCGATTCGGTTGGTGCAGTTTGTGAAATGATGTTCGAGACATGGGACCCTGACCCCGAGTTGAATATCGAGGAACCGGATTGGTATGAGATGTATCAGTCGTCGGATATTCCACTATCGGAAGTCTTTACGGTTATAGGGTCAGCAATCGTATATAAGCAAGACGGGTGGAAAGCGCGTGTAACACTTGTAGGCAGGGAAGAAACACCTTCGCAGAACGATAAGTTTGAGAAGTACGACTATCTGCAAGACGAGATATAACATTTATGCAAAAAATGGTATTCTGTTACTAACAACGAAAGGGATGCTGCCGAGCAGCATCCCTTTCGTTGTGTTTTAAATGAATTAAGTGCACATCTGCTTAATCTGATAAATCCGTGCAATCTGTGTGAGTTTCCATTTTATAAAAATATCCGTCATATCCGTAAGATTATCTATATTGGGAAACTTTTTTCTACAAAAATAAATGGTTGCTTGTGGGAATGACAAAATTGTTATACTTTTGCGAGTTATCTGAAAACAATTGTTAAATCCAAATCTGTTAAATACCAATCGGTCGTTAGATTGAGTAATGGTATCCAACATAAATTTAGTGCTGATTTCTTAGGGAAGATGAAGCGTTGGATTTTGTTGAAAAATAAAATAATAATCTAATATCATGTAATTTATGAGTAACAAAGTTCCTCTCTTTGGCGCAAAGCGCTATTGTGTGTTGTTACTGTTGTCGGCTTGTGCGCTTGTCCTAAATGCGCAGGTTCAGGTAAGCGGCACGGTAACTGATGTAAACAAAGAAACGGTAATCGGTGCAAGTGTCCTGGAAAAAGGTACAAGCAATGGTACTGTTACTGATTTCGATGGAAATTTCTCTCTTTCAGTTTCAAATGCAAATGCCGTACTTGTAGTTAGCTACGTGGGTATGAAGACTCAGGAGGTGCCTGTAAATGGTGCCGCTAAACTTTCTGTTGTCCTTCACGACGATAACGAGTTGCTTGAGGAAGTAGTGGTAATAGGATATGGTACGCAAAAGCGCAAGGATGTAACCACCAGTATCTCGTCGGTTTCGGTAGAAGACCTCGAGAAACATCCTATCACTTCGGCTGCTCAGGCTATTCAAGGTAAGGCTGCCGGTGTGACGGTGGTAAAACCTAACGGTCAGCCCGGTGCCGACATGGTAATTCGTGTACGCGGTACCACCTCAATGAATGCCTCTAACGACCCTCTGTATGTGGTTGACGGAGTGCCGATGACGGATATCGGCTTTCTTGCTCCTAACGATATAGAGTCGATGCAGATTCTCAAAGACGCATCGTCGGCTGCTATCTATGGTTCGCGTGCTGCCAATGGTGTGGTAATGATAACAACTAAGGCAGGTTCGGCATCGAAAGACCACCAGAAGATTAGTTTCTCGATGTATGGCGGTTGGACGCAAGTGGCAAAGAAGATGGAAGTGCTCAACTTCCAACAGTATAAAGAGTATCTTGCCGACCTTGGAAGTACGGTAGTGCTCCCCGACGGTCTTACCGACCAGACCGACTGGTTCAACGAGACCTACAAGACCGGCTCAACACAGAACTACCAGTTGTCGGTAAGCGGCGGAAC
>JAFSTG010000047.1 GCA_017450605.1 Paludibacteraceae bacterium | reverse complement strand
GATTGTTGAAGTACCATCGCGCATTGTCGTCTTCCACATCATCAACGAGGGTTAAATACTTGCAATTGTTCTGATATACATCGCACCAAGCCAGATACTGTCCGGTAAGGGCGCTCTGAATAGTGAAAGCATCGCCATCGGCTTTGATTTTCCAGTATCCGTCATCGGTAACGGCGGTATTGCGAACGTAATATAACTCATACTGCACATTATGGTAGGAGCCTATTCCAATAAAGCCGTTGGGAGAGGTATTACAAGTGATGTAATACACTTTATCGTCGCTGAACTTATATTCTGCCTGCATATTGAGTGCGAAAGCGAGGACGAAGAGCAGGAAATATATCTTTTTCATAAAATGATGTCCTCTTTATGATATTTTTTCTGGTTTATTCGGAACTTTCTCGGGGTTATCTGACGATTTTCTTCTGACCTACGATATAAATGCCGTGGCCTTTCAATTGCGTGCGGCGACCTTGCAGATCAAAAACCGGCACATTGTCATTGATAATGCCGGACTTCACAGCATCGATGCCGAGCAATTGGTCGGAACTGGGCAGAGAGAAACGTTTTACGCTGGACGAACCTTTGATATAGCACTGTCCCGCTGCGATAGCCTGGGGAGTTCCTTCGTCAATAGCGCAGAAAGCGTGCATATCGCTCTGGTTTTGCAGGATATATCCCACAGAAACCGTTTTTGGTACGATACATCCAGTCAGTATGTCTTCGGAAACTTCCGTTTTATAGGCTTCTGCATCTACAGTACCCGAGAGAACGGTATTGATTCCGTTTTCAGCAAAAAGTATGTAAGGACGATAAGCTTCTATGCCGCGCATTTCGTATAATCCCAGTTCACATTCCTCGTTATTCACGGGAGTATATCCAGGAACTACGTAGGCTTTCACACCTTCTGGCGGGGTTGCGCTGAACGGCAGGATGACAGCGGCAAATTTGTCGGTGGTGCTGATATTTAGCGGCACTTCCGCTTCAGACTGCACGGAGAAAGCCTTCGTTACCTCGGCATCTACCGGATTTACCGTCGCCTCAAATGTTGCGCGGTCCGTAGCACAGAATTCTACGTTCGTAAATTCCACTCCGTTTGTGCCGGCTTTGGCATAAGCATTGGGATTTACGAAAATCAATGCCACATCTTTTGCACCGGAAGTGGTGAGCAAAGACTTGTTTGACGGGGAGTAGATAACGACACGTACAACCTGCCGTCCGTCGGCTGTGGCATCCAGCAAACTGCTGAGCACCAAATGGTCGTCATTGGCGTCATAAGCAGAATTTTGCGTCACCTTGGAATAATAAGCGCAGGCTTCTGCATCTGCTTTTGCGGCATAACCGAAAGTCAGGACGACATCATCGGATTTTGCCGTTGAGGAATACTTTGCAACCTGGTTTACTGCTGAAACTCCATGCGGCAAAACAAGATCAAACTGCAAGGCGGTGTAAGCCAGCCCTGACTTATTGTCAAGTTGCACGAGGAAAAAGTTGGGCACCGACGAGATAGGATTTCCTGTAGCCTCGTAATTGCGCAACAACTCCGACTGTCCCTTTACTGCCGTCAGGATATCTCCGTTACTATCAACGTATCTGTTGATTCCATCGGCGTTGGCCATAAACGGCACGACAGTCAGAAGGATTAAGACTAATGTTTTTTTCATTATCGTGAATATATGAATTATCTGTTATGGATTCATGTCTTTTATATCCGGCTAACGATGAGTTACCTCAGCCTCAACGAGTTTTTGTGCCTTACAATTTCTCGGGAAGTTGGAACAATTTTGTGCCATTGCTGCCTTTTATCAAAACAAGTCGGTCGCGCATGGGATGTTGTTCGAGATATTCCGTAACAGCCTCCACATTTTCAAAACAAAGCGTGAGCGGCAGGTCGTTTTGCGCTTCTCCTTTTTCAGCACGCAGGGCATTTATAGTCTCAAGTGCCTGCGAGAAATTCCGACCTACGAGCAACACCGTCTCGCATCCCAATTGCGGGAGGCGTTCTATGATG
>JAFSTG010000046.1 GCA_017450605.1 Paludibacteraceae bacterium | reverse complement strand
CCGTTGCCTGTCAGTTGCTCGACTCCGCTACCGGTGTTGTCGGTCTCGGGGTTTACGAGGTTATATTGTTTGGCTTGTGCTGTGGTCTCGAGGTTATAAACGGCAGCGGTGGCTACTTTTGTTTTTGCAGTGACATAGAGTTCTACACCCTTTTGCACGTTGGCTGCGGGGAATACGCGTATGCTGCTTGCCCATTTGTTGTCAACAAAGAGGTCTAACACTGAGTGGTCGAAGAATAGGTGCAGACTAATGGTGTCGCCGATATTATGTTTGTCGGGCAGGACAGATGTATAGAGTCCGTCGAACACGCCTTTGTCGTTCTCGCGTCGGTTGACTTCGCGCATGTCGACAATAACGCGGTTGCCGGCTGGTTCGTAGTATATCTTCATGGCTTTGTTGCCATCGGAGAGTAGGCGTATTCCGGCATTTCCGCTACCGACCACATATCTGACGTCAACTTCTACCTGCATGCCATCGGTCACATTGTCGATGGCTTGTGTGCCCTGAAGCTCGGTGTCGGTCAGAGAATAGCATTGGCTTGTTCGGAGTGCTGCGAGTCCTTCGTATGGTTTTTGCAGCAGTATTCCTTCTTCCGACAATGTCCATTCGCGTGGCAGCGAGTAGTTGTGTGCCCAGCCCATGTCGTAGTTAGCGGCAGAGGCGAGTTTGTCGGGCACTATACCCAAGGCTATTGTCTTGCCGTTGACTTGACAGATAGATGGTGAGAGCATGCCGTAACCTTCGCGTGCCATGCCCTGCAACTCAACGGTGCGTGGGGTAGCATTGTCGGGCACGAACTGTCCGTTTTGGTTGAGCGTACCCACCCAATAGATGGTGCGCACACCGCTGTTAGAGCCGAGCGGGGTTACAGTAAACAGCCATTTGTCGCCTATCTTGGTGAGGTTGGGCATCTCGAAGAAGGTGCCTGAGGTAGCAGCATCGGTGCCGCTGTAGAATAGTGTACCGTCGTTGGTGAGCGAGCCATCGGCATTGAAGGCGTGCAGTGTAGCTACGCCAACACCGTTTTTGCTCGAACCTACTATCATGTAAGCTTTATCACCGTTGCGCAGGAAATAGGGGTCGCGGAAGTCGTCGGTCAGTCCTGCGGGACGTCCGTTGATACGCGGGTTGTTGTCGGCTTTTGTCCACTCTGCAAGGTCGTCGGCAGGCATGGCAAAGTCGATGGTAGCACGTGCGTTGTCCACACCGGTATAGGCTATCCAAGGTTTGCCGCCTGTTAGTTGTTCGTCGTCGAATACGCACCCCGACCAGCAACCTTTCATATCGTAAATCTCTGACGGAGCGATGGCGATAGGCAACTCCTCCCAGCCGCATAAATCTTCAGAGACAAGGTGTCCCCAGTGCAGACGTGCCATATACGGACCGTTAGGGTTTTTTTGGAAGAATAGGTGATACTTGCCGTCGGCATATACGAGTCCGTGAGTCTCGTTAGTCCATCCCATCATGGGCATGCCGTGGAAATGCGGGCGCAGTTTGTTGCGATAGAAGGCATCTTGCGGGAAGATGAGGTCGGCAGGGTTATCGGCGGTGTTGTCGGCAGCAATTTCTTCTTCGCTCCATACACGGTTGTCGATGCGAATATCATCGATAAGCCCGTTGAAGGTGTTGATAATGAACGAAGAGAAGGTGAGTGTCTTCTGCTCTTTGCCTATGAGCATGGTGCCGTTGCCGGCTGAGAGGGAGTTCATCGTTTTGCCTTCGGCAATAAGCTCACCGTTGTTGTACATCTTTATCTGCCGTGTTGCGACATCAAGTGTAACAACTATATGATTCCACTGATATTTAGGTAGCAGTGGGTCGGCATCAAGTGATAGCTTCCAGCCCTCTGAGTAACATTCGAAACGCAGGTTGCCTTGTGAAGAAAGTCGAAGAGCGAAACCTGTATGGTTGGTCTCATCGATTGTTTCGATGATGCTTGTGTAGGCATTTTCTGCCTCCATGGCGTTCATCATCGGGTAGGTCTCCACAGCACACCACAGCGAGATTGTTTGCTGTGTGGAGCTAACAGTCTGCACGTTATAATTCTTTTTAAGATACGTAGTGTAGCCGTTCAGTCGGAGCGCATTACCGCGTGCACCCGGCATTACAATGGCGCCGGAAGCACCCGAAGCTTCGTCTAACGGGAAGTGGATGTTGGCACTTGCCGTTAGCGATACGGCTGCTAAAAACAAAAGAGTGAGAGTTTTTTTCATGACTGTGTGTTGGGTACGTCGGTTTTTAATCGGCGGTTGTCGACTTAGATTTTGTTGCAAAAACGTTGGCGGTCAGCTGTAAGCATTACGCTCACAGCTGACCGCTGATATTGTTTAGTCGTGCAGTTTGTGCAAGTAGTTGATGGTGTTTTCGGTCAGGCGATAGATATTAGCCTCGTATTGGTTGTCTTGGTTGTTCTGGTGGAACTCGTAAGCCGACAGACCATTAGCGATGATAGTACCTTTGTATTCGCTTGTAGGACCAAATTCTACTATACCTGCGCAGCAGTAGTCGCTCACATGACCCCATGTGCCGAGTACGGTTGACGAAGTGGCATCTTCGAAGTTCTTTATCACGTTCGGGTCGCCGGGAAATCCGTATGCGTTGCAATCCCACATAGTATTATGGTCTTCGCGTAGGCCGCCGGGACCGAGAAGTGGATATACCTCAAAGTCGTAGAACGTGGTGCTTGCTTCCATGAGTTGGTAGATGGGGTGTGAGCGGTGGTCGTAGGTACCGATACCGATGTTGGCATTGACGCACCATGTGTCGTCGCCTACACCTCCTTCGCCATCGCCAAAGATCCCGGGTGCATACTTCTCATCAATACGTCCGATGGCGTTTACAAGCTGTGTTGCCATCTTGGCAAAGAAGAAGTTACCGCCTTCAGCCAAGTATTTAAGCATACCCTGGCGATTCTCTTCGAGCACTATTTCTAACGGTAGGTTCTGCCAACCTGTGCCTTGACCGACGCGGTCAACGAGTATGAATACAACGCTGTAGTCGTTGATTGAAAGCGAACGCAGGTCGGATGCCGAGATGAAGGCACCATTGTTCTTGTCAACGTAGTTCTTTTTGAACCATGTAGCAGCAGCTACTTCGTCGTCGTCGGGTAGAGCCTCGGGGTCGGCTGCAAGCAAAAGCATAGCCGGTACGGGCTGCGACTCGGGTTCGATATAGAAACTAACGGAAACACCTTGAGATATACCTTTATCGGTGATGACGCGTATGAGGTAGGTTACCGTTTCTGCCACCGGAGCACGGGCTATAAGATAACTTGTTGTGGGTCCGTCGGTCTCGCGGAAAGTACCATCATTCTGGCAAACAACTTGAAGTGCGAGTACATTTTCGTTTTCAGGGAGTTGCCAAGTGAGTGTTACAGCACGTTCTACTACGGTGTATGCCAAATTGGTAACATCGCTGATTTCGCTTGTCGGACCGGTAGGTTGCTCTTTCTCTTTGCTGCACGACACAAATAGCATTATAGCTGCAGCAATAGTAAATATTATTGATAGCTTTTTCATGATTCGATTTATTTTGAATTTATATATTTACCAAAAATTAATTATTCACTATTCTTCGATGTTTCCGTACAGACCGTTAGCATTTCTCACCTCGTCGAGCGGTAGCGGCAAGAATATCTTTTCGTTTGTCATCGAAGCACCTGCAAGGTATGGACGAATTGCAGCTTCCGACTGATAGTATGTGTTCATCACCTCCACAACATTCCCCCAGCGGCAGAGGTCGAACCAGCGGTTACCCTCCATAGCAAGTTCCAGACGACGTTCCATGCGCACTGCTTTGCGTGCATAGTCTTGTGTCCATCCGGCTGAAGGATAGCCGGCAACGTAGTAGTTAGCCTTTGTGGGGTCGAGGTCTTGGGGAGTGTAAGTGGCACTTACCGAGCGTGAAGCTTTTTGGCGTACATCGTTGATGAGTGTACGGGCAGTTTCAAGGTCGGAGCCTGTTTCGATGAGTGCTTCAGCCTTAAGAAGTAGAATGTCAGCATAGCGGATAAGGCAGAAGTTAAGTCCACTGGCACCCCATGGGAAACCTTGTACCATATCGGGTGAGGTGGGGTCGATAAGTCCTTTCTTTCCAGAGTATTCGCCGTAAACATCGTATGCACGACACCATGTAGCGGTGTAGGTGTTACCACGGAAGGGCATGCCTATGCGTCCTACGGTGAGGTCGAGGCGAGGATCGACATTACCTGTATAGCTGCCGTCAACCTTTACGTCGTTGAAATTGTCGAGATAAGGCAGACCATTAGCATCGGTGCGGAAAGCATTGACAAGGTTCTGACTGCCAAGGAAGAAGTCGTCGCCGTTGCCAAACAAGTTGCCCTCAGAGTAGGTGGTGTTAAGCAAGTTCGACCAATTGATATGTGCGTTGTTGTTGGCTGTGGAGAATTGAATAGCCATTATCGACTCATATTTGTTGTTGAACTCTATTTTCGACATGTCGGCGAAGTTCTGATAGAGGGCGTATTGTCCTGAACCTATCACGTAATCGGCATATTCGATTACGTCGGCCCAAGTAGAAGTGTAGGCGCTAACCTTTGCCATTAGAGCAGCGGCAACATACTTGTTGAAACGTCCGGCTTGTGCCTGTGTAGAGGGTAAATTGTTGTATGCCGTACGCAAATCGTCTTTAATAAATCCGAATATCTCATCGCGAGTATATTGGTCGTAGCGAGCCTGATTAGGGTCGTCGTCTTGTGTGAAATAAGGTATGCGTTCGAAAATACGAATCAGGTCGAAATAGTACCAAGCACGCAGAATGCGTAACTCGCCAAGCAGTGCTTCCTTGCCATCGACCTCGGCATTCTGAATGCCGCGCCATGCCTGATGCACACGCGAGATAGCAAAATAGTTGTTTTGCCATTTATTAAGGCAACTAACATTGTCGCTTGTAATATTTGATACTTCAAGAAGGTGGATGTTAGCTTCCATCGATACGCCGCCACCGCCTTTATAAGCATCGTCGGAACGAACATCGAAAATCCAGTTGGTTGACGGACCTGCAAATGCCTCGTTGTTACCAAAATAATGTGCCTCAAGTCCGGCGTATGCAGATGCCAACAGACCCTCTATCGACTCTTCGCTGAGCTGTGCAGAGGTGAACTCACCATAAGGCTCGGTGTTGAGGAAATTGTCGCAAGAGGCGAACGAAACAACAGCGGCACTTAATATTGCGAAAATATATTTATTAGTTTTCATGACTATAGAAATTTAGAAATTAAGATTCAAACCTAACGAGAAACTGCGTGAACGCGGATATGGTCCGTTGTCGATACGTGCACCATAACCACCGAGAGGCAGTTCTGGATCGAGTCCGCTATAACCGGTGAGTGTGAACACGTTCTCTACCTGAACGAATACTCCTACGTTTTGTGCGTGCATGGCGTCGAGTGCCTTCTTGGGCAGGTCGTAGCTCAGTTTGAGATATTTCATTTTCAGATACGACCCATTCTCAACATAGTAGGTTGACATGCGCATCTCGTTGTTGTTGTCAACAGCCGAGAGAGCAGGAACAGTAGCTGAGGTGTTGGTAGGAGTCCATGCGTCGAGAACCGAAATTCCGCGGTTAGTTGATACGCCACCATAACTCATAAAGTCTAACTGACGTTTGGTAGTGTTGTAGATATCGAAACCAAGTTCGGAGTTGAAGAACATAGAAAGGGTAAGTCCTTTCCATTTAAAGTCTAAGTTCAAACCCATCTGAACGGCTGGATTCGGGTCGCCAATTATCTGCTGGTCTTTCTCGTCGATGATGCCGTCTTCAACTATATCTTTGTACATCAGTCGTCCGGGAGCGGCACCTGTCTGTGTGGCGTGCGATGCTACTTGCGCGGCGTCTTGGAATATACCTTCTACTACATAGCCGTAGTAAACACCCATAGGCTGACCTTCGATAAGACGATAGTCTCCTCCGAGTTGCGAAACGAAGTCGTTGAGGTGGACAACGGTGTTCTTATAATGCGAAATATTGAACGAAGCGTTCCATGAGAAATCGTTGTATTTAGGACTATTGTAGTTGAGAATAAACTCAACACCCATGTTGCGCATGTCGCCTGTATTGCGCCATACGGCAGCATTTTCGCCTGCTACAGAGAGGGTAGGAGGCACTGTGAGCATGTCTTTGGTGTCTTTCAAATACCAATCGAGCGATGCGGTGATGTCGCCACGGAGGAAGGTCATGTCGAGTCCGACATTGGTCTGCATGGTGGTTTCCCATTTGAGGTCTTGGTTACCGCTCTTGGCAACTACTACGCCTGCTACTGTCGATGAGTTGGTGGCGTTGAAGTCGTAAGCGGCATTGCCTTGCGAGTAAGCATAGGTTGACCAAGTAGCGTAGTTGTCGGAGATGGCAGCGTTACCATTCTCGCCCCAACCAATACGCAACTTGGCGTCAGTCAGTACGTCATTTTTAGGATAGAAATTCTCTTCGGTGAAGCGCCATGCAGCAGAGAATGCCGGGAACCAACCATGATTCTTGGCTCCATAGAGACGTGAGGTGGCGTCGCGGCGAACAGTAACGGAGAAGAGGTAACGGTCGGCATAGTTGTAATCTACTTTACCAAAGAGCGAGAATAATCTCCATTCAGCCATACCTCCACCATTGGTCTGGGTGCCTTCTCCTGCATTGAGAACCATATAGTTGGTATCTTCGAATGCATATTGGTTACGCCATCCGCTGAGGTCTTGGAATTTATAACCGATTGTCTCAGTACCGAGGAGGGCATTGAAGCGATGGTTGCCCCACTGGTTTGCGTAAGCAGCTGTGTTCGACCATGTCCATGTGTCGCCCTGACCGTAGGCGCGGCTAACTGCAGCTACATCGCTCGGCTCAACTTTGCGGGTGAGTATATTATTAAAATATTGTAAGTGCTCGATACCGATATTCGATTTGAGAGTGAGTCCTTTAACAGGATAGATTTCTAAATATGCGTTACCGAATATACGCCAGCTGTCGTTTTTGTTGTCGCGACCGTTTCTTAGCTGGTGAACGGGATTAGCTATATCCAACGAAGCAAGTTGCATAGGGCTGGTGAAGTTGCCGTTGCTGTCGTAAACAGGGATAGCAGGGTGCTGACGCATAGCAGTGTAAGGAATACCGCGGTCTTCGCCCGTTGAGAAACCGTTGTCGCTCCATTTGGCTACCATAAGGTTTTCACCTACACCTACATATTTGCCTATTTTGTAGTTGCTGTTGAGACGAACATTAAATCGGCGATAATAAGTTTCCTGAATCAGACCATCCTGATTTATGTAGTTACCCGAGAAGAATACATTACCTTTCTCGCTTGCATGCGACACGCTTGCCGAAACATTATGTGTCCAAGCCTGACGATAAACAGCATCTTGCCAATCGGTGTCGGTTGAACGAACAGTGCCGTCGGCAGTTAGATAATAAAGCAGTTTAGGGGTAGCTCCATTGCCGTAGAATGGGTGCGAAGGAGTAAGACCTGCGTTGAGGTTGGCAGCCCAATAAGCTTCACCCCACTGCTGAGCGTTAAGCGTTTGATAACGTTTAGCTATAGTCTGCAATGTGGCAGCATAGCTCAGATTAACATTGAGGCGGTCGCCTTTGGCTTTCTTGGTGGTGATGATGATAACACCATTTGCCGCGCGCGATCCATAAATAGACGCCGATGATGCGTCTTTAAGAACTTGTATCGATTCTATGTCGGCTTGGTTGAGAGAAGCGATATTCTCTGTCGTTGGTACACCGTCGATAACGTAAAGAGGATCGGTGCCATTGATAGAACTCATACCGCGGATTCGTATGCTACCCGCACCACCCGGAGCTGCGTCGGTGGTAATCTGCACGCCGGGCAGACGACCTTGCATTGAGGCAAGAACCGAAGCATCTGCCTCGCTTGTGGCACCCGACATGTCCATCACGGCAACAGCACCTGTAAGGTCGGCTTTACGCTGGGTGGTATAACCTGTAACTACAACCTCTTCGAGAACCTCGGTGTCTTCGCGAAGAACAACGTTCATCGTTGCCGAAGCGGGAAGTGTTTGCGACTTATAGCCGATATACGATACCGTGATGTTGGCACCTGCGGCTACGGTGAGTTGGAAGTTACCATCAAAGTCGGTGATGGTACCGTTGGTAGTGCCCTCTTCTAATACCGAGGCTCCGATAATGGGCTCGTTGTTGGCTCCGTCGATTACCGTACCGCTAATGCTAAGTGTTTGAGCACCTGCGGTGACACTAAAGAGGAACATCAGAAGGCACCAAAGTAGAATTCGTCCTTTCTTCATGTTGTTAGATTTTAAAGTTAATTTGTGACTGTTGTAAATGAATGTCATAAACGACGCGGCAAAAGTAGAGTTTTTGCCGAAATGATGGTGTAACAAATGTTGCAAACAATGTAATAATTGTTGCAAGCATCATGTAGAATGTTACAAGTCGTATGTAAGAGGCTACTATGTAGTAAGTTTTTCAGAAGGTAGCGAACCGAAATATTCGCTATAGCATTTGGTGAAATACGAGGGTGAAGAGAATCCGGTGCTATAAGCAACTTCTGAAATCGACAATTTGCCTTGCATAAGCAGTCCGCGTGCATGCTCAAGCCTCGTATTGCGAATAACCTCGTTGGGCGAGAAGTTGGTTATTTGCTTTATTTTGCGATAAAGTTGTGTGCGACTCATAGCTAACCCTGCAGCTATCTTTTCGACACTGAGAGTCTCGTCGCTTATGTTTTTTCTTACTATCTCGTTGAATTGCTGCAGGAATTTCTCTTCTGCTGTAAGTGCGGTGCGCGTTTGGCGAGTAGTGGCAGACGTTGCTGCTTGTACTTTTGGCGTGGAAGTGGTTTGTGCCTCAGGCTTGTTGTCGGATTGCGAACTGATAGCAAGCCTTACGAGTTTGCGATTATTTAATAATGTATGAACTTGTGCTTTTAGCACCTGAGCGTTAAATGGTTTTACCATATACGCATCTGCTCCGTTATCGAACCCTTGAATTTTTCGTTCATCGAGAGAATGAGCTGTAAGCAGAATAACAGGAATATGCGAAGTGATAACCGAAGTTTTGAGTTGCCTGGTTACTTGCAGTCCGTCGATATCAGGCATTGAAATATCACAGATAATAATATCAGGAACTGCTGATGCCGCTTTGCGCAAACCTTCTTCTCCGTTTTTGGCAGTTACAACTGTGAAATCTTTCTCAAACAAGTGTTTTATATAATGGCGAATATCCGCATTATCGTCGATGCAGAGCAATACAGAGTCGTTGGCAGATAATATGTCGGATGAAGTGGAAGTGGTAATATTTTGCTTGGATTGCTGAAGTTCGTCTAATTCGCTCATTATAAGTTCTTGTGATATACTAAGGTATTCTCCCTCAATGGCAAAAGGTACATTTTCAGTCTGATTAACAGGTAATGAAACAGAGAAACAAGTGCCCGTTGGTTGGTTGTCGTTCACGGTGATGGTTCCTCCTTGTAGGCTTACAAAACTGCGCACAAGGGTAAGCCCGATACCCGAGCCTTGACAGTTGGTGGTGTCGATTTGGTAGAAACTATCGAAGATGTGCTGTTTATGTTCCTTAGGAATACCGCATCCGGTATCGCATACACAAAAAATGATATTGTTGTTGTCGCGGCGTAGGTTAACTGCAATACTGCCATTTGGTGGAGTGAATTTGAAAGCATTAGCAATCAGGTTATATACTATACGTTCGGTTTTTTCGGCATCGAGTGCTGTAACAAACGATGTTTGCTCATCGCATTCGATATTGAGTGTTAGTTGAACATGTCTTTTTTTTGCCAGCGGGCGGAATGCTTCAACCCATTGTGTTAATGCCTCTTTCATATCTACACGACTGAGGTTGAGGCGGAGCATACCGCTCTCGTACTTGCGCAAATCGAGAGTTTGATTGATTAGGCGGAGCAGAACAAGGGCGTTTTTCTGTACAATACGTGCAAGAGTGTGTTGCTCGTCGCTGAGCGATTTATCCTCTGCAAGCTGAGTGATTGGGTCGGCAATAAGAGTGAGTGGAGTGCGGAAATCGTGAGAGACATTTGTAAAGAACGTGAGCTTTGAGAGTGTGGCTCGCTCTAAATCTTCTTGAGCTGCCATAAGTTGCTCCGACAATCGCTTGCGCTGGCGATATTGATGCAAATAATAAATGAAAAAGAACAATGCGAGAAGTGTAAAGAGAACGACCAATGCGAATATTATATGTTCTTGTCTGAGTTGGGCGGTGTAGAGGTCGATATGATGGCGCAATAGTGTTATTGTCTGCACATCGTTGTCGATTTCATGACTGAGTGTCATCATCGGCTCGGCAGCTACTTTGTCAACAAGCATGGCAGGTATTACTGTGTCACGCTTAAAGGGTTTACCTGCAAGTATCTGTGCGGCAGTTCTTATTATAAGGTCGCCTGCCGTGGCATAACTCACTGAGGCCTGTAGTTTGCCATCCACTATCGCTTCTACTCCTCTGCCCTTTCCATGCAGGGCATCAGAGGGTGTGTCAAAACTAAATTGGCACACCTTCTTTTTGTATTTTGCTATCTAAGAGCAACTCCCAACTTCGTACTTACTCTTAAAAACAAACAAAATTCCGACTTTCTCAAGCCAGAATTTTGCCAAGTCACAAATATTT
>JAFSTG010000045.1 GCA_017450605.1 Paludibacteraceae bacterium | reverse complement strand
TTTCTATAACAGAAAACGGATTAACCGATGACGAGGGCGATATATATAATCTTACCACACTCTATTCTAATATTCAGGAGAAGCATACTGCTTGGATGATAGGATTACCAATAGCATTGCAATATCGTTATATGTTTACCCCGAGAAGCGGACTATTATTATCCATAGGAGCAACTCCTATGCTACCGGCTGCTCAAAAATTTTCAAGCCTTTCAGGTCAAACAAGAACCGAAGCCTTCTATCCGGAATGGGATATTACACTGCACGACATCGACGGGAAATTCGGAACAAGCGACATTGTACCAACAACTGCCGACGAACATATATTTAGAAAATTCAATTTAGCAGCATTCGCCAAATTGGGGTTTGTATTCAGATTAAGCGAACATTTTAATCTTACTACCGCCTTCTCTTATAATCAATGCGTTCTCAATACACTACAAAATGCCAATGACGGTAAATCAAATGTTTCTATTTTAGAGACTTTACTTTCTCAGGAAAAATACTACCCATATTCCGTAGATTTTAATCTCGGACTTGAGGTTTGCTTCTAAAGTTTACCGAAATTTCACTGTCAAGACACTATCAAACAACAAAAAAACGATTGCCCTTCGGAGAGCAATCGTTTTCTTGTTATTTTCATAAATATTACACTTCTTACACTGTTTTTATCAGTTCGGTCATGATGAGTGTCATAAGAGGTTGTTTCTTGTTGCCTATCTCTTGCACTTCCTCGTGGCTTACTTCCACTATCTTGCCCGGAACACCGAGGTCGGTTATAATCGACATACCAAATACGCGCATGCCCATGTGGTGAGCAACAATAGTTTCAGGCACTGTTGACATACCTACGGCATCGCCGCCTATAACACGGAAATATGCATACTCGGCAGGAGTCTCGAAAGTAGGACCTTGTGTACCTACATACACACCGTCTTTCACACGGATACCATGCTTGTCGGCTATCTCGTGAGCTCGACGAATAAGTTCGCGGTCGTAAACCTCGTGCATATCGGGGAATCGCGGACCAAACTCCTCGTAGTTCTTACCGCGAAGAGGATGCTCGGGGAAGAGGTTGATATGGTCGGTGATAATCATAAGTTCGCCAATCTCAAACTCAGGGTTCATACCACCCGAAGCATTCGAAACGAACAATGTCTCGATACCGATAAACTTCATCACGCGAACGGGGAACGTTACTTTCTCCATTGAATAACCCTCGTAGAAGTGGAAGCGCCCTTGCATAGCCAAAACGTCAACTCCTCCGAGTTTGCCTATTATAAGTTTGCCTGAGTGCCCTTCTACTGTTGACACGGGGAAATTAGGAATTTCTTCGTAGGGTATCTCTTGACGCTCGGTAATCTGAGTGGCAAGATTGCCAAGTCCGGTTCCGAGTATGATACCTACTTTGGGATGTGTTTTCATTCTACCGCGCAGATAATCGGCGGTCTGAGTTATTTTCTGTAACATAAGAATAGATTATTTGGTTAAACATTTCTTTTTTATCTTCTTGTATGCCTACATTGATAGGTTGCATAAATGTGCGGCATTTAAGTTGCTCAGGATAATTTGGATTGTCTTTTAGTCGCATTGCATCTTTCTCGGTTGTTATCACCATATCTGCCCCGTCGAGTTTTCGAAAATCGTTTTCGCTGAACTCATGGTGGTCGGCAAACTGCACATGCACTGCCTTAGGGTACTGCTCTCGCAGTTTCTTCACCATTGTCTCAGGTCGGGCTATGGCTGTTAATATCACCACTTTGTTATTTTCAACCGCTGTTTGGCTAACTCTACAATCGCTCCATAGAGGTTGCAGAGGTAGATATTTTATTTCAGAGGTGAACACTCTGCTAAGCGAACCGAGTCGCTCGTTGAGAGGTTGCAATAATGCTTGTTTTTCTTTTGGTGCGCAGTTGTAAGGCATACCACTCACTATCACCATGTCGGCACTCTTATCACGCGAGTGCAAGTCGCGCAGTTGTCCGTATGGTAAATAGTGGTCGGAGCAATATAGGTTATCGGCAGCCGTCAGCAAAAGGCTTAACCCTACTCGCAGCCGACGATACTGCATGCAATCGTCGAGCACCACCACATCGAGATTTCGGCTTAGTTCGCAAAGACGCCGAATGCCCTCTATACGGTCGGCACATACAGCCACCTTCACTCTCGGGCAACGCAGCGATATTAGTTTTGCCTCGTCGCCTATCTCACCGGCTGTTGACCACTCAGTGGCAAGCACAAACCCTCGAGTATGCCGTTTATAACCACGCAGCAGCACTGCCACGTTAAGGCCTCGCCCGCTTAGCATATTGGCTATGTATATGGTATGCGGCGTTTTGCCCGTTCCGCCTACTGCAAGGTTACCTACCGATATGGTAGGGATATCAACAGAATACGACTTTAATATATGCCGGTCGTAAAGCAAGTTACGAACTGCTACCACACTGCCGTACAGCCAACTGAGTATGTACCGCAAATGCCGCATTACTCTATCACAGGCACAAACTCCATGCTTGCCTCAATCGAGGGCTTAGCACTCAGTTGCTCTATCTGCTTGGCTATTTTATAAGCCGAACCAAGGCGTTTCTGCGCTATACGATCGATGCGAGTTTCAATGTCTAATGCTTTCAATAGTTTAGTTGCGAAATCTTCCGGTTCAGGATATTCAGCCAACTTATAGTTATAGTCCAGATCCGCCAACTCGGATGCTTTATCCACGGCATCGCAAAGGTTACCGAGTTGGTCAACCAACCCGAGTTCGAGAGCACGCTTGCCCGACCATACACGACCTTCAGCAATTGTGAATATATATTGTTGTGTCGTATCGCGCCCTTCAGCACAACGAGAAGTAAACAGGTCGTAACCACGATTTATATTCTGCTGCATCAAGCGGCGTTCTGTCTCGCTCATCTGGCCATAAACCATATCGGTTTGGAACGAAGCCATAGGATGAGTGGCCACACCATCGAAGTCAACACCCACCATATCGGCAGCCTTGCGAACATTAGGAACGAGACCAAAGATACCTATCGAACCGGTAAGAGTAGTAGGTTGCGCTATTATATAATCAGCATTCGACGATATGTAGTATCCGCCTGAAGCCGCATAGTCGCCCATCGATACAACTACCGGTTTGCCCTTGGCACGAATGTTCTTTACTGCCTGACATATATTCTCTGAAGCAAATGCCGAGCCACCCGGGGAGTTAACGCGCAGCACAACAGCCTTCACTGATTCGTCGTCTTTGATATCGTTGAGAGTCTCCACCATATCATCACCTATAATGCCGCTTTTGCCTTCATCTACGATCTGTCCGGAAGCATAAACTACGGCTATTTTGTTCTTTGTCCTCTTTTTCTCTAAGGCTTTCACGTTTTTCATCTTGTTGTGAGAAACGAGTTTATAGTTATCTGTTCCACAAAGCGATGTAAGTACGCCATCGATATCATCTTTATATATTAGTGTATCAACCAACCCTTCTGCTACTATTGTTTCTGCTTTATCGAACGTCAGACATTGCGTAGCCAACTCGTTGAGTTTGTCGGTTGAAAGATGGCGCCCCTCTGCTACTGTTGCACATACATCTTCCCACATATCGCCCAACAAAACATTCATCTGTTCACGGTTGGCATCGCTCATTTTGGTAAGGATATAAGGCTCAACAGCCGACTTGTAAGTACCTACCTTGAATACTTGCATTTCAACACCTAATTTGTCGGAAATACGTTTGGTGAACATTATGGTAGAACTCAATCCTTTCCAATCTAATGCGCCTATCGGATGCATGCAAATCTTGTCGGCAACAGATGCAAGATAATACGCTCCCTGCGAATAACTATCAGAGTATGCCACAATAAACTTACCCGAGAACTTGAAAGCCTCGAGTGCATTACGTAACTCTTTGAGAGTAGCAAAACCTGCAGAGAACGAACCGAACTTGAGATAAATACCATCTATCTCACTATTCTCATCGGCTTTTTTTATATTCTCCAATAAGTCGTTCAAACCATAAACTTTAACTCCGTCACGCCCCATTGCTCCTTGAAGGGCTGCCGTTAGATTATCGTCGGACGAAGCACGGTCTTCAATAGTTCCGTCGAGTTCCAACTCATAGACTGAGTGACTCTTGAGTTTCGTTTCCGATGATGAACTCCCCGATACTGCTATTGAGATAAGCATCATAAACGACATTAGCCAACCAATAGCCAAAAACAAGCACAAGCCAACAACTGTGGCACCGGTAAATTTCCAAAAGTCTTTCATACTGATTGTATTTTATTAGAATTTAATAACTTCTGTTTATTACAGACAAGTTTAGATGTGCAAAACAACAAGCGCAACGCGCAAATCGGGGCAAAGTTACAAAAATAAAAATAATAATGCAATACTTTTCCGACTTCGCTGACTAATACACCTTAATATAGCACAGTACCTTAAATAACTTTTGGCACTTTCAGAAAAAAATGTTATCTTTGCCGCTCGTGTTATAGTTTAAAGAGAAAGGAGAAAGGATGAAAGTAAAAGGTCGAAAGCAGAAGGTTGAAAGGTAAAAGCTAAATCTTTACATTCTATAATAAAATCCGTTCAATCCATGGAAGATAAAAAGATTAAATATCAAATATAAATAATTTGTTCACTATTAATTAATAAACATTTGTAGGTTTATTTTATGATTAAGATTACGTTCCCTGACGGGAGTATGCGCGAGTACGCTGAAGGCGTAAGCGCTTTGCAAGTGGCTGAAAGTATCAGCCCTCGTTTGGCTGCCGAAGTGTTGGCAGCCACTGTTAACGGAGTACAACAAGACCTCACCATGCCCATCAACGCAGATGCCACTCTTAAGTTGCACAAATGGGACGATGCAGAAGCAAAACATGCCTTCTGGCACACCTCGTCGCACCTTATGGCTGAGGCTCTGCAAGAGTTATATCCCGGCATACAGTTCGGTATCGGTCCGGCTATAGAAAACGGTTTCTACTACGATGTGTTGCCGGCTGATGGTCAGACAATAAAAGAGGCAGACTTGCCCGTTATTGAAAAGAAAATGCAAGAGATACAGCAGCGCAAAGAAGAACTGCACCGGCGCGACATAAGTAAGGCTGATGCACTTCGCGATTTTGCTGCCAAAGGGCAGACATATAAATGCGAACTTATCTCCGAACTTGAAGACGGACATATCACCACCTACACTCAGGGCAATTTCACCGACTTGTGTAAGGGTCCGCATATTCCCTCTACTGCTCCTATCAAGGCTATGAAGGTACTGTCGTGCGCAGCCGCTTATTGGCGTGGCGACGCTTCACGTCCGATGATGACACGTATTTATGGTATATCGTTCCCTAAGAAATCGATGCTCGACGATTACCTCACATTGCTCGAAGAGGCAAAGAAACGCGACCATCGTCGTATTGGTAAAGAACTGGAACTCTTTATGTTCTCCGACATGGTCGGCAAAGGTCTGCCTATCTGGTTACCTAAAGGAACTGCTCTGCGTCTGCGCCTGGAAGATTTCCTCAAGAAGATACAAAAACGCTACGGCTATCAGCAGGTTATCACTCCTCATATAGGTTCGAAGAACTTATATGTTACTTCAGGACACTGGGACCATTACGGAAAAGACTCGTTCCAACCTATCACCACACCTGAAGAGGGCGAGGTTTATCTGCTAAAACCGATGAACTGTCCACACCACTGCGCTATCTTCAAAAACTCTCCTCGTTCATACAAAGACCTGCCATTCCGCTGCGCCGAGTTCGGAACCGTCTATCGCTACGAGCAGTCGGGCGAGTTGCACGGACTGACACGTGTTCGCTCGTTCACACAAGACGATGCACATATATTCTGCCGTCCTGACCAAGTGAAGGAAGAGTTTATACGTGTGATGGAGATTATTCAGATTATCTTCCGCGCTCTCGACTTTGAGAACTTCGAAGCACAGATATCGCTTCGCGACCCCAATAACCACGAGAAATATGTTGGCTCAGATGAGGTTTGGGCAAAAGCCGAACAAGCCATCATCGATGCTTGCGAGCAGAAAGGCTTGCCCGCTAAAGTAGAATACGGCGAGGCTGCTTTCTATGGACCGAAACTCGACTTCATGGTTAAAGATGCCCTCGGTCGCCGCTGGCAACTTGGTACTATTCAGGTTGACTACAACCTGCCCGAACGTTTCGAGTTGGAGTATGTAGGCGAAGATAACCAGAAACATCGCCCTGTGATGATTCACCGTGCACCATTTGGTTCGATGGAGCGTTTTGTAGCTGTTCTTATCGAGCATACTGCAGGTAAGTTCCCGCTTTGGCTCACACCCGACCAGGTTGTAGTACTGCCCGTTAGTGAGAAGTCGAACGACTACGCATGGCGTGTAAAAGCCGACTTAGAGGCGCAAGACATTCGCGTTATCGTTGACGACCGAAACGAGAAGATTGGGCGTAAAATTCGTGATAACGAACTCAAACGTATTCCTTACATGCTTATCGTAGGCGAGAAAGAAGCCGAGCAGGGTCTCGTTTCCGTTCGCCGTCAGGGAGCAGAAGAAAAAGGCCAGATGACCATTCAAGAGTTTGCCGACATGATAACAAAAGCCGTCAGCGAACAGATGAATGCATACTAATGAGAATGTTGGTTAGCGAATGATGCTGACTGCGTGTTGATATTCCATCTTATATTACTGCTCTATGTTAAGACGATTATTCTACACACTAACAATAAGTTGTGCCTTATGCATTGTGCCGTTCGCCTTGTCGAACGGCACAATGTGTGCTCAAAGCACGGAAAATAGTTTCACCGATGTTGACCTGCTCGGCGATATTTGGGTAATAGTGCTCGACGGGTCAAGATCAATGACTAAATTTTCTGCAGAGACTGCCATTACCGGTAAACTAAAGACAACAGGAATAATCGGACTCCCTAACTATCAACACGACCATTTTCGTTTTTATGTGTCAGGCCTTTATCCTGCTGAGAAGGTTAGCCGTTCGCAAATTAAGGCCAAAGAGATGCGCAGCATACTAAGCAGGAAAGAGAGTTTCACCGACCTGCTTATTCACGACACACCTCTAACAAGTTACAACAAACTCAGAACTTACAAATCGGCACGCGACTTGCTTGCCTCGCTTAGCCGCCTCGTTGCCAACTGCGATTTTCCATACGGCTATTCCTATGTATCGCAAATACGCTTATGCGCATTAGATAAAATAACTAAAGAGATAAGAGACAACGGCGTGGCCTTTAGAAATATATACATTGTTACCCTCACCGACGAAAGTGATGTTGACGACCAATGGCGAACCGACTATCGTAACACACTTTTATGGCAAGGCAACAGAGTTACTGAGATAAGC
>JAFSTG010000044.1 GCA_017450605.1 Paludibacteraceae bacterium | reverse complement strand
TATACATCTCCTAACCCCATCCAGTCTATTTCGGCGATAAAGTTATTCGACGCATAGTTGTAGGGCGATTGCCATGGGGTGTTTTCTGCGAGCGGGTCAATACTCGTAAAACGGGCAACGGCTGCATAGTAACCCCGGGCGCCAAAGTCATATACATTATAGCCATGAACCTGCTCGTATTCCTTACCGTTATAGAGGTAAGGCTGCTTGCTGCGCCCGCGGCTCCCTGACATCGGCATGCCTGTAGCATAATAGAATGTGCGCTGAACGGTTGTATCGTTGGTCGCATCCCACACAGAAACGATATTGCCTAAGTGGTCGCGACGGTAATAGTTATAGGTTGTGGTTATCAAGTGGTCGTTACTAAGTGTTGCCGCCACATACCCTTCGGCATTGTGTATTCTTACTTGCACGGTGGTGTCGTTGGCAAAACTCTCGTACTCTACGTTTCCGCTGTATCTCTTTTGATAAACAGAGACATCCGACGACGTGTATTCTATTGGCATTATCGTACCTATCGGTACTACTACATTCTCAGGTAAGGTGTAATACGTGGTTGATAGTTTTAATATACTAATTCGAAATTTCTATATCATTTTCACGTCTAACGTGTAACATATTGAATTTGTGTTATCAATTGGATTATTGTTGCTTGTGTCTTTTAAAAAAATATTTATCTTGTAGTTCTGATTTTTTGTTTGGAAATAATAAACACCACTATATATATCGAGGGGATTTATATCCCACATACTTTTTAATTCTACAATATTTTTGTTTTTTGTACCAAATTCTTGAATATACACTTTATATTGAGTGGGATGATAGTTTTCTATATATGTTTCTACAAAGAAGAAAGTGTTTGCAGTTATAGTTACATTTTTTTTCTCATCCGATAAAATATATACATCTTTTATATTTTGTGAGGCAATTTCATGTTTTAGTATTATTTTTGATTGTTGAGAAATAAAATTATGTTGTGGTTCTAAATTTGAATCAAAAGTTAATTTACCTTTGTATTTTATACATCCGTCTTCATAATACTCAATCTTTGTGGGATTATTTAAACCATTAAAAATGTATTCGGTAGAGAGTTTATCTTTATTATAATATTGTATGCATATAGTATCTTTACAATTATAACCTTCTATTTTAATGCAATTATTATTTGATAAAATTTTATCGTAAACAATGTGATTTTGTTTATTAGAGCAATTAACACAAAAAGTACAAATAATAATTGAATAAAAAAATAACCTATTCAGATTGAATAATCTATCGCAATAGGTAATTAGCAAATTAAAGTATATTTTAAGTAGCATAAGCTATGAAATTAATGAATCCTTTGTTTATATTAGTTTTATTTTTCGATTGAGAAACTCCGAATGTGATAAAATCGTCTTATAAAGTGTTGATTAAAAACATATATTAGTATTCTTCAAAGTCTAAAATCTTTGCATTGTTGAATCAGCAAATATGTGTTATGGACACTTTCAAAAGATGCATAAACTATCGAGTTTGCATCAAGCCGCAATCGTGTCTAAAAATGTTCAATAGGTTCTTATTCAAAATGATTGCCTATTTTGTTCATTCATTTAGGTGAGTAAATAAGCGGGTTTAATGCTTTGTGATAAAGGTTTTGACATCTTTATGTCGACATTTCGCAAGTATTTATATGCTGATTTTGACGATTTGTACGCGTTGTCCGAATACCTTTTAATCTTTGTCTAACAAGCAATAATAAACAATATATTCACATTGACAATTTAAAGCACAAAACACTTGAGTAATGCATTTATTTACAACTATTTACTATTGTTCGACAGATTGGTTTCTTTTATTAATTTTTCTTTGAAATTACAAATACAACAGAATCTGGTGGAGTACCATAATAAGGCTCATTAAACTGATCTAACCAAACTTCAATAATTTTACCATTCATCTGAACAAAAAAATTAGATTTCTTATACTTTTTAGTTAAAATTGAATATTGTTCAGTACTTGAGGGATTGCATGAATATGGACTACTATCTTCATTTAAAACGTTATTACAATTATTAGATTTTGTATATGATATTATACCATATAGTGCTAAAAATCTACTATGATGTCATAAATTAAAAAGTTACTTTTACCAAAACCATATTTCATAAATACTCCCAAATCATTAAAGCCTCCCCATTTTCTCGCTCTTGATTCCGTTCCACTATATAGTCCCCCAATCATTGTTTCACCATATAATTGATCATAATTTTTTGAACTATATATGGTAAAATTATTAATATCTACACCAGCATATCCAATTATTGTATTTTCAACTCTTATTTCATAACCTACAATAATGAGGGCATCCGAATCTTCTTTCTTCATGTAAACAGTATAATCCTCATTAACAACTTGAACGATAATATTCCCAGACTCATCCACGATAGTTAAGTGAGGAGTAATAAATAAATCATTGTTATACGCATTATATCCTCCTAACCCCATCCAGTCGATTTCGGCGATAAAGTTATTTGATGCATAGCTGTAGGGCGATTGCCACGGGGTGTTTTCTGCAAGCGGGTCAATACTCGTAAAGCGTGCTATCGTGGCATAATAGCCTCTTGCACCAAAGTCATATACATCATAGCCATGAACCTGCTCGTATTCCTTTCCGTTATATAGGTTCGGCTGCTTGCTGCGCCCGCGGCTCTCAGGCATCGGCATGCCTGTAGCATAATAGAATGTGCGCTGAACGATTGTATAATAAAACGACATTAGATGATGATAAAAACAGCATTTCAAAAAAGTATTATTCTCCAGAATGAACGATAAAGCCGCATAAAATAACAAACTTGCACAAAAGACCAACGGCTATTGCAATATATAAAGAATATTTTGATAATTACAATGCGGACACTTACTATTTAAAGTATTTCTATAAATAGGTATCAGGGCTTTACAATTACCACATTTGCATTTCATTTCTTTTTTGTTATTTACTCCTATAATGCAATAGCAATAAGTCTTATTGGTATTAGCGAATGCTACATAAGTTATTCGCCCCAACATAAATCCAAATATAAAATTTAGTATATGTATTATCCAATAAGAGTCTTTTATAAATAAAATTCGTTTATAGTGAATAGTTACACCTTCTTCAATATCATCGAATGCCCATTCAAGTTCATGTTCTTTATATTCCATGATGTTCACTACAACTAAATGAATAAAAATGACTATCAAGGTAACAGAGATATAAATATATGTAAAAAACATATCTGAAAAGTTAAAAAATAAGTGTAAAAAACTAACCACAAGAAAATATAACAAACATAATCCTGCTGCATCTGAAATGATACAGAAAAAGCTAATTTTTATATGATTCCATATAACCCATCTTTTTCTTTCATTTTCATTAAGAATGCGGAAATCCTCTACTCCATTTGGTGTGATTAATTTAAATATTTCATTCATAAAATATAATATTTTAACAAATAACGATAAATAACGTTGTCTTCAATAATGAACTATTATTCATGGAGGATAACATCAACATACATTATTGGGTAGAATATAGCAAAAAGAATCCAGAATGTAGAATCAGATAGTGTATCAGCTATTGGTGCCGGCGGCATACCAAGAGCCGGATAATAAGAACGTATAATAGCATAGCAAAAAAAACATACGATATTCCTTAATAATGCTTTAAGCATTCTAATTATTGTTTGCTTTATTTTTTTCATTTTTTATAGTATCAGCAGCTGAATAAAGTGTTAATAATTTTTCGATATACGAAAATATACGTTCGCAAATAGGACTTTTTATAATTTTTATAATAGGTTTAGCTATATATTTGATATTATTTACACCAAATAAAATAAAGCCGGTAACTGCCAAAAACTTATCAACATTCGTTGATTCTGTTCCATAGATATTAGAACCTGTTGTAACAATTTTTATATTGTTTGTTAAATCAACCAATGGATTTAATAAAATAATTCCCTGAAAAAATGGTCGCATGGCATCAAGATTCTGTTTCTCGGACTCACCGACACCTTGTGCTTTCAGCCATTTGGCAATTCTTTATACATCTCCCATCCCCATCCAGTCGATTTCGGCGATAAAGTTATTTGATGCATAGCTGTAGGGCGATTGCCACGGGGTGTTTTCTGCGAGCGGGTCAATACTTGTAAAGCGGACTATCGTGGCATAATAGCCTCTTGCTCCAAGATTCGAGGTCATCGGTCAACACAACAGCTGCAACGAGCAGCACTGATAAAAATTTGACCTTCATAATATTATAATTTAGTTTAATATAATTTTCACACGACAGATAATAAACGTATTATACTCTAGTTATCCGCACACATTAACGTAAATAATAATGGATGACTAATTTATGGCTAATTTATTTCAAATGAGGCTTAAGTGCGGATCAGTAAGAATCAGTAAGAAATAGTATCTGATTCTGCGTATAACAATGTGGGCACAATGTGTATAATGTATTATTCGTAATAGAAAATATTTCACCACAAGCATCACATTTACACTTCATTTCATTATTTTCATTTATTCCAATGGTATAGTACCATTGTCTATCAGCAATAGTCAAAGGAAAAGTGACTGGGTTGCCTGTAGGAATAAAAGATAAAAAGTTAGGAAAGAATGACTTGTATGGAAGAAAAAAAGCACGTTTGTACTTAATTAGTTTACCATCAACAACTTCTTCGAATGCAATTTGTGAATTTTTTTTATAATATGATCTAACTCTTACAACAGTAGGGACAATCTCACATATTAAAAATATTATGGCATAACACGCATATAATATCCAACCTGATGAATAAATAGAATCTAATATTTCACGAGGTAGCACAATAATAAGTATACTAATAACGGCTATGTATTCCCAAAGATACCATATAAGCGAAACAAAAACCAACTTTATGATGCTGAGTCGCATCCATATTTCTTTCTCTTTTCCACTTACAATATAGTAATCCCTAATACCTTCAGAATAAGTCTTAAATTTAAAAATTGTCTTCATAATATCATAACAGAAAAAAGAACTATTTGAACGTCAGTTATTGTAAAATAAATTTTATCTGGCGACAACATATAATGATATTCTGTTCTGAAACAAATCTTTTTACTTACATAGTCTATGTATATAATTACGTACCATTGTCATTGCTCGCTGCAATTGTAATGTGGGTCTCTATGTTCTATTATTGCGCATATAGTCTCATAGTGAAACCTAAGAAAAGGAGTACTAATTTCATCATAATCTTCTAATTGCAACTTCGATTTACTAATAATTTTTTTAATAAAGTGATCTACATTTAACCATTCGAACATACATATTTGTGTTCCATCTTTAAGTATTAGTATGTTAATTTTCAATGCATTTGCCTTATGCCAATAACTTTTATGATATTTAATATCACTGACTTTAAAATTATATTCTACATCTTTATGTATGAAGATGAAAGAATTATCTTGCTCGTTATAGTATAATTTTGAATCTTTGTCATATAAATAGTGGAAAATGCCTAGCGTTATCCATGAAAGGTCTAATAGGATGAAAAAAGATAGAATTAATGCAAAAGTTAACTTATCCTCTTCTTTACATCCTAATAAGCCATATACAAACGGGAATAATATAAGCATAGAATACATCAAATGCTTTAACACCAGAAGTATAGTTCGCCCCTTGTTTACACTATATTGATATTCTTTTTTATTAGTAGCCATAGTAATATGCCCAGAAATCTATACTATTTAAATGATTATCCAATTGCTTATACTGCTTATTGTATACACTCCATATATAATCATACGTGTCAACAACAAGTATTATCATTTGAATCTCTTTGATTGGGATTAAACCTATTGTGGTTTTTGTAAAATTATACCACCAACCAACTGATATACCTTGTTTTTGGGCGGTTTGCAATAGGCTAAGATACTGAATAAAGTTTATAGAATAAGACAAAGAAGTCATTAGTTGACCGATTCTCGAAGCACTTTTGTATCGTTCTAATAATAAACTTATTGCTGATACATTATCGCCAAACAAAGGATTAAGAAGCCAATGATTAGAATCTAAAGCATTTTCATCACTTTTTCCATCAATCAAGTCAATAATTTTTAGTATATCAGTAGTTGGATTGACATAAAAACCCTTAATCATTAGTTCTTTCCCTATAAAAGGTCCTGTTCCATAGCTATTATCGGTATCAATCCATGAGTTAATATTGAAATAAACTTCTTTTAAACCCAAATAGCCTCTTACCTCATCAGTTACATCTATCCACCCCTCGCTTTCATCAAAATCATAATCATTTAGCGAGCCTCCATTTGATAGATATCCGAGCAGAGATGCAATAGCATCCTGATTATTTGTTGTATATACATCTCCTAACCCCATCCAGTCTATTTCGGCGATAAAGTTATTCGACGCATAGTTGTAGGGCGATTGCCATGGGGTGTTTTCTGCGAGCGGGTCAATACTTGTAAAACGGGCAACGGCTGCATAGTAACCCCGGGCGCCAAAGTCATATACATTATAGCCATGAACCTGCTCGTATTCCTTACCGTTATAGAGGTTCGGCTGCTTGCTGCGCCCGCGGCTCTCAGGCATCGGCATGCCTGTAGCATAATAGAAGGTGCGCTGAACGGTTGTATCGTTGGTCGCATCCCACACAGAAACGATATTACCTAAGTGGTCGCGACGGTAATAGTTATAGGTTGTGGTTATCAAGTGGTCGTTACTAAGTGTTGCCGCCACATACCCTTCGGCATTGTGTATTCTTACCTGCACGGTGGTGTCGTTCGCAAAACTTTCGTACTCTACGTTTCCGAAATATCTCTTTTGATAAACAGAGACATCCGACGACGTGTATTCTATTGGCAGTATCGTACCTATCGGTACTACTACATTCTCAGGTAAGGTATAATACGTGGTTGATAGTTTCACGCCGCCGGCATTATATGTGTTGACAATAGCATTGCCGTTTGAAAATTGTACTTGCGTCGGCAAATTTAGTAAATTATATTGAATTGCAGAAATTTGTCGGTCGAAATCTGCAATTAAATTTCCGTTAGCATCGTAACGCATGGTCGTATCGGCATCGGAACGGTCGGGATACTGCGTAATATCGTATGTGTCAGACGGCTCAGCGTAATTGGTCAGTCCGACAAGCTGATTACCGCGATAGGAATATTCGAGGTCATCGGTCAGCACTCCGCCTACATAGCGCTCTAAGGTAAGGATATTACCCATATCGTCGTATGTAAGTTGCTCGGAAAGTCTTTGGGCACTATTGCCATTTGTAAGCGATGACGAAGTAAGACGCTTTAGGTTGTCATACTGATAATGCCAATTTTGCTGTATGGTATCCTGCACCACCGTCATTTCTGAGATAGTTCCGCAATAACCGATATTACCACTCACATAGACAAGCAATTCGGTAAAATCTCCGCTTTGTGTTTGCGTGAGGTTGCCTCGCAAGTCATACTCATAGCTCTCTGAGTCTGCTGCATTGTGCCGTTGGCGGTTGGTCAATCGACTTAGGTCATCGTAAGAGTCGGCTGACAGCACTGTCGGCTCACTGTTGTTTATACTATACAACGTCCGTGTTGGCATGCCTGTGATATCATACTCATAAGTATATGTCTCTGTGATTTGAGAACGTTGTTTTAAGGTGTTGGCAACACTTCCGTCAAAGTTATATGCCATATACGAATATTCGTAACTGCCGTCCCACTCACTCGCACGCTGCTGAATAAGTTGTCCGTATTTGTCGTAATAATATACTGTATATGTATAGGTTGTATCGCCGAGTGTATAGATGCGTTTGCTCGTCAGCATACCGATAGCGTTATTAGAGCGAGTATCATAACCGCTCAGCTGTTGATATGTTAGACGGTTGGAGATACTATCCGGCAGACAGGAAAGGCTTGCATAGTCATCGTAGTAGTTGACTTCAAGCATTTGAGAAACTTGTAATGACTCGTTGGCGTCGATATAACCGGTACCGGCAATTGCCCTATTACTCGGTTCCAACGAGAATGATGCCAAAGCTGTTTTGTCACTCCAATAAGAAAGCATATCTGCGTGACTGCTACTTGCTGATAATATCTCGCAACGAATTACCATGTCGCCATACTGATTATATCTTATGGCTGTCCAATAGTCGCCACGTTGACGCTGATTGCCGTCTTGCGTCAGTGCAAGCTGACCAAGCCTGTCGTAAACCATATAGATAGGTTCTATGCCGGGCAGCTTCTTGTATATGCAGTTGCCGCGATTGTCATAACGGTAGATATATGCATAATGCCTGACAGGTTCTGCCGAATCAGTGAAAGAACTACAACTTGAAAGCGCCTTAACTGCAGCAGGGGGTAAGACATAACGCAGCCGACCTAAATCGTCGTACACATAATATGTTTCCACATCATCGCCCATTCGAAGCATTATCTTCTTGCCGGCGGCATCGGTAAATATAGTTGCTGCGTGTCCGTCTTCATCGGCATGCGTAAGTTTTTGCAATGTGCCTTCAGAATAGCAACCTTCTTTAAGTACTTGCTGCTGACCGACGCTCCAGCGAACGACTTCATCTGACACATTCACTCCATACGATTCTGTTGCAGGGTGCGACTGATATTCTACTCCCGCCTGAGTGGTAGTGGTTGGTCTGCCTTTGTATAGTTTCTCATATACAGTTTCACGATATGGTGCATTATCGTCGTAATAACTCGTAGCAGACGAGGCAAAAACACTTTCTTCGAAGAAGTCGTTGCTTTCTGTAGGCAGCGGCAGCCATTGCCGGGTTGAATTGGACGCTGTGTATAAGGTGCTTGTGACTATATTCTTCCCTGATGAAGTTTTGCGGCGTTGGGTTGACTGAATATTGCGTCCAAGAGGGTCATACCACGTTATTGTAACATCAGCCATGCCACCTCCACTGACAAGCACATCGCCTTCGGTAGAAGTGATGCCACTTGTGCTGCTTCGCGACGACACTCTGACTATATAAGCCTTGTCGTTAGAGACCATAAGACTGCCTCCGTAATAATCGGCATCCGGCAACCATGACTGCTGAGTTGGGGCGGTCTGAGCGAAGTTCACAAATCCCGCCACCCAGTCTTGCGATTGATACACCCCATGCTGATTCTGGTTATAGGATATCCCTATGCGCTGCATACTCAGACAATCTGCCAAAGGGATGCTGTCTGCATTCTTTGCAGGGCGTGCTGTATAACGCATCGTATCAACACGCATATTGTCGGCATTATACAAAGCGAGACCTTCGCCGGAGTTGCTCAATATCACCTTGCGCTGATAGAGGACCAAATACGAATCGGGTAACTCTATAAGAGAATCCAAGACGAACGATGATGTTTGCAAATGACGATAAGCAACAGAAAGGTAACCATGTGCAGAGAGTGTTATATTCGACGGAAAATCATATCTTTCTGTCTTGCCTCCCCCATGAAGATGCCAGCCGGAAAGAGATACAGCACTATCTTGAGTATTGTACAGCTCTATGAACTCACCATTAGAATAAGGCGGATGAGTAATCTCTTCGTTTAGCGGACTATCGTAAAACACCTGATTGATAATCACCTGAGACCAAACATCAGCTGACAAGCAACAAAACAATATGACAATATATAAGCGACCCAACCTCATATTATTCCAAAACCGGATAATGATATTCGTAATAATTCAGAACTTCTTTAACGTTACCTCTCATCCTATATATTTCTATCAATTGTCCGAGCAGATTATAACGATAATATATGGTGTTGCCTCCGGCATCGGTACTTGATGTTATGCCGATATAAGGTTTCCAAGTGTATGTTGTCGTTCTTGCTCCTATGCGTTCTGACAATATATTCAAACCTTTGCTATCCCACGCTATATGTTTGGCAAATCCTCCGTATGGCTCTATCTTAACAGGTCTGAGAGAGGCATTATAGAAATATGTTGCTACGGTGTCATATCTGCTGTCGGCAACCACTCTTCCACTGACTTTTGCTACCGGGCTGAAGTCTGAGATCGGCTCTGAAAGACGTAGTTCCATTGCCGCATAAGGAGCGGAATAAGCAACATAATTTTCGGGCGGGATAATACCGCTTCGCAAACCGAAATTGTTCCCCCCGCTATCTACAGGAAGAATATCATCCTGCACATGTCCTCCACTCTCATAAAGTTTGTAAAGTGTCAACGAGCTTGAGGTAACGTATTTTATACCATTTCTGACATATCCTATGGTTGTCTCGACAGGCAATAGGATACGTTTATTTTTATTCATCAGCCAGCAGCCCCAAGCAAACTGACCGACGCGGATAGTATCGGTCGCAAATAAATCGTCAACATAGACGTAGTTGCGGAAACGATGCTCTGTACCGGTATATATATCTTCGGTCTTCAGCCTGTTAAACTTATCATACACATATTCACTCCGCTCGGAAATACTTCCATTGGTTTCATAGCGAATTTCTTGCACACTCTGAGTTAGTGCCTGGGGATAGTATGTCTTGCAAACAAGATTTGTGATATTTACAGCAAAGTTATCGGTCTTAATAGGTGTATAGGTATATTGTGTCCTGTTGCGCAATGCTCCGGTATTGTCGAAATGTTCTATGTAAGCCAATTTCTGGCGTCGTTTCCATTGAGAGGCACATAAATACATCTCAAAGAAATGATTCTCGCTAAACGACTTATATTCGAGGCTGTCGTTAGTTGTATCATAATAATAAATGTTTTTGTATGTAACGGAACTTGAACCGTTTTTAAACACCGTTTCCGTAACCTTATTGTACTCTAAAACACTATATTTTGCAGGCTGCGGATGTAAATATCCATGAAGTAGATAGGTATCATTTGTAGAGTCAGTGAGTATAGCATAATCGATATTTAGGACTCCATCATTAGTCGGCAAAAAATCAGGTAATTCACGCATGTTTTGTCCCCAATTGGGATTGTATCCATAAGTATATAGTTTCTTGAGATATAATTTATCTGATGCGTCGCGGATTTCTATCGCTCTTATACGCGCATTGTGGAAAAGATTACCCGATGCCTTTCTTAAAATTGATTGTAAACCATTTATTGAGTTGTAAAATATACGGATACTATCATAGCCCGACGGTTCATATTCAAATAATGTCCGACCACCTAAGATGTCATTTGCCTGTTTAAGAGTTCCTAATTTGTAATGATACGGTGTATTCCGATAACCATATAAATCAACATTACTCATTGTATCAACCTCAGTAAGCGATGATATGTTGTCGAAATCATATACGAAACTATAACCTATATTACCAAATGTTTTGCAGGACGTGAGATACCGGCGAGGGGTCTGAGCAGAACCATAACGAACCTCAGAGTACATAAATGACCATGATGAAATAGTGTCGGTAGGTGTAGTAATATTGATTGCGCGTAAAAAGGGTTTAACATATTTGAGAGGGAAGGTAGAAGGGAGCAAGGGACTATGCATGTCAGGAAAATGAGTAAATACATAATCGCTGTCGCTTTGATATGTCATGACTATGCGAAAACTATTATCACTTGTTGTTAACGAATCAAGAAGATGAGTCTTTACTATACTCTGTCCGTTTATAATTCCCCATATTCCCTGCTCGTTTATATCACCTGTGTATGTCTCATAATCCACCGGAGTAAGAGACTGAGATGAAAGAGACGTGAAACGCAACTCATCATTCACATAATGCCCGCCTCTGCCATATTCGCAATAACTATATTGGCTCTGGTCGTGAGGTTGGTAATGCAAGTCTATTTCCCTACCGTTTGGAGATATTATCTTTGTCAGATGCCAAGCAGTAATTACAGGAGATGGCCGGAAAATAGTATTCTCTGTCCGGTTATGAAAATCATAAGAGAACTCAAGGGCATCCAAACTGCCTCCAAATACGTATTGATAGCCGTCTAATGTTGTCAATATTATTTGAGACGGAACGGGCATCTTAAAACCTGTAAGATATGGGTTGTTAGACATCTCATTTCGTGATTGTGTCGTCATACCGCTAAAATCAGCACTTACTATATCACCACTTAGACAACGCACATTACCATCCCAGCCAATAACAAAACTACCGCTATGACCACAAACTGAGAAACTATATAAGTCGCTACTCGCATCTTTGGCTGATTCAAAGATATCGAAATGTTCGAATATCTCGGCTTCTGTTTTATATTGAGAATAGTATTCTAAAGTATCTATATGCTTAAGATACTCTAAATAGCCACGATTGACTATTATCGAATGGTCGGGCATTTCGAAACTCTCATTTATGTCGTCTGGCAAACCTCTTGTATCTCTTGTTATGCTACCACCTAATGATATTGCCCAATCCTTACCGACAATGCCGGAATAAACTAATGGTCGAAAGCCGTCGCTTGTATATGTAAGGTGAATAGCAATATCAAAATCAGGATCTTTCAAACTGCAGAGTTCTATATCATATTGCATCTGACCTGTATGAGGTTGAACTGATACGGAATGAGGAACGTTCAACTCAGGCGATGACGGCTGGGAATATAACAAGCGACTTAACGCCGCTACTATGAATATCACATAAAATCTCCTCATAACTCATTGTTTGATAAACAATTTTTCGAATATGACACCATCTGCACTTACAAGTAGAGTGTAAGCACCGGAAATCTGAGTTGACATAGGTATTGACAAAGAATTATGTCCGGCAGACAGGTCGAAAACATTATGATAAATTTTAATACCAGTGGCACTGAATATCTGAACAGACACACTTGCATCACGCAACAAGACACACTCAACATGCAAATTATCTACGACCGGATTAGGAGCAGATTTCACTTCTCTGAAAATTGATTCATCTTCAGAGAATGATATATTAACTCTTCTCCTAACATTTATAACATCTTTTTCTTGTTCTGAAGGCGATAGCATAAAAGATGCTGAGTAAACAATGGTATCAGACAACGAATTTAACGGATTTACACGCACTGTTCGCATCGACTCGAAGACAGGATATCTATAATCAGTGGAGTACCATTGCCACAAGTGCGTTTCGAGATTGGTGGTGTCGGAGAATATCTCCCAATAACGGCGTATGGTATGCACTCGGAAAACATTCCTTATAGTATCATCCGGCAGTATCAGTGTGCCGTAGGCATCAACGGTAACATCTGCAACGCCCTCTACAAACAGAGGCAGACGATGACCGTATTCGCCCGTGCCGGAAAAAACGCTATGAACGGTATCCCCGTAGGTCATAAGGCGTTTTACACTAAGTTCAGGTCGCTTATACGGCATATAGGCGTTGACATTCTCGAAACCTCCGGAATACAAACTATCGCCCGATATACGCCAATAATAGCGGGTACGGTGCTCTACCGTGTGAAACTTTGCGGAATCACTTGTGTTTGGCTGAAGAATATAAACAGGATAATCCTCACCGGCGCTCAGGCTTCTGAAATTCCATGTCATATCTCTGCCTGCCGCACCTGCATCCTGAAAAGGTAGCAAGTTTTTTACCAAAGTGTCAGGTTGAAACAGAAACGGAACTTCAAAAGTCTGTGCCGAAGAACAAAGACAAAAAAACAAACTTATTATGACAAAAGCGAATCTTTTCATATCAAATAATTAGTTTGTGCTGATAATTGTTCTTCCCACACCATAATAATTATAGTGATGAAAACTGATACGGATTATTGAATTGATTGTGCTGAAACAAAGTAACCTTCCATCGTAGCAGATGTTTGAGGTATTATTTGCAGATGATAATTACCTGCTGGAATTTGTTCTTCGATGTCAAACTCAGATAAAATCTGAGTTGACAAAATGACGCTATTAGTCATTATGTTAGTAACGACAATATTAACAGATTCTTGAGAATTATTACTTATACTGAGTATATCATCTGTAATAATTGCCGTAAAACACGTATAGCAGCCGGGGTCATCTCCTGAGCCTTGGAAAGGACCGCCTTGAGGAGTGAATGAAATGACTTCAGTAAGTTCGATAACTTGCGGCAAACCGGCGTTAACAATAAGGTTAGTACCAATAAGGGAAACCAACAATAATAAATACTTTTTCATTTTTTATGCTACTTTTAAAAATTGATTTATCTGCAAGATGCCAAGAAAAAACCAAAAGCAAATAAAAGGTTAAATCTATTCTTTCTCGGAGGGCAAACTAATAAACGGTGAATTTTTTAGACGTGCCCTTTAATATCTAAGGTGGATAATATATGTCAGATGCTAATGCTTCTATTTATTCGCTTTAATTTTCGACTGCAAAATTAGGTAAAATAGAAAAGACCTCCAAAAATCGGAGGTCTACAAATGTAATTGTAATCTACTGATTATCTGCAATGGCGAGTCTACATTTTACCAATGGAGACGGGTCATTCTGATTGAAGTGCAAAATTGGCAAGAAAAACGGACATGTCCTGAGGAAGAATAAACAGTTTGTTTGCTATACGTTTCTTTAATGTTTTTATTCCTGAATAGGAATATGGAAGTTGTTCAGATATATATCTGCTATCAAAATCCAGCAATAGCAAAGTGCAATATTTAATCTCGACAATATTTAAATTATAGTTGGTCTGCAGCCTTGTGGCAAAGTTGTTAAAGAAGATATCTATCTTTGTTGCAGACTGAGAGTCATGACTCCAACAGAGCAACTCTTTCCACTCATTACAACCACGCAAATTCTGTATATTGTCTTTAGTCGTTTTTTGTTGATGACTGATGAACGACATTATTGCCGCCTCCTTTGTTCTAAGTATCTCGGTTTTTTCTGACAAAGCCTTGACGCGTTTTTTATTCTTTAAAAAATATAAAAACAATAATATTAAGCTGACAACAACGAAGAAAACTGACAGCAATATCCACAACCAATTATAATCCTCTTTTTCATGAAGATATTGTTCTAATTTACTAATCGCAAGTGTCCGTTGCTCATTCTCTGAATCAATGGTTTTCTGAAGTTCTTCTACCATGTCGTCCCTTTTCATAGCAGCGGATATATCATTGTCTCTGTAGGCTTTCTCGCGCAACACGGTATATGCTATAAGCTGATTACGAGTTGATGACCGGTTAGCAATAACTTTATTTGCATAATAAACAGCCGAATCAACTCGGTCGGTGTAAAACATTGCTATGGCATGCTGAGCATCACAAAAAGCAATATTAAACACTTCAGGTATTGTAATATTATTTAAACAATAAATAGCAGAATCGTATTTACATATAACATTATAATAATAAGCACGTATTCCGAAGGCTCTGGATCGCAAATACTCATTGTTAGCATACCTATAAGCAATTTGCCATACACTATCTGATTCAATTATCTTATTCATTTTACACAAAGACATACTTATATCAAGTAAATTGGCTATATAGTATTCTTTATCAACAAGTTCATCCCAAATATCAGAGCCTTTGTTATAAAATATCAAGGCTAAACTGTCTTTATACTGCTGAGCACATATATATGCCATATTTGAATACAAACGCCCGCGTAACTTATTATCGCTTGTATTAAGTTTGGCTGCTGCAATATAATAATCAACGGCTTTATTTTCAAGTTTTTCGTAGGAATAGTTTCTTCCAAGATAATAAAGCAATCTCGCTTTTTCTTCGCTGCAATTGAAAAATCTATTGTATTCCTTAATTGAAATATTCAAAAGCACTGTATCGCGATATAACTTACCTTGATAATAGAGACTATCAGCCTCGGCAAGAACCTTCTGAGCCTCATGCGGACCGATGCATGAGGTGAGCAACAGAAGCCAAGAAAACATTATGAAACTAAACCGAGGCATTAGCTATACCTTAAGATTACACATGGCAAAGATAATATTTTCAATGCAGATATGCAAAAAAACATTCCCCTAACTTGTTTTCGATTCAATTTGATGAATTTATTAGTGAAAAAATGTAAATGAGGAAAACTAAAGAGTATTAAATCCGCACATAGGCAGAAGTTGAGACAGTAAATCTATGGAAAACTTTGTGATGTGGACGCCTTGAAAAATGGGGACCAATGCATCACTTCATCAGACGGATGAATTCTTTCGGTATTGGAGTCTCAAAGTGCATAACCTTCTCCGTTACCGGATGTATAAACTCTAACACGCGTGCATGTAGTGCAAGTCGGTCGATTGGCAGTTGCGTGCCGGAACCATACTTGCGGTCGCCTGCTATGGGATGACCGATAGAGGCAAGGTGAACACGAATCTGGTTAGTACGGCCGGTTTCCAAATTAAGTTCAACGAGCGACAGACCGATGTCGGTATCCCGCTCTCCAGCTTTTTCTTTCACAACCTTATAATTGGTGATTGACTTCTTTCCTCCGTCGTCGGTGGGCGACGAATAGACCACTGCATTACGCTTATCTTCGGTCAGCCACGTAACTATTCTGCCCTCTTTCTTGTCGAACAGACCTTCTGCCACAGCAATATAGGTGCGACATTTAACGATATCACGCCACCACTCGCGCATATATTCCTGCAATTCTTTCGATTTGGCAAAAACGAGCAAACCCGATGTTTCGCGGTCGAGACGATGCACGGTAAACACACCGCCGCGAGGGTTCGACTGCCTTACATAGTTCTTCAAAATAGAGAAAACAGTAGTCTCGGTAGAACCGGGATAGGTTGCAACGGTAAGCAACCCCTCACGTTTCTCAACTACTATAAGGTGCTCATCTTCATACACAACCCTCAGTTTTGGGTGCTTAAGTTCGTAAGACGGACGACCATGCACTATTTCCACCACCGAACCGGCATCAAGAGGGCATGCGAAGTTGGTCTCCACATGACCATCTACCATCACACGGCGCTGCGAGAGCATCTGTTTGAGCGAAGTTCGGCTCATTCCTCCCATTTTCTCTTGCAAAAAAACAAGTAGAGTTGAGGAGTCTTTAACATTCAATTTAGTATTGGACATAATAGTTGAGAATTAAGTATTGAAAAAACTATCAGTTGTCATTCGCCGGTCGGCGTATGATAACTGATAGTTGCTAATCGACCGTCGGCTGCGAGCCGATAGTTTATTTCTTATGACGATTGCCATAGCGCGACATAAATTTGTCAACGCGACCGGCAGTGTCAACCAACTTCGACTTACCAGTATAGAACGGGTGCGAAGTGTTAGAAATCTCGAGTTTGATGAGCGGATAAGTCTCGCCGTCAATCTCTATAGTATCTTTGGTAGCGGCTGTTGAACGGCTGAAGAATTGAGTTCCGTCGGACATATCCTTAAAAACAACCACTCTGTAATTATCAGGATGAATTCCTTGTTTCATAGTTTTTTGTTTTTACAAAATTATTACTCTTCAGCAGCCTCGGCAACAACCTTGAAACCGATAACAGCCTTAATATCTTTATAGAGTTTGGCAACTGCCTTACCTTCGCCGAGTTCCTTAACAGGCTCTACCGAGATAAGTTTGCGGTCAACACTGATACCGAGAGCCTCGAGAGCCTCAGCAATCTGAGCGTTAGTAACCGAACCGAAAATCTTGCCATTCTCGCTTGCCTTAACAGCAATGGTGAGAACTACAGCCTCAAGTTTCTGAGCCAATACCTGAGCATCATCGCGCAGTTTGGCCAACTTATGAGCCTGTTGTTTGAGATTTTCTGCGAGTTGTTTTTTTGCACTCTCGCTTGCTATAACAGCAAGTTTCTGAGGAATGAGGTAGTTACGACCATAACCGTCTCTTACCTTAACGATATCATTCTTGTAGCCCAGATTGGCAACATCTTGAATAAGTATAACTTCCATAATTGCCCTCCTTATTATTTCATCATATCGGTTACGTATGGGAGCAAAGCCAAGTGGCGTGCTCTTTTAACTGCCTGTGCTACTTTACGCTGGAACTTGAGCGAAGTACCTGTAATACGGCGAGGAAGAATCTTGCCTTGCTCGTTGAGGAATTTCTTCAAGAACTCTGGATCTTTGTAGTCGATGTATTTAATACCGCTCTTCTTGAAACGGCAATACTTCTTTTTCTTCTGATCGCTTTGTTGCGGGGTCAGATAACGAATCTCTTGCTCTGCCATAATTAAGCCTCCTGTGTTTTTTTAAGATTAACATTGCGTCGTTTTTCTGCATACTCAAATGCATACTTGTCGAGGCGGAACGAAAGGAAGCGCAGTACTTTTTCGTCGCGACGGAAAGCTGTTTCGAGGGTAGCGATAACGGCCGGTTCTACATCAAATTGAAGTAAGGCATAGAATCCCGTTGTCTTGCCTTGGATAGGGTAAGCTAATTTCTTCAAACCCCACTCCTCACGATTGAGAATAGTAGCACCATTCTCCTTGAGAAGATTCTCGAATTTGTCAACCGCTTCCTTCATCTGTGGTTCAGATAAAACGGGAGTCAAGATGAAAGCGGCTTCGTAATGGTTTAACATTTACTTTAACTGTTTATATTGGTTATTATTAATTATCACTTTCACGCATTCGGCGAAAAAGCGTGCAAAAGTACAACATTTTTTTCAAACACACAAATATTTACGAAAAAACTTACGCAAACAGAGCAACTTTTCTTCTTATTGCATCACAAAAAAGAGCGGAGAGACGTTTTTTTACGCTCGCCGCTCTCAAACAGGATGTATTCTTCGTTATTTCTTTTTCTTAAGGAATGGGAGCATACCGCCTTCCACATCCTTACCTTCGTCTTTAGGTTCAAGCACCGGAGCATCGCAATGCTTAGGAGCAGGAGCAGAATGACCTACTTCACCTGTCGAAGTAACTACAGTGTAACCGGTAGTTGAACCATTCTGATCTTTGTCAACTACAAGATACGAAGCATCTTTCTTTAGTTCTTTAACCTCGTAGCCGGTGCGTGTAAGAGGAGCCTTGTCTTGTACAAACTTTTTGAAGTCAGCAGGATAACCGGTTACTGTAATGGTATAGTACTTGCCACGGTTGTCTTCTTCATACTCAATTTTGAAAATAGGAGATACCATAACATCGGCATTGGCTTTAAGCAGTGCCTCGTAAATTGCGTTTTCCTTCACAACATCCTCTTTCACTACTTCTGCTCTATTGAACGAAGCCTCATAGACATAGGTCATCTTTGCAGGACGGACTTCGAGTTCGGCATATATATCTGCCACCTTCGGATTCTTTACGCGGTTGGTTGAGGTAACACGATAGATACCATTCGACGAGCATGATGCCAACATCACGCCAAGCAGACATACTGCCATGAGTTTTAGTTTTTTCATAAATTCAGTCTCGACTGTTATTACATCGTCGCCATCGATTTAAGTTAAAAAAATAAAAGGTCATTATTAATCAGCACGAGTGAGTTTGGCAAACTGAAGCAATAATGTCTTTTTGCCTGTTCGCTCGAAATCTATTTCTATCTTTCTATTACCGTTTTCTTCGTAAGCCGCCATCACTTGTCCTCGTCCGAACACACCATGATTAACGTAGCTGCCCACCGGAAAATCGGTTAATATATCATGACGTTCGGCAGCAGAGGTCTGCCCCATACTCCTCATGTTCTTCATGTTCTTAGGTTGCGGCGCACTATACTGAGCTGAAGGACGGCGAGTTATAGTCGGCTGTTGCCAGTCGTCGTCGAAGTCGTTCCAGCCCGACCAGAAAGTGGAAGGCTTCTGCTTCTGTTCTTCACGCACCACATAGCGAGCATCTATATCTCGCAGAAAAGAACTCTCAGCCTGAAACTGCGGACTACCGTTAACAAATCGGCAATCGGCAAACGAAATGACACATTGCTTTTTTGCCCGTGTGATAGCCACGTAAAACAGTCGGCGCTCTTCCTCCAACTCCCGTATCGTCTGTATATAAGGCGAAGGAAATAGTTTCTCCTCCATTCCGGCAATGAAGACATACGAGAATTCCAAACCTTTAGCTGCATGTACTGTCATCAGCGTTACACGATGTTCTTTGTCGTTGAGGTGCTCGTCTTGGTCGGTAAGCAGACTCACCTCTGATAAGAAATCTAATATCGAAGGATTTTCCACCCCCTCTTGCGTCTCTTTCTCCACAAATTCGCGTATGCTGCTCACCAATTCTTTTATATTATCCAATCGGTCGATACCATCTTGTGTCGTATCCGCCTGAGCATCGGCAAAAAGTTGCGATTCGCGGAGTACGAGATTTGCAAAATCGAAAGCGTTAAGCGTGCTTATCTGTTCGCGCCATCCAAGCACCATTGCTGCAAATGCAGTTAGTCGCTTTACCGTAGCCGACGAAACAGCAAGACCTGCTGCCACGGGATTGGTTACCACTTCGAATGCCGATAACTGATTCTGATGTGCATGCTCCACCACTTTACGAAGTGTGGTATCGCCTATGCCGCGAGCGGGCACATTGATTATTCTGAGCAACGACTCTTCATCCCTAAGGTTAGAGGCAAGACGCATATAAGCAAGCGCATCTTTCACCTCTCGACGCTGATAGAATGCCACACCACCATATATGCGATATGGCAGCCCTAACTTGCGCAGGGCATCCTCTATGCTACGCGACTGAGCATTTGTGCGATACAGAACAGCCACATCATCGAGACTGATACTTCGCTTCAAATCAGCGATACGAGCAGCTATGCCTGATGCTTCTGCCTTATCTGAAGGATAGTGGCACACGTGCAGCAAGTCTCCTTTGTCGCCCCTGGAAAATACATCCTTATGTATCTGCGCACCGTTCTTATGTATAAGAGAGTTGGCAGCATCCACTATATTCTGCGTCGAGCGATAGTTCTGCTCGAGTTTGAAAACTTTTGTATCCGCAAAATCCATATCAAAGCCAAGTATATTGTCGATATCAGCCCCACGGAATGCGTAAATCGACTGAGCATCGTCGCCCACAACCGTTATATTATGATGCTTGGCGGCAAGAAGTCTTATTATCTGATACTGTACGCGGTTAGTGTCCTGATACTCGTCAACAAGGATATACTGAAAGGCATTTTGATACTTCTCAAGAATTGACGGCTGCTGCTTCAGTAGCAGAAAGGTATTGACAAGCAAATCGTCGAAATCCATAGCATTTGCAGCCTTAAGTTGCTGTTGATACACAGCATACACATCAGCCACCCGTGGCATCCTTGCTATACGGTCGGTTTGTTGTAGGGTAGTGTTAACGGCATACTCAGCCGGACTTATTATATGATTCTTTGCCAACGATATGCGAGATGCCACTACCGAGGCTTTATACACCTTATCGTCTAACGCCAGCTCTTTTACTATACGCTTAATGAGGTTTTTGCTATCCTGCGAATCGTAAATAGTATAATCATGAGTGTAACCTAAACATTCGCTCTCATGACGTAGAAGTCGAGAGAACACCGAATGGAAAGTGCCCATATTAAGCCGACGTGCAATCTTGTCGCCCACAAGCGAATACACGCGCTCGCGCATCTCGCGAGACGCCTTGTTGGTAAACGTAAGAGCAAGAATATTCCAAGCCGGTAAGCCACAACTCAGCAGATAAGCTATTTTATAGGTAAGTACACGTGTCTTACCCGAACCGGCACCAGCTACCACCAACGAAGGGTGGTCAATACAAGTTACCGCCGCACGCTGAGCCTCATTCAGTTCGCTAAGAAAAGCAATATTTCGCGTATCGTTATTCTCCATTTGCATAATCAGTGAGCAAAGGTAATAAAAATTATTGAGACAGCAAAAGCATTACATACTTTTCAAAAATATGTATATCTCTATATACTTTAATCATGCATGTTTTTACTTGCCTATTAGCGTGAGTACTTTTTTATGTGATTCCATTTTTTTTGAAAATAATTTGATTATTATAAAAAAAACACTAACTTTGCAAGCGTTATCTGCGCCGAATTCATTTTTGTCAGCGGACAAGTGGAATAATGAATGGTGGGTGGGATAACAAGATGTCCATTTTTTCTTATATTACGTATTTTGGACTTATTTGTATTTGTTAGCGTTTATTGACGCTTTGTTTCTACAACTTGAAACTTCGCAAATTTCAGTTAAATTTTTGAACAAGAGACAAGGTTGCAATTGACGCCTACGGGTATGATAATACTATGCATTTCAAATGTCAGTTAGTCATATCGGCGTAGGTTTCATTGTTGTTTATTTGTTCATAAAGGTAATGCGAAGACCTCAAGTTGGAGTAAGCAACGACGAGGTCTGCGCTTTTTTTATACCCGTATTTGAACAAACAAAACTGCATAACGGAGTAAAGCCGAAAATCCGACGAAGAGTAGGCATAAAAAACATTTGATATGATAAAACAAATTACTTTTTTTTCATTAACCACGTTATTGATTGTCGCCCTTGCGTCTTGTTCGATGCAAGCAACTATTGTCCCTCAAGCAATCAACACCGTCAATTCTGTTTCTTTAGAAGAACTTAATCTTCAACGCAAAGATTACACTATTCTAAACACAACAACTGTGGAATCTACAATCATTTACCATGAATCCTTTAAAAATGTTACAATTACAGAGGCAAATGATGAGTTTTCTTTAACTTTTACATTAGCCAAAGACGGTAAATTCTATCTTACAGCTTTCCGCGGAATTGCTAAATTTGGTTTTTTAAAAAATGATTATGGGGAAACTCTTATTGCAAGGGCTCCTGAATACATTGCTCGTAATTTAGCAATCTATCGACTTATCAACGCTTGCAAGGCCAATGGAGCAGACGGAGTTATAGAACCCGTTATATCTACTAATGTTGAACAAAGTAGAAGAGGTATTGTATTCAAAACAACAGCTTCTGCCAAACTGCTCAAACTGAAGCCGGATGGCAAATAATTAAATCACCTATTAAATATTCATGAACATGAAAAAGTACATTTTTATTCCGGCAATTGCCATGGTAATTGTCCTCGCTTTTTTTTCGTGTAGTTCTTCAAGGAAGACTACCACAAGCACTCCATCCATATATACACTAAATCTTGCTTTGGTTTCGAATATTCCTGCAGATAAGTACGTGAATCTTGAGTATGGGATTAGGGTTAATGTTCAGGATGGTCGCGCAGACAAACGTATCATCCAAATTTATGATGCAAGTGCGACATACCTCCCCCATGTTCAAACAAATCCTTCAATTGGTGCATTTATTCCTGAAAGTACTCGTCGATATATGAGAACTATGGGATTTAATCTGGATGCCGATGTTGCGACAGATTATATGATGCAAATAGTTGTTAAGGAATTTCATGTTGATTATTTGTCGGGCATTGGCTGGAATGGAACAGTTGTAATGGATCTAAAGGTATTTGACCATAATCGTGCTACTGTTTACCCCACTGTAGAAGTTTCAGGACGTTCTACCATATCAGGCAGTGCGTCGTCTTTAAATGCTGCTAATTTTGCCATTAACAAAGCCTATGCAAATGCCTTAGATGACATTGATTGGGATAGAATAGCATTTTTCCTCAAACGGGCAGATAACCCCAAAAATGAGGCAAACAAGAATGTTTCCGGAGAAGGAAATACGGCATTAGAACACTTAATAGTTCACTGGAATGTAGAGTCTCGTCCGAGAGGTGGAGATGTATATTGGCGTGTGGTATCACAAACTGATAAAGTAAAAAACCAAAATTACAAATGGCTTGCTACTACACCTTTTGAAGGAACAAAGGCATTGAATATTCCGGGTCTGACATATAACAATTCCGGAGATGTTCAGATTGAAATCAAAGTAGAGAAAGAAGGCTACTATCCACAAGTTAGACAATATAACTTGCGGTCTATAATTGATGAAAAGGAAGTTAGCGCAATGATACCATTGGTTAAGGAGGACGAATAATGAAGACTTACATTTTATTATTTCTTCTATTATTGCCTACCGCCGTTATTGCTCAGGATGTAATCATTCTGAGCAATAACAAACGGATAGAAAACACAATAGTAGAAAATGTTTCCGAATTCGAAATAAAATATAAAATCAATGGTGAAACCAAATCAATATCAGCAAACGAAGTGTTTGCTATAATATATGAAGATGGTAGATATGTAGAGATAAGTCATTCGGCAATAGCACCTGAAGAAGGCGATGGATATGCGTATAAACATGATTACGGTGGACAAGATTTTGATAACGAACAATCTGATGACATTTCAACATATTCTAAAACTGCTAAAATTAAAAATGGTTCATCTATTTCCCTTATGTGGGATTTGGGTGTACTAACCTATGCACAACCTAAGTTAATGCGAGAATACAAAGCAGCGGCAAAGAAGGCTCAAGCAGAGGGACGGTTAGCAGAAATTGCTGTTGAAGCACTTGCAGTTTATGAACAAGAAAAAGCGAATGGTTCATCAGGACAAAAAGCGGCGAAAGCTTTTGCGAAGAAATATATTGAATTGGCATATTCAGAATATGATTTTTCAGAAGATTCTAATTGGGACAATTCCAACGACAGGATAAAAGATAATAACAATTTCGAAATAGAAGGACAGCAATTTTCTGACTCATCATACACGGATTACACCAATAACGATGTCCATGGTTCATCTAAATCAAACGGCGAATATTATAGTAGTGATGATAATATTACCTCTATAGACAATGAAATTCATCATATAAGTTACACAGTGGAGGATTCGCCGGAACGAGAAAAACAACTGACACAAACAGCAGCAGAGAACAAAAGAAAAGCAGAGAAGTTAAAGGCAGACAAAGAGGGTCTTGAGTTCACAGCAGATGGAGGTAATGATATTATAAATATTTACTATCGACAGACATGGGAGGTTGCTTATTGTCCAAACTGGATTAACTATTCACACGAAGAGAATATCCTGAAAATTACCTGTTCTAACAATACCGGGAATTCACCAAGAGAGGACGATATGATCATTACAAGCACAGACGGGCAAAAACTTACTATTGTCATATCACAAGAAGAAAATAAAAATTTTTTACATGTCTATCCGGATTTAGTTAATGATAACAACGGACTTGGTGGAGAAATAGTTGTTGACGTTATATCACATTTGCCATGGAAAATAGAAAGTTTACCAACATGGTGCTCTACTCAGCAGAACGGTAACAAACTTAAGTTAATTTTACAAAGGAATCTAACAGGAATACCAAGAAATGGTGTAATTGTTATCCGGAGTGAAAAATCAAAACAAGAAATCGCCATTAAGCAACCCGCAGCAAAACAATATCTTGTATTGTCTAACAATACCATCAATGACCCTACGGGCAAAGGAGGTAATATTACTGTAACTGTGGAAACTGATTATCCTGAATGGAATATTGAACATCTCCCTGATTGGTGCAGTATAACAGAACAGACACCTTCATCATTTACACTTAAAATAAATGACAACAATGGTGGAAACAGTAGAGAAGCCTACTGCCAAGTCTATGCAGGTGATATATATAAAGATATCAAAATCTCGCAGGCTGAAAGAAAAGAGTATATAAACGTACAACCGAACCTCGTACACTCAAAAAAGCAAGGAGGCATTATCACAATCAATGTAGACAGCAGTATAGAATGGAAAGTTGTGAATCTTCCGTCATGGTGCCATATTATAGAGTTAACTGAAAAATCATTCACACTTAGAGTTGATAAAAACGAAGAAGACGAACCAAGAAGTGTATCTGTTGCAGTATCTGCAAAGGGAATGAGAGAAAAAATACATATAGACCAAGAATAAACTGCTTATAGTTATCAATTCACCATAGGCAGATGTTATAAAGCGTCATTATCAGAACACAAAAGAAAGCCCACTGAGCATTTTGTTTGCTTAGTGGGCTTTTTAGTACCGCGAGTGGGACTTCTGCCAAAGTCATGACACACACTTACAAAATACAAAAAAAAACAAAGCATATCAAGAAAACTTGCATACTTTGTTTTTCCGTTTCTTAGTACCGCGAGTGGGACTTGAACCCACACAGCCGTTTCGGGCCAAAGGATTTTAAGTCCTTCGTGTCTACCGATTCCACCATCGCGGCAGAAAACTTTTAATTTTCGGGCGCAAAGGTACAATATTTTTTTGAAACAACAAAAAACTATTACAATTCTTTTCCGCCTCGGCATATACCTCTTGGCGAATTGCGAATGAAAAGTATAATCTCGTCGCGTTCGACAGTGCTGTCGATTTCCTCCTCTATCCGCTCCATCGCTTGTGATACATTAAGTGCCGACTGATATATCACACGGTAAGTACTCTGAATAGAATGAATCTGCTCGTTAGTAAATCCGCGGCGGCGCAGACCGATGGAATTGATGCCGCAATATTGGATAGGCTCGCGTGCGGCGGTGATATAAGGCGGTATATCTTTGTTAACCTTCGAGCCGCCCTGTATCATTACGTGTGCACCAATACGGGTAAACTGATGAACAAGTGTACCTCCGCCTATCACGGCATAATCGCCTATCACCACTTCACCTGCTAACTGAGTAGCATTCGACATAATGATATTATTGCCAAGAATACAATCGTGAGCCACATGGCAATACGCCATTATAAGGCAATTGCTACCTACCACTGTTTTCCCGCGAGAGGCTGTGCCACGATGCACGGTAACAAACTCGCGAAGCACTGTGTTATCGCCGATAATGACGAGACTATCTTCTCCTTGGAACTTTAGGTCTTGAGGTATGGCACCAACCACCGCTCCGGGAAAGATAGTACAGTTTTTGCCTATACGCGTGCCTTCACATATTGTTACATTAGAACCGATACGAGTACCGGCTCCTATCTCTACATTCCCCTCTATGCACACAAAAGGATCGATAATAACCGACGGATGAATCTTTGCATTGGGATGAATATATGCTAAAGGTTGTTTCATAAATAGTTATTTTCTTTTAGAGTTATTGCATTATTATCTGTTCTCTTATCTTCTGGGCGAACTTAGTGTTGGATGTGTGCCCTGGGCGGTATGCCTTCACTTTTCCGACAAAACGTGTGCCAACAAGCGATAGGTCACCTATCAAATCAAGCAGTTTATGCAAAGCCGGCTCGTTGCTATAATGGAGCGGAGTGAGATACCCCAAACGCGAAGCATCATGCTGGGTATATGCGCCAAGCGAACGGGCGAAAGCATCAAACTGCTCCTGCTCCATCGGTTCATCATAAATAACTACGGCATTTTGCAGGTCTCCACCTTTTATATAGCCCATCTGTAGCAACGGACCTATCTCGCGCAAAAAGCAGAATGTTCGGGCAGAGGCCACTTGTTCTTTGTAGAAACTCATATCCCCAATTACTGCCTTCTGCCTCGATAGCACCGGCGATTGAAAATCTATCTCCACTTCGAAACTCAACTTATCTGACGGCTCGAGAGTGAAAACACTACCCGTAGCAGGATTAGAGAATTCAATACTCTTATCTATAACGACTTCTCTGCATAGGGCTTCCTGTTCTTGCAGTCCAACGGCATTTATTGCATCCACTATATATGCCGCTGATCCATCAAGAATAGGCATTTCTGGAGCATCTACTTCAATCAGACAGTTATCTATATCAAGAGCATAAAGAGCAGACAACACATGTTCAACGGTTGAGACCCGCCACTCTCCTGATGACAACACTGTTCCTCTTTCGGTTGCCGACACATATTCAGCAATAGCCGAAAACGTAGGACATTGGGGCAAATCAACACGAGCAATACGAATGCCGCTATCGGCAGGCAAGGGGCGGAAATTAGCATGAATAAACAATCCGGTATGCAGTCCCTTTCCTGATAAAGTAAATTCTTTTTTTATTGTATTTTGGTTTCTCATAAATCATTTGTTTTTCTCGGCTGCCTCCAACCTGTTCATCAGGCGCAACATCTGAGGCAAGTTCTTAAACCCCACCACAGCACGACGCCATATAGCGGCATCTATAGCGGGATAACCCTGATACATACCGGGTTTGCGAATCGAAGAAGGCACTCCGGTCTTTGCACCGAATATACAATTATCGGTAATCTGCAAATGCCCTGCCACACCTACCTGACCAGCCAACACACAATGTGAACCTATAGAGGAAGATCCGGCAATGCCCACTTGCGAGCAAAGGAAGGTAGATTCGCCAACTGTAACATTATGCGCTACCTGAACAAGATTATCTATCTTCGTATTATAACGCACAATGGTTGAACCCATCATAGCGCGGTCGATAGTAGTATTGGCACCCACCTCCACATCATCTTCTATAATCACATTACCCAACTGAGGAATCTTGCGGTTTATGCCCTCGGCATCCGGTTCGAAACCGAAACCATCCGCACCTATAACGACACCGCTATGCAATATACAATTCCTACCTACCGTGCAATCGTGATATATCTTAACACCGGCATATATGATGCACCCGTCGCCTATCACCACATTGTCGCCAATATAAACCTGCGGATATATCTGTACGCCGCAACCTATTTTCACATTTTCCCGATGTAAGTAAAGGCACCTATGTAAGCGTCGTCGGGCACCTCAACACCAACTGCCACAAACACAGGCTGCTCAACCCCGCTACGATGCGGTGTGAGTTGCGACTCTACAACGGTAAGCAACTGAGCCATCGCTCCACGAGCATTATCCACTAAAATAAGAGTGGCAGCAGTAGTAATATCAGACGTATATAAACTTCGAGACAAAAGTACAACACAAGAAGGTGCCACACCAAGATAATGCATATATTTTGCATCTGTTATAAAAGAGAGTGTACCTTCTTTTAATTGCTCTATCCGACTAACATCACCTACCTGAATGGTGGCATTGCCGATAATTTCACCTCTTATTACACTTGCTATCTCTTGAGCCGAAAAACTGAGTCCCATAACATAAAAATTTTATTGCCAATCATATACAAATCTCATATACTATGGACGAGCAATCATATCTTATAATAAAACAAGTAATGTTTCACTGCACGACGGGTCAACATACGCAGATTGAGCATGTCGCTTGCCTGAGATATATCTTTCGTCGTTCCATCCGCAAAAAGAATATCTATCGAATCGTCGCGCGGCGAATATGTATCTTTCGACACCGAATACTCATCGAAAAAGTAGCACGCTTGCTGCTCATCGATTCCGAAATGACGAGCATATTGCTCTCGCAACTCTTTGCGTTCCTGCTCCGTCAGAGGCGACTCCGACATACGAGCCTTAAACAGACAACGGTTTGTAAAACCGCGAGAGAGGGTTGATAATACCACATCGCCTGTGTTCTGCCATTGCTTAACTGCCGAGAGTACATCTGAGTCGTCGAGCAAAGCATACTTATCAAGGACCGAATCGTCGGTCAAGAAATCAGTAGCTGAAACATCCTCATACAGGAAAAATCGCAAAGCATCGGAAGCGAACAAGTCTTGCCCCTTATGTGCCAAGTCTTTAGCACGACGCAATATATATATAAGTTGTTGCTCGGCTGCCACCGATGTCTTATGCAAATACACCTGCCAATACATCAGTCGGCGAGCCACTAAAAATTTCTCAATCGAATATATACCTTTCGATTCGACTACCAACCTGTCGTCGAGCACATTGAGCATCTTAAGAATACGGGCGGAAGCCACTGTCCCCTCGCTAACTCCGCAAAAAAACGAATCGCGACAAAGATAATCCAAGCGGTCAACGTCGAGTTGAGAGGATATCAGCTGATGCAGGAAATGACGACTATACTCATCGGTAAAAATCTGTATTGCAAGGCTCAACTTATCCTGCATCTGTTCGTTTATTTTCTGCATCATACGCAGCGACACCTGCTCATGACTCAGTCCGCGTACCAATGTATTCTCAAGTACATGCGAGAACGGTCCATGCCCTACATCGTGAAGCAATATAGCCACTTGCGCCGCAATACTCTCTGCATGAGATATTTCTATCCCCTTCTGACGCAGAACGGCTATAGCATCCTGCATGAGCGACATTGCCCCTATCGAATGAAGAAAACGAGTGTGAACGGCACCCGGATAAACAAAATTGCTGAGACCTAACTGCCGGATACGACTAAGACGCTGCACATAGGGGTGCTGCAACACATCGAACACTAAATCGTTAGGTATTGAAATAAACCCGAATACAGGGTCGTTGATTATTTTACGCTTGTTTGCCACTACCGACGACACTAACAAGTGCTATTATCTCGTAGGAATACGATATCCTACACTAATACCCAATTCAAAGAAACTATCAGCCCAACGGTTGGTTGATTTTTCGTTAGGATAACGGTCGTAACCTTTTTCATCCACATGACCGGAAATCCAACCATCAAGATTCATCTTGTGCATATCAACAACTGCAGGATGCCACATCAGCTCAACGCCAACTTGCAAACTTTTGATATTCCACTTATAGCCCAAGCCAACAGGTATAGTGGGTACGGTACATACTATCTTCTGTTCGTCGGCCGGCAGACTGAAACTTTTGGTGTAAGCACTCTTCGATGTGGGGGCATCGTAAGCCTCTGTTCGTTTCTCGCTACTCCACGACTCATAGTTACGAGTTATCATACTTGTGGTAGCTGCAGCACCAATATAGAGGAAGAAACCGGCATTGGGAGCAGGATAGATTTCCACACCGGCACCATACTCGAAGAACACCGAACGGAAATCGCGAATGAACATATTATGATAGTGCATCTTAGCCGAGTTCTCATGCGGACGAGTAAACTCGGTATGCCCCTTCAATGTACCACCCATCACTTGAACGCGATAGGCTATATACTTAGTATGACGATAAGTATATTGAAGCGCTCCGGCAAAACCAACGCTATTCATAAAACCGTTGTTGGTGCCAAAAGGAGTATATAGATTCGAAGCAGCGTGATCCTTATGCCCCGTAAGCAGATTACCGGGCAATTCCACATCACCTGAATAAAAGTTTGGGGCAAACACTATTGACAGAGTATGAGGAGACTGACCTAAACCACGACCATACAAACCTCTATTATCCATAAACGACGACCATGTCTTGCCACCACTACGACGCAACACTGCACCTGCATTCGGAACAAGCATGCATAATGCCAATAACAATACGATATTTCTTCTTGTTTTCATTATTCGCGCAAAATAATACGCGGCAAAATTACACATTTTTTTTTTACCACGCAAACATGTAGTCATTTTTTTACTAAAAACTTGAAAAAATCTATCATTCGCTAACAATCTTGTCATGTATTACCTACAACTTACGACCTAAAAGAAAGAGACACCTCGCGGCATCTCTTTGCTTCGGTTGGCATAGCGGATATTCCATCTTTGCCGCCAATACTTCAACCCAAATAAGTTTTAAGCATTTTGCTTCTCGAGTTATTACGCAGACGACGAATTGCTTTTTCCTTTATCTGCCTTACTCGCTCACGTGTCAAGTTCAGCTCATCGCCTATCTCCTCAAGAGTCATTTCCGGCATACCTATACCGAAAAACTTGCGAATAATATCAGCCTCACGAGGGGTGAGAGTCTCAAGTGCACGGTCAATCTCTGTTGAGAGCGACTCGTTAATAAGACCCCTATCGGCATTTGGCGAATCCTCGTTTACCATCACGTCAATCAGACTATTATCCTCTCCTTCTACGAAAGGCGCATCCACACTCACATGCCTTCCCGACATCTTTAGCGTGTCAGCAATCTTATCGACGGGTATCTCCAACTCTTCTGCCAATTCCTCGGCCGAAGGCTTACGCTCGTGCTCTTGCTCAAAACGAGAAAAAGCCTTGTTAATCTTGTTAAGCGAACCCACTTGATTTAGCGGGAGCCTAACAATACGAGCCTGCTCAGCCAATGCTTGGAGAATAGACTGACGAATCCACCAAACTGCGTAAGAAATAAACTTGAAACCTCTCGTCTCGTCGAATTTCTCAGCCGCCTTGATTAAGCCAAGATTACCTTCATTTATCAAATCGGGAAGTGATAAGCCCTGATTCTGATACTGTTTTGCGACAGAAACGACGAAGCGAAGGTTCGCACGAGTTAGTTTCTCGAGAGCCTTACGATCACCATTACGAATACGCTGCGCAAGTTCCACCTCTTCGTCAACCGAAATAAGTTCTTCGCGACCAATCTCCTGTAGATACTTGTCCAAAGAGGCACTCTCACGATTGGTAATCGACTTGGTGATTTTAAGCTGTCTCATAGTTAAACATTTGATTTTTTAATGCTGCAACATTGCAGCAAAATGCTATTAACCGAAAATAGCCAACAAAGGTAGCAATATTTTTCAATACAACAATATTTTTGCTGAATTTTATTTTTTAATATTATACATATATGGTTATTTTGATATCTAAGGATTGCAAAAATAGAAAATAGTGCTTGCAAAATACAAGCACTATTTTTCAACCCGTTTTCGCTTTAATTCACGATTAATCAAGCGGAACGGCATAGTGTGCTACACGACCGTTAGTATATATTCCCGAGAGGAAAAGAACGTGCTCGTCGTCGCCGCCTTGAAGTGCCTTGTTAAGTATAGCTCTGAGTTCAGACGAAGAACCTACGCGTTCGCCATTTGCCTTAACTATAATAAAACCCTGCTTTATCCCAGCTTGCGCCAATGCACCTTTCCCCAACGATTTAATCTGGACACCGCTACGCAACCCTAACTGACGGGCAACAGCATTGTCAACAGTCTGGAACTCTGCTCCGAGAACGGAAACATCCTTATCTTTTTCCACTAACGAAGTATCACCGTTCTTATTTTTCAGTTCGGCGGTAAGAGTAAGCGTCTTGCCGGCCCGAAGAACTGTAAGTTCCACTTTATCTCCGGGGCGATATCTACCAATCTGCTCTTGCAACTCAGACGCAGTGTTGATATGCTGATTGTTGATATGCGTTACCACATCGCCTACCTGCACACCTGCTTCTTTCGCTGCACTGCCATCAACAACACCGGCAATATAAGCACCTTGCAATGTAGGCAAACTCTTCTCCTTCTGTAACTGGTCGGTAATCTCTTGTATCTGTACTCCAAGAATAGCACGTTGTACAACACCGTATTGCTTAATATCAGATACCACCTTTGTCATTATCGAGGTCGGAACGGCAAACGAATAACCGGCATACGAGCCTGTTTGTGATGCGATAGCGGTGTTAATACCAACCAATTCGCCACGTGTATTGACAAGGGCTCCTCCGGAGTTACCGGGGTTAACTGCTGCATCGGTTTGAATAAACGACTCTATCTTCATTTCCGAAGATATAATATTGATATTTCTTGCCTTTGCAGAAACTATTCCTGCTGTTACTGTTGATGTGAGGTTAAACGGATTACCTACTGCTAAAACCCATTCTCCGACACGTAAATCATCAGAGTTACCTATAGCAATGATAGGAAGGTCTGTTGCTTCAATTTTTAGCAAAGCGATATCGGTGTTAGGGTCAGTTCCGACCAAAGTAGCAGTAAACTCTCGCTTATCGTTGAGTACAACCTCAATCTTTTCAGCCTTGTCTATCACATGGTTATTAGTTACGATGTAACCATCCTTAGTAAGTATCACACCCGAACCGCTTGCCATCTGAGCCGGCATCTCGCGTTGTTGAGGGCGACCAAAGAAAAATTCAAGGAATGGGTCGGTAGAAAACGACTGGTACTGCGACTTGTAAGTTGTTTTAACGTGAACCACCGCATTAACCGACAACTCAGCGGCTTGAGTGAAATCCGTCTCACCCGCCTCAGGCAACGATGCAAAACGGGCGTATGCAAGAGGAAGCGAAGTCGAGTCCCCTTCAATGGTTGATTGACCTATTAGAACAGATGGTTTAACACTGCGAACTACAAAAAAAGTGGTTGCCGCACTAACACATGCCGTGAGCAACACAATTCCGATTATTTTTAGAAAGTTTTTCATAATACTATAAATCATTTGTTTTTTTACTCGTCTTTCCACATCAGATAATAATTTATGAAAAATCGATGAATAATTAATTATAATTCTTGTTTGTTTTTGTACGTAAATTGTAATGAATTAGCCATAAATTTGTCATCAATTATCATTTATGATTATTTATGTGGGAAACTTTTATCATTTACTTGATATAGGCAAACTCCGTGCCAAAACCGTAAATATAATTATTTTGACGTAAATAATGACAACTGCTTCAAAATAATTCGAGCGGTTAGGGAGGTTCTTCTAAAGAATATACATTTATAGTTTGCCCTATTATCACCTCAATTTGCATATTTAAGAAAATTATTGTATTTTTGCAGCGCTTTTCCAAGAAAGCCCTTTTGCTGGTCTGGTAGCTCAGCTGGATAGAGCAACAGCCTTCTAAGCTGTGGGTCTCGGGTTCGAATCCCGACCGGATCACAATAACAAAACATCTCTATAAATCGAGTTTACTCGAGGTTTATAGAGATGTTTTGTTATTATAAGATTGCCCGTGGCAAGGGGGGAGGGATAACGCAGTAATCCTGACCGATTGCCCGTGGCAAGGGGGGAGGGATAACGCAGTAATCCAGACCGATAGCCCGTGGCAGGAGGATGGATAACGAGTAATCCTGACCGATTGCCCGTGGCTAATTTACAGGACTAAAGCAGTGCTGAAAATTTCTGCTCCATTTCCGGTTTTCGTGCAAAGCCAACGTGGCGGTCAACGAGTTTACCATCCTTAAAGAACAAAACAGTAGGGATGTTCATAATGCCATATTCCTGACACACCTCATCGTTCTCGTCAACATTAACCTTTCCTACAACTAACTTTCCGTCAAATTCGTCTGCCAATTGTTCAATGACGGGTCCGAGCATTTTGCATGGTCCGCACCATGGTGCCCAAAAATCAACTACGAGGGCATTACCCTCTGCCAACAGACTCTTGAAGTTGGCATCATTCATTTCTACTACCATAATCTTATATTATTTAATGAAAAACTAATCAAGCTGTTTGTCTTCTCTCTGCGGAAGCAGAATCAGCTGTTCTGCCGATTTCCATGATGCCGTTGTCGATTCCGAATCTTTTGCGACATCTACAACTATCGTAGAGGCAGCCGACGGATTTCCGTCGAGCATGAGGTCGGTAAGCGCATCAAGCACATAGGTCTGTATTGCCCTTTTTACAGGTCGGGCGCCATACTGCACATCGTAACCTTTCCTGCATATCAGTTTCATTGCCTCGTCGGTCAACTCGAGACTGTAACCCATCGTTGCCAATTGTTTGATAGTCTGCCCAAGTTCAATATCAACAATCTGCCGCATCGATTCCTCATTAAGTTGCTCGAATACAACTATATTATCTATACGGTTAAGGAACTCCGGCGCGAACGTTCTGTTAAGTGCCTTACGCAGTATGTCTTCAGCTTTCTGCTGTGTAAGAACGGGAGTATCATGGAAACCGATGCCTTGTCCGAAATCTTTAAGTTGACGCGTACCGGTGTTTGAGGTTAATATCACTATTGTATTTTTAAAATCAACCTCTTTGCCTTGGCGGTCGGTCAGGCGTCCTTCATCCATTACCTGAAGTAATATATTGAACACATCTGGATGAGCTTTTTCAATCTCATCGAAGAGTACTATCGAGTAGGGTTTACGGCGTACTGCTTCTGTTAGTTTACCGCCATCCTCGTGAGCCACATACCCCGGAGGCGCTCCGACAAGAAGTGACACAGCATGTTTCTCCATATACTCCGACATATCAATTCTTATAAGTGCATCGCTTTTACCAAACAGGTCTTCTGCCAAACACTCGGCAAGATATGTTTTACCTACACCTGTCGGTCCTAAGAAGAGGAATGTGCCTATCGGACGATTAGGAGCTTTCAGCCCTACACGACCTCGCTGAATAGCACGCGAAATTTTCGCTATTGCTTGCTGTTGACCCACAACTCGTTTTGAAAGGCGAGCTGACAACTCACGCAGACGTATGTTCTCGTCGGTGCTGAGACGCTGCACCGGCACACCCGACATCATTGCCACCACTCGTGCCACATCTTCCTCGTCAACAACGGGAACCTCGGTATCTGTTGCTCTACGCCAACGGCTCATTTCGCCTTTAAGTGCCAACTCCAAATCACGTTCCTTATCGCGCAAGGCTACGGCATTCTCGAAATCTTTGCGGCTGATAGCAGCCTTTTTCTCATTGATAACAGAGTTAAGTTGCTCTTGTATCTCGTCGATTGAATTAGGAGCAATAGGCAGACTGATACGTTTGTTTGCACCTGCCTCATCAAGAGCATCAATGGCTTTATCCGGAAAAGCACGCTCGGATATATATCTGTCGGTAAGAGTAACGCATGCCTTAATAGCCTCTTTCGAATAGGTTACATTATGATGCTCAGCATAATGTGGAGCCAACTGCCCAAGTATCTCTATCGTTTCTTCGGCAGTAGTAGGCTTAACCATCACTTTCTGGAAACGGCGCTCTAATGCTCCGTCTTTTTCGATACTCTGACGGTATTCGTTAATGGTTGTTGCACCTATACACTGAATATCGCCGCGAGAAAGAGCTGGTTTTAGAATATTGGCTGCATCAAGCGAACCGGATGCGTTCCCGGCACCTATAATATTATGAATCTCATCGATAAACAAAATTATATCAGGATTAGCCTGCAGTTCGGTGAGAACATTTTTCATTCTTTCTTCAAACTGACCACGATACTTTGTTCCTGCCACCATTGAAGCCAAATCGAGGGTTACAATACGCTTGCCGAACAAGGCAGGCGACACTTCCCTGTTGTTGATACGCATTGCCAAGCCCTCTACTATAGCCGATTTACCCACACCAGGGTCGCCTATCAATATGGGGTTATTCTTTCTGCGACGAGAGAGAATCTGCACAACACGTGTTATCTCCGCCTGCCTGCCTATCACCGGATCGAGCAGACCTTGACGAGCCTTCTTTGTGATGTCTATTCCATAACTATCGAGGGCCGGAGTCTCCGACTTATGCATTTTCGACTGCTGCTTTTCCTTATTTTCGTCAGAAACTGATTGCTCAGCGTCATCTTCCGCATCAAGAAACCCTTCCATATAAGGAGTGCTACTCTTTGTTGTGCGCACTTTCAATTTGATATTGTCGTAGGTTATACCATATTTATCGGTAAGCAGTTGAGCCACTGAATTTGTTTGATCTTTCATAATAGCCAATAATAAATGTTTAGTGTCGGAGGTTGATTCTTTAAGCGACAAGGTCTCCAACTCTGCAATTTTCAAAATCCTAATAGCTGAATTATCTCCATCCTTGAGCATTTCTTGCGACTTGGTCTTTGCCAATCTTTCACATTCGAATTTTAAGTCATCGAGATTAACACCTAACGAGTTAAGTACACTCAACGCTGCATCCGACGATATGTTGCCGGTCGACATATTAGAACCTGCCGACTTAGCATCGAACAATGTATCTTGCGTGTCTTTTCCTAAACGCAGCATGCCCAATACCAAATGTTCGGGCGATACATACTCATTTCCTAAACGCTGTGCCTCCTGATGAGCAAAACGCAATGTTTTATTTAAATGTAACGACTGATTCATAATAGTTTAGCTAAGGTTTTGTTAGTTATAGAAATGCCATGCCAATCCAGCTCTGAACACCGGAGGATTGAGCGGATAGTTAGGCATCGAATAGTATGTTTTATTTTTCATAAAGTAATAGTTAAAATGCGTAAACTGTGCAAAGAACTTAAGTCTGAGGAGTTTTACGTAAAAGTTAGCATACACGTTCAGTACCGGATAGTTGCCTACCTTCTGCCAATTCTGAACCATAAACTGTCCGGTAGCAGGATTAAGCAACGGTGCATAATAGGCTGTATTATAATTCATATCCACTCCCATTTGTACCATTAGTGCTTTGAACCAACAATCGTGGTAATACACATTATGATAAAGTGCCAACGTTGGCAGCGGCATCAAGTTAGACGACGAAAGTTGATAGACTACCGTATTCTCCATACCAAAACGCTTTGTGCGGATATCCACTTTGGCATCAACGGCAAGCACTTGTATGTTAGCATCGTGCTGCCGTGGCAGACCATGACTATCGAAATAGATATGACGGGTAATATTCTCGAAACGTACACGGGCTGACGGTTTGACGTATTTGGTCGGATAACTTATCTCCCCACCCACATAAAAACGATAAATTTTCTGAAAGTCGTTTTCCCAAATATAATGGTTCGAGCGATAATGCGACATAAACCAATCGGGCTGCTGGTTCTTAACGTATGCCGATGCTTTTATATACATCGTATCGCGTCCGACACGGAAATCTCCGTCCAAATGTCCTCTTACGGCAAACTCACCTATCTTATATCCAGCCAGACACACCTCGCCACTGAAACCGTAATGTATATACTTGCCATTGTTTTTATAGAGCGAAGCTCCTATCCATGTGTTGTTTGTCCAATGATGAGCTTTTACCGTGTCGGTTGGCAGAAACAGCTGAGCAAGGGCATTACTACTAACATTCGACGGATAGCCTAACGTAAACATACTTGCGGTATCACCAACAGTATAAGCATATCTCTCAAATTCATTTGTAGCGAACACTGTAGCACCGAAGCGCAACCATTTGTTAAATTCCTCTTCGAAAGTAACAGAAAGGGTGTTGCGCAAGTTAATCACACTCGCAGTGTCGCGCGTTGAGCCTGTGCTGAAATAGGTATTTTCGAAGAAAGAAGTGGGCACCGACTTCTCAAGATACTGCTTTGCTGTCTGTCCGCACTCGAACGTATGCTTGAAGGTGGTAACAGGTATATAATCAATTATCACCGTATCGCGTGGCTCATCGCCAATCCAGCCGCCGCGAGGTTCGGGAAGCGGCACTCGCCGCTCACGTTCAACTGTCAGACTATAGTAATGATTGAAAAAACCGCTTATATGCTTAAGTGCCGACTGACCGCTCATCCGATATGGCAAATCGTATGAGCTAAGTGCACCGCCAAGCTCCGCCAACGTATCCAAACCACCGTTTTCCTGATTTGTAAGTGTGTTAAAGACCACTCCTGCCTGAATGGAATAATGATTGCCGTTATACGAACCAAATATTTGTCCGTTAAACCGTTTACCTGCTTGCGATTCGTAATGTCCCACCCCGGTAAGATAGTTAAGGCCAACTCCTAAGTTCAAACGTCGTCCTATATTGCCGGTGAAGAAGAAGTCGATATCATGTTCTTCCCTATAAGTAGTGAAACCTCGTTTATACTCTACCCGGCTGTAAGGTGTAGTAGTATTATAAAATTGCACATCGCGCGAGGTAATCAGATACGGGATATACGACTGCGCAAACAAAAAATTAAGTTTTGGCTTTCTATCAAAATAAATCTTCGATTCTATGGGCGACACAAAGTTGCCATTATAACTGTTTGCAATCGAATATGTACGAGGCAACTCACGCATAGGCAGGTTTATATACGATGTGTCTGCTTGCAATGTATCTGCTACACTATAATCGTCTGCCAAATGCCATGTCTTGATTTTAGTTGCCACCCGCTTTTCTTTCTTCGACGAACCTTTTGTATCGGCTGCAGAAACAGAAAAAGCAAATAGCAAGCATACCATTAACAGCATCATACGACACCGTCCTAACACAGACAATATACACCGCCTATTATTCAAACTCAATAAAAATTATACAAACAAAATGCCAATTATTTGCAACTGACAAAATGTCAGTTACTGTTTCTTATAACAATGCCTCAGCCACACGGAGGTCAACGGGCAGAGTTATTTTGATATTCGAACGCTCGCCTTTTAAGAAATGGAGAGCGTTTCCTGTTGCCTCGTACACCGTGGCATCGTCGGTTAACAGACGGCTGTCATTTCTGTTACATACTACTTGATAAGCCCGTTTTATGTCTTCAGAACGAAAGGTCTGCGGCGTCTGCATCAACAAATAGAGAGACCTGTCAACCGCTGTTGTTGTACCGCTGTCAGGGTTCTTTTGCCTCAAACTATCGGTACACTCCACTGCTGCCACACCCGAACCGGTTTTGTCGGCACTAACAAAACATTCTTCTATCAGATGTTTCGACACCAATGGACGCACAGCATCGTGTATGGCTACAAGTACACCATCGGGTACATAATGTAAACCATTGAGCACCGATTCTGTACGTGTTGCACCACCTACGGCTATTTGTATATCCTCAACCGATAAAGTGGACTGATACTGATGCCATAAAGACTTCCAAAATGGTATTTGCAATTCCGGCAACACCAGCACAATATGACAGTCGGCAAACTTTTCTAACGTATGAATAACCACGGGCCGACCTGCTAAAAGCATAAACTGCTTTGGCGTGTCGGATCCCATACGCAAACCGCTACCACCGGCTACTATGACTGCCCAACGTTCTCTCATGATGAACTTATGATTATTGCTCTTTTTTTCTTTTAAGCGACAACAACTTCTCTTTTATCATTCTTAAATATTTCACCGGCCACTGTGGAATATTTTCTAACAACGACCGAGCCGGTAGTTTGTGCACATCGGCATGTTCTATCAAAGTCTCTTTCAGATTGTTGAGAACAGTCTTGTCATTACCGATGACGAGCAGGTGGTCGCCCACTTGCAGTTCTGTTCTACCTGTCGGAACAAATAGCACCTCACCCGCCGTATTCACTCTTGGCCGCCTGACAAGAATAGCTAACGTCTCGTGAGGAAGACCAAGATCCATCAACTGATTACCTGCACGTAGCATCTCATCTATAATAAGTATTTCTACCGATACCGATTTCACCTCTTCCATCAAATCGACCTCGCCATTAATTTTTATGTTATGCTTTTTCAGCGGCGGCAAATCTACTTTCAACAGACGCGCCATTGCTGAAAGCGATGTTCCCTGCACGAGTAAAGATATAAGAGTGCAGAAGAATACTATGTTAAATATTATCTCGCCGCGAGGCACACTGGCTGCAACACATAATATAGCAAAGATAATAGGCGAAGCACCGCGCAGCCCAACCCACGAGACAAAAAGTCTGGCATTGAATGGCAATGACTTGCGCCACGGCAGAAGACATATATATGTGCTGAGAGGTCGGGCAAGGAATATCATTATCACGCTTAAGATTATTGCAGGCAACCACACACCGTTACTTATCATCTCGCTCGGATTAACAAGCAAACCCAAAGTGAGGAACATAACCAACTGACAAAGCCAACTTATACCATCAAAGAATCCTAATGTTGAAGTCTTATGAACAAACTTCGAGTTACCGAACATCAGTCCACCTATATATACAGCAAGATAAGGATTGCCCTTAAGATAATATGTTACAGAGAATATAAAGATGCAACTTGCAAGCACCAATATAGGGTATAACGAGCGATTAGATATCGATACCTTATTTACAAACCAAACCAGCATAATGCCCAGCAGATAGCCGAGCAATGCTCCCACCACAATCTGCAATATCACTGTTCCTATTATGCCCCATACCGACTGATGAACCTCCATTTTTACAATACCTATCATTGTTGTTGTCAGTATATAGGCTACAGGGTCGTTACTGCCGCTTTCGAGTTCGAGCATCGGCTGCAAGTTGTACTTCAACCGAATACCTTTAGAACGAAGGACGCTAAAGACCGAAGCGGAGTCGGTAGAAGACATCGTAGAGCCAATAAGCAAACAAGAGCCTAATGCTACCGGAGCCATTAGAGAGGTTTTACCAAGCAACCATAGAATCCCGCCAGTAAAGCCCGCCATCAGAACCACACCTATAGTAGCAAGTGTAACACCCTGCCATAGTACAGGTCGCACAGTTGCAAGATTGGTATCCATACCACCCGAGAAAAGTATGACACACAATGCACACGTACCTACAGCCTGAGCAAGGCCTATGTTAGCGAAATGAAGACCTAAGCCATCGTCTCCAAACAACATTCCTACAAGCAGGAACAGCAACAAGGCAGGAACCCCCAATTTGCTACCTATCTTATCAGTTAGAATGCTAACTATAAAAAGTATAGAAAATACAAGAAGAATAAATTCAACTTCTACCATATTCAAACAAAGCCTGTATTACAATTTACAAAATTACATATTTTTGCATAAACTACAAAAATTGTACCTGTCGGAATGCTTTTAAAAATTAAAATAACTTAGAGTACAAAATAAGGTATGCCTCCTCGACACACCTTATAACCGTTATATTTTATAATTCTTGTAGCGAGGCCCGGGATTGAACCGGGGACCTCATGATTATGAATCATGCGCTCTAACCAGCTGAGCTACCTCGCCAAAAGAACTTACTTGTGAGAAAATACGTGCATTTCTCAAAAGCGGGTGCAAAAATACAATAAGTTTCTCAAATACGCAAATTTTTGCTAAAAAAAAGTTTTTTCCTACCACTTGCTACCTGCCACCTGCTATCCCACCTGTGCTCCGTTTTTAACCTGACGGCTAACCGATGCCAGCACTAACTTGCCATCGGCATCCACAGCTGAGAGTATCATGCCTTGCGACTCCATACCCATCATCTTACGAACAGGGAAATTAGCTATGAATAGTACCTGTTGCCCTACCAACTTCTCCGGCTCAGGATAACTCTGAGCTATGCCAGAAAGAATAGTGCGACCACCCATACCATCGTCGATTTTGAAGCATAAGAGCTTATCTGACTTCTTTACCTTCTCGCATTCGAGAACAGTTCCCACACGAATATCAGCCTTAGCGAACTCATCGATATTTGTAGGTTCTTTCACTTTTGCAGGTTGCCACGACTGAATTTCGTTCTCTTTCTTTATTCTCTGCAAACGGTCGAGTTGAATCTGAATAGCATCATCATCTATCTTGAGGAAGAGCAACTCCGGCTGTTGCAACTCACTGTTAGCTTGAAGAATATCTATCGAACCAAGCTGTCCCCAATCGGCATCTTCCGCCAAATTGAGCATACCACGCAGTTTGGCCGATGAGAAAGGCAGAAACGGCTCGAAAGCTATACTCAGATTAGCGGCTATCTGTAACGCAACATTAAGAATGGTAGCAGTTCTGCTCATATCGGTCTTTGCCAACTTCCATGGCTCGGTATCAGCAAGATACTTATTACCTATTCTTGCTAAATTCATTGCAGCTTTTTGTGCATCACGGAAACGGAAATTCTCAAGCAACTCTTCAAGAGTCTGTTTTAAGTTAATAAATTCCTCTATCGTTGTGCGGTCGTAGTCGGTCAGTTCACCTCTTAGAGGCACCTTACCGCCAAAGTATTTATGGGTGAGAACCATCGCACGATTGATAAAGTTGCCATAGATAGCAACAAGTTCGTTGTTATTACGGGCTTGGAAATCTGCCCATGTAAAATCGTTATCTTTCGTTTCCGGAGCATTAGCAGTGAGCACATAACGGAGCACATCCTGCTTGCCGGGAAAGTCATCAAGATACTCATTGAGCCATACTGCCCAATTGCGTGAGGTACTTATCTTATCACCCTCAAGATTTAAAAACTCGTTGCTCGGCACATTATCCGGCAATATATACGAGCCTTCAGCTTTTAGCATTGAAGGGAATACTATGCAATGGAAAACAATATTATCCTTACCGATAAAGTGTATAAGACGTGTTGACGAATCTTTCCACCATGTTTCCCACTTACCGAACTTCTCCGGCTGAGCATCACATAGTTCCTTCGTATTACTGATATATCCTATTGGCGCATCAAACCACACATACAACACTTTTCCTTCTGCTCCTTCCACCGGCACAGGGATGCCCCAATTCAAATCACGAGTTACTGCACGTGGACGCAAACCGCCGTCTAACCACGATTTGCACTGACCATATACATTGGGTCGCCACTCTTTATGCTGATTAAGTATCCAGTCTTCAAGCCACGACTGATACTGGTCCAATGGCAGATACCAATGAGTGGTAGGACGTTTGGTCAACGGATTACCGTTGACGGCATTGTAAGGATTAATCAGTTCGTCGGGCGACAATGTACGACCACATTTCTCACACTGGTCGCCATATGCACCCTCTGAATGGCAATGAGGACATTCGCCACGGATATTACGGTCGGTGAGAAACTCATGCGACTGTTCGTCGTAGAACTGCTCGGTTGTTTGCTGAATGAATTTGCCTTCGTCGTATAACTTGCGAAAGAACTCGGAAGCCAGACGATAGTGTGTTTTAGAAGTAGTACGACTATATACATCGAATGATATTCCGAAACGTTCAAACGAGTCTTTTATCAAATAATGGTAACGGTCAACCACCTGCTGTACTGTTATTCCTTCTTTTCTTGCTCGAATAGTAACGGGCACTCCATGCTCGTCGCTACCACCCACAAATAAAACGGGACGCTTTTTCAAACGCAAATATCTCACATAGATGTCGGCGGGGATATACACACCTGCCAAATGTCCGATATGCACCGGACCGTTTGCGTATGGCAATGCAGTTGTTACAAGAGTTCTCTTAAATGTCATATATTATCATATTTTTTGTTAATTCGGATTTTCTGTCACATCACCGACGATAGGATTCGGCTCAATTCGTCAATCTTAACCGTTTGTATTTTATCGTTGTCGGCAACAGAGATGAGTCCTGTTTCTTCCGACACCACTATGGCAAGAGCATCTGTGCGCTCCGTTATTCCCAAGGCTGCACGATGACGCAAACCATAATTTTGAGGAATATCCTGACGCTGAGATACCGGCAGAATACATGCAGCTGTACTTATCTTACCTGCACAGATGAACATTGCCCCGTCATGCAAGGGCGTGTTCTTGAAGAATATCTGCTGTATCAGACGTTCAGAGATAACAGCATCAAGGCGCTCTCCGGTTTTTTGATAATCGTTAAGGTCTTGCTCGCGTGTTATAACAATAAGAGCTCCTGTATGAGTCTTAGACATTTTCTTGCACGCCATGACTACCTGAATAACTTCATTCTCGCCAGCTGAGTGATTCTGCGAGTTTTTGAAATACCGCTGGAAGACCTGTACGTTGAAACGCGAACCTAAGCGACTAAAGAACATTCGGATAGGGTCCTGAAAAATAATAAGTATTGCAATAGCACCCACACTTATTATTCGGTCGAACAAAGCTCCGGTCAGTTCCAGTTGAAAAACATACGAGACCATGAACCATGCGAACACAAACAAGAAGAGTCCCCAAAACAGATTCGTCATACCCGAGCGATGCAACAAACGGAATGTCTCGTAGAGAATCAAAGCTACGAGAAAAATATCTATTATGTCTTTAAATCCTATATAAAAACCCATTATTTCCTTATATCTTTTGAGTTATGCATCGCCATAAATATCTTAACGGTATCCACCGCTTCTTTCACGTCGTGAACACGAATTATATCAGCTCCACGGTCGAGGGCAAGAGTTTGAGCAGTAATCGTACCGGCCAAGGCTTCATCAGGAGAACCACCAAGCACTTTATAAATCATCGATTTGCGAGACATCCCCACCAACACAGGCAAGCCAGACATCTCTTTTAGCAGAGGCAAGAGTCCAAGCATACGATAATTGTCTGCCACATCTTTATTAAATCCGAATCCGGGATCGATTATCACATCTTTCACCCCTGCTTTATTCAGTTTGTCTATGCGTCTTTGAAAATAATCAATCACTTTAGCATCGTCCGCATACACATCATTGTGAGTCAGCACATAACCCATATCGTATTGCGCCACCTTAGTGAACATCTCTTCGTTGCCACCCGATATGTCATTTATTATATCCACTCCGTATTGTGCACATATCACCACCATCTCGGCGCGAAAGGTATCCACAGAGAGCGGTACCGTTGTGTTCTCGTTACGGATAATATTTAATGCAAAACCAAGTCTCTCAGTCTCTTTCTCAACGCTCACAGGCTCGCTGCCCGGGCGCGTAGAACACGCCCCCACATCAATAATATCAGCTCCTTGCGCTATCGCCACTCTCAACGACCTTAGTAAATCTTCAGCAGTTGAAGCTCGCGAAGCACCATAGAAACTATCGTCGGTCGCGTTAAGTATCCCCATCACAACCGGACGACGAAATTCACATAGCTTATTACCCAATTTTAAAAACATTTTGCAAAAGTACTGATTTTTCAGCAAAATGCAAAAAAAATGAAAAAAATTACATTTTAGCACCCCTATAACTTATTTTACGGAGTCAAAAAAGGGACTATTAATGAGAAAAATCAACTTTTTTTTCACTTTTTGCAGTAAACATTAGATTAATTACAAAAAAAATTGTATTTTTGCGAGCTGATTGTAGTGTACTATCAAATATCAGTTAGTAAAAAAACGAAAACCATATTATGAAAACATCAAGAATCGTAGCATTATTTTCGCTGATTGTTGTATTTTCGGCATGCGCGAAGAGAGAACTTAACACTCGTGTTTCCAACACCACCGGTTGGAACTATTTTGATGAGCGTACCACTAATTTTGAGGCACTTGAGGGTGTCGGCAATGTCAATCCGGTCGGAATGATTGCCATACAGGGTGGTACTTTCACCATGGGTGAGAAAGACGAATTTATCACTGCTCCGCGCAATAATCCTCAGCGTGCAGTAACCGTTAGTTCATTCTACATGGATAAGTATGAAGTAACGAACCTTAACTGGCGTGAGTATCTGCATTGGATGAAATTAGTGTTTGGTCCGAGTGTTCCCGAACTTGTTGACGCTGTTTTACCCGATACCACCGTTTGGCGCTCTGAGTTGGCATACAACGAGCCTTACCTTGAAAATTATTTCCGTCATCCTGCTTTCTCTTTCTATCCTGTAGTAGGTATATCATGGGAACAAGCAATGAACTATTGCCAATGGCGTACCGACCGTGTTAACGAATTGGCTTTGGTTAGAGCTGGTATTATTAATTTCCCTGTTTTCTCAGAGCTTACGCCGACCGATGATGAAGCATATAAAGAAGAATGGGAAGCAATGACTGGTTACACTATGGACGAGTGGGAAGTACCCGACCCCGAAGACCCGTCGAACACCATCTCAATGTATCGCCCGAGTTATGAATACATTCGCGACAAGTTCGTCTTCAATACCGATAAGTACTTGCTTGTTAGCGACTATCTACCCGAAGCTGGCAAGCACCCGAAATTGAACTCTTATGGAGGAGAACGCAAGATTGACCGTTCCGACGGATTGTTAGTTGTAGGTTACCGCCTTCCAACCGAGGCTGAATGGGAGTTTGCAGCATTTGCTCCTGTAGCCGGCGACGACGGACTCACCATCGAAGGCAAAGTTTATCCATGGTCAGGTTATCACCCGCGTAACCTCACCGAGAAACAAAGAGGACAGTTGCAAGCCAACTTCATTAGAGGCCGAGGTGATATGATGGGTGTAAGCGGTGCACTGAACGATAAATATGTTATCACCGCACCTGTTGATGCATTCATGCCTAACGATTTCGGACTCTATAATATGGCAGGTAACGTAAACGAATGGGTTTTGGATGTTTACAGGGAAACAAGTTTCCAGGAAATTTCCGAATACAACTCTTTCCGTGGTAATATATTCTCGCGTGCAAAACTTGTCAACGGCAGCTATGAAGTTGACTCTCTGGGTCGTTTAGCTATTGAGTGGACAAGCAGTGATGACGTACGCGACTATAAAGATGGCGATAAGGCTTCGCGTATTCCTACCGAATATCCTATCGACACTATTGGCTTGGGAGAGTTGTCGGTAGCCAAACTCGACCCGACAGATATTCTTGCACCAAAGATAACAAAGAACACGCGCGTGTATAAAGGCGGTTCGTGGAACGACAGAATCTATTGGCTGAATCCTTCTACCCGCCGCTATCTTGATCAGGACAAGTCGAGTTGCACAATCGGCTTCCGCTGCGCAATGTCAACCCTCGGAGACCAGATTCCAACTGCCGTTCAATAACCCTATCAACTTGAAATCGGCTCGAGGCCTTCATGAGATACAAAGAAGCAGACCCCTGTAGGTCTGCTTCTTTGTTAACAATACAATCCCGCAGTGAGGATTTTTTAGAAGTGTTTTAATTATTTGCTATTTCAAAATAATTTAGTAACTTTGTCGGCTGATATGGTGCCGATAGTAGACATGTATCGTATTTACATTCAGACATACATTGCAATGAACCGAAAGAAGAGTTTTAAGCGGCTACTAAGTTTTGTAGTTGCCCTTATATGCGTAGGACAGATTGTTGCCCAACAGACAGGTATTTACACCAATAGCGAGCGCAAATTGGAAGAAGGTATAACCCTCTACTACCAGCAGCATTATGCTGCATCGCAAAATATGCTTATGCAGTATATTGCATCGCGAGGGGCACAAGATATTGAAAAAGCACAGTTTTTTCTTGCATCAAACTCGTTCGAACTCAGGCAAAACGATGCTCAACAGCTTCTCGACAGATATCTGCTTGCCTATCCATACACTACCTACTCGTCGGAGGTGCATTTTATGCTCGGTACTCTGCTCATCGAAAAGCGTAAGTTCAAACAAGCCAACAAGCACTTCGACAAGGTAGAAATCAGTGAATTGTCGCGCGATCATCAACCTACTTTGTTATTTTACAAAGGATACGCACACTTGGAAATGCAAGAACTGCAACAAGCAGCACAACTATTCTACCGTCTAAAAGAGCAAGAATCGCTCTATCAGCTTCAAGCACAATACTACTACTCGGTTTGCCAATACCTGCTTGGCAACTACGGCAAGGCATTACCAGGCTTTTTAAGAATAGAGAATAGCGAATTATATAAGGATATTGTACCTTATTATATAGTGCAAATCTATTATCAGCAAAAGCAGTACGACGAGGTTTATGCTCGAGCCGAGCGCTTGCTCGCCATTGAAAAAGACTCAGAAAACAGCGGCGAACTGCACCGCATGTTAGGCGAGATTTATTATCAACAAGGCAAATACGAACAAGCTCAACAACATCTGCTTGCTTACGAAGAGTCGTTTACCAAACAGAACAAACAATTGCTGCGCGAAGATCTCTACTTGCTCGGCATGTCGTATTTTCAAATGCATGACTACGAGAAAGCGGTTCTTTGGCTCAATAAAGTAAAAAAAACAAACGACGAACTTAGTCAGAACACCTGCATGAACACCGGTAATGCTTACGTCAAACTCGGCCACACCGAGTTGGCAAAAGTAGCATACTCCGCCGCTATGCGCTACGATTTCGACCCTGTCATTAAAGAAGAAGCAATGTACAATTATGCCTTAACCACCTACCAATCGTCGTCGGCATTAGGAGAGAGTATTACAGCTTTCACCGACTTTCTGAAAGCATACCCAGAGTCGAAACACAAAGAGCAGGTTTGGACACTAATGACTGATGTTTTCCTTTCCTCGAAAAACTATCAAGCAGGATACGATGCTATATGCCAAATAGAAAACCCGTCGCCAAAAATCGTCGAAACCAAACACTACTTGCAATATCAGCTCGCCGTTGAAGCATTCGAGCAAGGCAATACCGCCAAAGCCATCGACCTGTTTACTGCCGTCATCAACGACACCAAAGGTTCGTCGAACTATAAAACAGAGAGTTACTATTGGCGTGCTGAAGCTTACTACCGGTTGCGCGATTATGACAAGGCAAAAAACGACGTAAGTACCTATCGCAAGCAGAAAAATGCCGATAAGAGCAACAACTATGAGCCTTCTAAGTACCTGATGGGATACATCTATTTCTCGGAGAAGTCGTATCAAGAAGCTCAAAAAGAATTTTCAGAATATATCCTCAAAGCCGACCCAGCATCTGCCACTTATGCAGATGCACTCAACAGGATTGGCGACTGCCATTTCCACGAACGCGATTTCTCAAAGGCCGAGAAATGTTACTCGCAGGTTATCGCCATAGGAAGCACCGGTGCCGACTATGCTATCTTCCAGCGAGGCTATGCCCTTGGACTGCTGAAACGCTATAACGACAAGATAAATGTACTCGAGAGATTAGTAAATACCTACCCCCGCTCCGATTACGCCGACGATGCACTCTACGAGACAGCACGAGCATTCCTTATGCAGGATAAAAACGATGAGGCAGTAAAAACATACGACCGTCTGCTCACCGATTATCCCAACAGCAATATGGCACGAAAGGCTGCACTTGAAAAAGCAATGACATATTACAATATGTCAAAATTAGAAGAAGCCATCGTTGCCTACAAACAGGTTATCAAACAATATCCTCAAAGCGAAGAGGCATATCTTGCACTCGATGGATTGCAAGCTGCGTATGTCGAGACTAATAACATTGCCGATTATGTCGCTTACACTAAAACTCTCGGCAAATCGAAAATGGTGGTAACCAACAAAGAAGATTCGTTACTCTACATAACAGCAGAACGACAATACATGCTTGCCAACTACAAGGAGGCCGCAGAAGGATTCAATACATATATAAGCAAATTCTGCACAGGAGGACGCTACTGCACACATTCGCAATACTACCTCGCAGATAGTTACTATAGATTAGGCAAACGCCATGAAGCATTAGTGGAATACAAGAAGTTATGCCAAATGACTGGCAACCCGTTCATGGAAGAAGCATGTCTGAGAGCAGCAGAGATAACATACGATGACAAAGACTATAAAACATCGCTCGAGTATTTCCGAATGCTACAGAAAAACGCTTCTTCGTCAGATAAACTCAACGTTGCAAGACTCGGTGTGCTGCGTTGCAGTTACCTCACAGGCGATAATGAATCAACTATCAACATCTCCACCGAGATAATCGACGACAACACCGCTTCCGACGATGTGATACGTGAAGCTCACTACAATAGAGGAAAAGCATTTTATAACCTTCACCAAAACGACCTTGCACTCGCCGACCTGCAACTTTTGGCAAGCGATGTAAGACGGGCAGAAGGAGCTGAAGCCAAGTATATGTGTGCGCAAATTTACTTCGACATCAAACAAACCGATAAAGCCGAAGAAGAAATAATGAATTTTGCCAAACTCAACACTTCACACCAATTCTGGCTCGCTAAAAGTTTTATTCTCCTATCTGACATCTACGTCGAAAAAGATGACCTCTTCCAAGCTAAACAGTACTTGCTAAGTCTGCAAAACAATTATAAGCCGCAAGATGAAATACAAGATATCATCAAGCAACGACTCAGCCTGATAGAACAAAAAGAAAAACAATCAAACGAAGAAGACAATGAAAACGATGAAGAAGAATAATATAATAGTTTTGGCATTAGTGCTCGTTTGCTCGCTGCAAGCACAAGCTCAAAAAGATTCGACATATATCGAGCGAGGTATTACAATCGAACGCGAATACACCCCTACCATACAAAGTGCGGGTAAGATTGACGTGCGACCGGAATCGATTGAAATAAAACACGAATCAGCCGACATACAATATTCTGACTATAGTAATACCGTATTTAGCACCGACTTCAATTTTAATCAATTAGGTTATGCACAAACCAACTTCACGCATGCCAAGCCATTGCGTGGATTTCTTCGTGGCGCCTTCGGACATGTCAACACGCAAGCCGATTTTGCTTACCGCCTGACCGAACGCAAGGATATAATTCTCGATATAAGCGCCAACCACCTTGCACAATGGGGACTGAAAACGGTCAGCGACACACGTGTGGGATTCGATTTTTCGAAACTTTTCACCAACACAAACCTTTATTTCGCCGTCAATGCCAATAATATCTATTTCACACGCTACGGCCGCTATTTCAACTACGACAATCTTGCCAATATGAAAGGCTCATTCTCTATTAAAGGCTATAGCGAGCTTGCTACCGACGACAAGGATAGCCAATGGGAGATATTCACTCGCATAGGAGTGCGTTCGCTACCCGGCAAAGATATCAAGTATAAAGTACAAACAGGCTACGAAGCCTTTATAATGAAACAAGGATATGTAGAGCATATTGTCAACTCAGAGGCATTCTTCGAATGGCAGCGTAACGGACATCACATCGGCTTAGATGCTCTCGTGCAGAACCATCTCTATCAAGCCGATATGAGAGGATTCCAATGGAGCAACAATAATATAGCCATCGGCGATACCGTTAAAAGCGACTACCATGCCATCAAAGCCGAGCCATACTATCAATACGACGGTAAAAGATTTAGCATACATGCCGGCGTTAACCTCGATTTCTGCACCGGCAAAGATAAATTATTCTTACCTTCACCAAATGTTACGTTCGAAGCTAAACTCACCGAAGACTGGATGGCTCTATATGGTGGAGCTGTTGGCGATTGGCAGACGAGTTCCGTAAGAGACCATTTCCGCATAATGCGATATGTGCATGCCGAAAACGAAATAGCAACTCACCGAAACCGCACTTATCTACCCGTTGACGGATTCCTCGGACTTAAAATGAGACCACATCCCGATTTACGTATCGATATTTACGCGCACTATATACTCACTAAATACGATGTATTCCTCCTGCCCGACAAAAACGGATTCTTCAACCTCACCGGTGCCGACCACGACTGTTGGAAAATTGGAGCACGGCTCTACTACCACTATCAAGATATAGTAAGTATCGACCTTAACGGATACTATAACGTTAGGAAAATGAAAAGCGACCTGCCTTTCTTCGATGCCGATATCTATTCGCTGGGATTGAAAAAGGGCAGTATCATCGACCGCGAACCTTGGGCTATTAACCTACGTATTGACGCCAAGATAAATCGTAAGATTTCGCTCTACTCAGCCAACTACTTCCGCGGAGGCAACTATGCCTTGGCACCTATTGCCACTGCTCTTGCACACGACAAACTGAGCAACTTCAATGTCGTTCATTTCAAACCCATTATCGACCTTAACTTGGGTGTACAATATAACTTCAACCGTTGGCTCTCAGCTTATTTCCAACTCAACAATTACCTCCACCGCAAACACGACCTCTACTACGGCTACCAATCACAAGGTATCAATTATATTGCAGGCATAAGTTGGACATTCTGATAAATATCTCTCTTTGTCGGTTAAAGTGAGAACGTTCAGAGCACCAGTTACCAAGCAAGCTCTACGAGCAATGGATAATGGTCGGAATAATTAACATGGGGGACAATGGCAGATGTCGCATATATCTCTTTTGTGCAGAGAACATAGTCGATTCTGATTCCTAAGTGCCTATGCATGAAAGTGTGCCCGAGAGAGAACGGTGCTGCCTCAAGATAACAATCGCGCATATTGCTACTCACTTTTCGGTATGTATATGACACTGGGGTATCGTTAAAATCGCCGCATACGATAGTCTTATACTTTGAACTCTTAATCTCATCGCTTATGAATCTTGCCTGAGGAGCACGATACTTATAAGCTATTCGCATCTTTCCTATAATACCTTTTGTCTTTTCTTTCAGTTCCTCTGTTCCAACATTCTGCGAAACAGTGAGATTGTCTTTGTTGAAACGAATCGATTGCAGATGGTTATTGATAAGACACAGTGTGTCACCAGAAACAACCACAAGGCATAAGTCTGACTGATTAGTTGCCGATTCGTAACGCAGAGTACGCTTCTCAAGCAACGGATACTTGGAGAACACTGCAGTACCATACTGACGATTACCCTTATAAACTTTATAGTCGATATAATGGTAAGGGTAATCAAGATAATCTTTTACATTCTGAAGCGTAGGAGCTTTAGCACCATTCTTATAAGTCTCAAATTCCTGCAAACATACTATATCGGCATCGGTCTGCTTTATATATTGCAACAGAGCATTATCTTTTGATTCCGGCGAGCGCACTTCGCCAAGCTGGTGTGTGTTATAAGTGAGAAGCGATAAATGATGACCTACATCGGCAGGAATATGCGATTTGCCAAAACTAATAGTATTAAATATAGATGGCAAAGAAAGAAGTATCGCTGTCAACGGGAAAAAGGCACGAGCACGATGATGAGTAAATAGCCATAACACACACGAAATAAGATTTAGCAGAAGCAACCACTCAAAACCCAAACCTAAAAAAGCGAACCACGAGAAACTGACCGGGTCGATATATGGCGACAATGCTGCCAAGCACAATGCCACAAAAGTCACTATCGTGATTAGCAACATCATAGTTCGTATCAAAAATCGCAAAATCATATTTAGTGTATGCTCTAAATAAGGTTAATTATCAGTTTCTACGGAATAGCTTTGCCTTTTCTTCGTCGGTAAGCGACGAATAGCCATGCAATTTTACCTTATCAAGTATACGGTTAAGTTCGTCGTTATCAGTCTTTTCATTATTTCCCATATAACCCTGTGCATTATCAGAGTTTTCGCTTGCAGTGTTACTGATCGGATCTTTATAATGATAACCATCGAAGCGTCCTTTCTGCTTTTTACTGCTAAAATGCAATTTAAGGTTATTCCACCAGTCTTTTATGCGCTCTGTGAAGTCTGTCTTGAATTCTGCTTTGGCAGCCCCTGTATAACCCCGTCTGTTCCAATAAAGGATAAGCAACCAGCCGAACAACATACCGCCAAGATGTGCAAAATGTGCCACATTGTCGCCCGCTGTATGCGCTACTCCTTGCCATAATTCGAGCAAGGCATAAAGAATAACAAATATACGTGCTCTGATTGGTATTGGAATAAACATAAGGAACAACTCAACTTCCGGGAACAGCCAACCAAAGGCGAACAACACACCAAATACCGCTCCACTTGCGCCCACTGTCAGACCTGTTGTGCCCATAAGATACCAAACCAATTGCTGAACCAAACCGGCACCTACTCCACATACCAAATAGTATATTAAAAAACGCTTTGTTCCCCATCGGTGCTCAAGTGCAGGGGCAAACATGAAAACAGCAAACATGTTGCAGAACAAATGCCAAAAATCGGCATGCATGAACATGTAAGTGAATGGTTGCCAGAAATGCAGATACGGACTACCAAAATTAAACATTCCAAATATCATCGACAACTGTATATGCATCGAACGAAATACATAGTCGATAAGCAGAACTACAACATTTACAAGCAAAAGATACTTAGTTGCCGGAGGAAGAGATGAAAAATACGAATTACGAGACATTTAGATAGTTAATAGTTAATTGTTGATTATATTTGAAAGATGACATTATTGCAAAGGTAATACAAAAATCGTACAAATCTCTGCAATCAACATAAAATTGTAAGAAAATATAAGTTTTTTCAGCTAATTGTTTGTAAATTCAAAATAAAACTATATCTTTGCGATTGAAATAAGATTGCGGACAAGGCGAGACTGTTACCTTCGACAACAATCGTTAATTAAACGTTTAATTTATAATCATTTAAGTATGAACAAAGCTGAACTCGTTGCTGCTATTGCAGCTCAAGCAGGTCTATCAAAGGCTGCTGCACAAAAGGCATTGGACGCTACCGTTGAGGCTGTAGCAGGTGCATTGAAAAAAGGTGAGAACGTACAACTCATCGGTTTTGGTACTTTCGGTGTAACTGAGCGTGCAGCTCGTACCGGTGTTAACCCTGCTAATGGTGCAAAGATTCAAATCCCTGCAAAGAAAGTTGTTAAATTCAAAGCCAGCAAAGCTATTGAACTTTAATCAGGTTTTTGAATAAAAGGAATGTGTCGGTATTTGTTACCGGCACATTTTTTTATTTCTTAAGAAAATCTATACTTCCAAGACGCCCCTTATATACATCGGAATAGACCTCGGTGAGCGATTGACCGCCAATGAGGTAGATGTCGCCATCAACTGTGAATACCGACTGCCCATAACGATATGTATATGAAGGCGGCAATACGTTTTTTACAGAGTCGGTATCGTGCCATGTAAGTCCCTCGTCGAGCGACTCCTTTATCTTATACTGCTTTAAGCGCCCGTCAGCCCCTATACCTCCAAAAACGAAGAGCCTTCCGTTATAATAGACCACTTGTGCTCCGGCAACAGGCAATACGCCGGGTTGAGAATCGGAATATTCGGTCCACCGGAAGCCACCCGCATCGTAACGTTCGATATTCCACGAAGTATTAAGCATGTTGCCGACAGCATCATATCCACCTAAGATGATTGCACGCTCGCGCAATCCGGGAGAGACAAACACCGTTGTGCCGAACTCTGAAACAGGGAAATGGGCAGGCAGTGTTTCTGTATGGTAATGCCATTGTTTACCATCTGCAGAAGTGGCAAAATGATAGTCGTCGTTCGACTTTTCCCTTACTATTGCCCATGCCGAATCGGCAAGACAAAACAGCAGATTCTCGAATTCGAAATCAAGTGCCGAACAATCCTGCTCTGTCCATTGCAAGCCATCAGCAGAATGGTAAAGCATGTTTTTATCGGCAAGTAGTACACCATCGCCAAACAGCAGAGACTTCTTAACCGACACATACCGTGGCAGATTTGTCGGACGCGATTGCCATGTTACCCCATCGGAAGAAACAAAAGCAGATATGTCAAGTCCGTCAGAGGTAAGAAAGACTATCTGATTATTACAACGAAATGCTTTCTGCGATGAATACGCGTTTGGAGTAATCTGCCCACTGAGTCGTTCCCATGTATATAGGTCGGGGTCAACATTATGAACATTAACATAGATATTATACCAACGCGTATGAACCAAATCGGCAGCCAAAACAAACAGTCTTACCGGCCTTTCACTAAAATCTATGGTATCCAGACCTGTAAGGTCGATTGTATCATGAGAAGTAATCAAACGTGCGACAGCCGGAGTGGCATTAAACCGGAATAAAGGCACCACGCTATCTATCCGCGTACCGTATGCAAGCGAATCTATATTATAAATCTTTCCAGTATCGGCAGGCTCTTCGATGGTAAACGAAGCTGCTGCCAAACCCGGAATAGAGTCGTTTGCACGAAAAGTGAGCGAAGCCAACTTGGGGTCGGAAGAGGGGGTGTTGTCAGTTGTAGTTGACGATGAGCACGATGCCAAAATCACGCTCAACAAAACAAAAAGTATATATAAAAGTTTCTTCATGTGCTTGTCGGTAGAAATAAGTGTATAGTCTGTCAGTACTCTTTAAAAACCTTTGGCAAAGGTAATGCCATTTCTTAAAATACGCAAGAAAAACATCAAACTTTGGCTTTTCATTTTTATATTTGTTATAAAAAATGTAACTTTGCAAACCAAAACCAACATCTAAACACTATGCTGCTAAAATATACGTTCACCGACCTGCTCAATCTTCTTCCTTGGCGAAAACTCAAACGAAAGAAAGCCAAAGCGCGTGAGATTATAGCTCAGCGTCGCCGCATCATGCAAAAAGAGACCTGCAAGCAACTATCAACGGAGATTGTAACCCATATTGAGGCACTCGAGGAGTTTCGTCAAGCCAAAAGAGTGATGCTCTATTTCCCCATCCACAACGAGGCTGACCTTATAGAACTATGCAGTAGGTACAAAGACGAAAAAGAATTCTTCTTGCCGGTTACACACCGCAGCAGTATTGAGGTTCGCCGCTACACTCATGGCGATCGGTTGCATCGAGGATCGCTTGGTATTCCCGAACCTACCGGCAAACGTTTTAGAGGTGAGTTGGATTTGATTATTGTTCCAGGATTGGTATTCGATATTTATGGTAACCGTTTGGGAAGAGGGGGAGGCTACTACGACCGTTTCCTGCGACATTTCAAGCATACCACACAAGTAGGCGTAGGATACGATTTTCAATTGGTAAATAAGACCCTCCCAACCGGATTCTTTGACAGAAAAGTTAATATCGTTGTTACCGACAAAAGAACAATAAAAATCGACTAATTATCAAACTGTATAGTAGGAGACTGCTCTCTGAGTCTTTCCAACTCCTTATCGGTTTCCACACTCAGGTGTTTTTCGCCTGTACGATAGTAATAGATTACTCCATACGCTTTGCAGTGGCAATAACGCGCGTAAGGCAAGTCATCGCGGAAATAGTATTCCACCTGATTCCATATATCCAAAATCAGTGCATCCGCCTGCTCTCGCAAAGTAGCCATATCCTCGTACGAGCGATTGGCCGTTTTGTTGTGCAACTGCTGTGTTACCTGATACTCTTTGAAAATATCATAGTGAACCTTCACTTTTGATATTGTAGGGTTATAGATAGCAAAACCACCCATTTTTGTTCTCTCCAGCTCGCCATCGATGATGTTTTGTCCCCACACCAACAAATCTTCTTCTGAACTTAAATCAGGAAGAATATGATTGTTGATATCAAGTTTGTAAAGCGCTTTCTGCTCTTTCTTTATATCACCACGAATAACGGCAAGGTTAAGCACCTGAATGAAATGCGAAATATACATTCTTGCATTTTGCACTATGTGCCTATAACGCTTATTAGCAGACACCTTCGATTGGAAGTTCTGGTGATACTGTGAAACCTTCCCCTCGTAGTTTATCAAAAAACGACGAGCTTCATTAAGGGTCTTATAATTTAGAACCTGCTCCGTGAAATCGGCTTCGGAGGCTTTTTGCACAGCTGTTTGCAAAGCATACAAACGTGCTTGATCTGTATTAGGTAAACGACGGTATGGCATTTTAAAATAATGTTAGTCTGTGAATGCTGTGGGTGGTATTGTCAGTAAGTTAATGTTAATGTTGACGCTGTTCGAGTTGTAGAGCAAGCGAAATAAGTTGTTGTTTCTCTTGCGGTTTGCCATTTACTTTTTGTAGTGCACTAAGTGCTTTTTGTGTGTAAGTTTTGATGGCATCGCCCGTTACATTACGCACTGACAATGAGTCATATATTGCTTTTACTTCTTTTACTTTTTTCTCTTTAGCAAGTTCATCATCGTGCAACAAGTCGAGCAGTTGTTTGCGCGTCTTCCAATCGGCGCGCGCAAGAGCTGTTAGCAAAAGATATGTTTTCTTTCCGGCGCAGATATCCCCGCCAAGAGTTTTGCCAAAGACTTGCTCTTCGCCATATACATCAAGCATATCATCCTCTATCTGAAACGAAATGCCAAGATTGATACCAAAATCATAAAGATTCGAGCAATCGTCAGAGGGGGCGCCGACTGTAAGTGCACCAAGTTGTAAAGCTGTAGCAAGCAGCACCGAGGTTTTAAGACGTATCATCTCAATATAGGTGCCAAGTGTTTCACCATCCACCTTGTCGTATGATAGTCGCTCAAGGTCCATATCCATCTGCTGACCTTCGCAAACCTCTGTAGCAACTTTATTAAGTAATGACAACGCCTCAGACTGACATTGCGACGATATATACGATATCTGTTTGTAAGCCTCTATAAGCATTTGGTCGCCAGAAAGAATGGCTGTGTTATCATCCCAACGATAATGTACTGTAGGCCTGCCTCGACGTGTAGGAGCATTATCCATCACATCATCGTGCAAGAGGGTGAAATTATGAAATATTTCAATTGCAAGAGCAGCAGCAGTGGTGTCTGTATTTACTTGTCCAAACAAATCGGCAGCCATTAGAACCAACTGCGGACGCAGGCGTTTTCCGCCCGATTGCAAAGCGTAAGCAATAGGCCCGTAAAGATTCAGCGGTTGACGTTTCCAGTCAAGCGAGTCGAGAGCTTGCTGTATGTGGCTAATATAATCCATCTTATTCTTGACTTTTAACGGGCACTTACTGAAAAGAGTCTTCTATTATCTCGGTTAACACCTCGGTTATATTCATTCCGGCAGCACGCACCTGCTGAGGGATGAAACTTGTGGCGGTCATACCCGGAGTGGTATTAACATCCATAACTTTAATTTTTCCATCTTCTATGATGTAGTCAACCCGAATAATGCCATGGCAACCTATCAGATTATAAATCTTCAGCGTTGTTTCCTGCACCCTACGGGTTAGTTCATCGCTTATCCTTGCAGGTGTTATCTCGTCGGACTCTCCGTTGTATTTGGCTTTATAGTCGAAATACTCATTGTGTGTTACTACCTCGGTAAGCGGGAATACAACAGAGCGTTTCTTTGTCTTATATAATCCGCATGTAACCTCTGTGCCCTGCATGAAAGCCTCTGCTATCACTTCTGTATCCTCGGCAAATGCCTTTTCAAGAGCAGGTAATATCTCTTCTTTGGTTTTAACTTTGGTACAACCATAACTACTGCCACCTGTATTTGCCTTTATAAAGCATGGCAATCCGACGCGCTCGACTATCTGTTCTTCTCTCTTTTGTTTTATTGAACGCAGGAGCATAGAAGGTGCTATATCTATTCCGAATTGGTTGAGGAAATGGTTGCAGGCAAACTTATGGCATGTAAGCGCAGCCGCAAATACCGAACAACATGAATACGGAATGCCCAACATATCAAAATACCCTTGTAACTGTCCGCTTTCGCCAGGCACACCATGTATCGTTATATAAGCATAATCGAATGTTATCTTACCGGAAGGCAGCGGTAATGTGAAATCGTTTTTATCAATATATATCTTCTGACCGTTAGGCATATCAACATGCCAATCGGCACCTCGCAATACAACAATGTATAAGTTGTAACGCTCTTTATCCATAAATTCGTATAAGCCGGCGGCACTACGAAGCGATACTTCGTGCTCACTCGAATCGCCGCCCGCCACAATTGCTATTGTTCGTTTCATAATTTTAAATTCAAATCGGCCACAAAATTAGTACAAAAAAATAAAATATTTAATCAGACCATAAAAGTATCAAAATTGAGGTTACTCATAACAACGTGATTTCCTGTTATTCTTCAGCCAGCATATATCCGCGTCTTGCCACACTAAGCACTTCTATTCCGTCGATATCGGCAAACATCTGTTTCAATTTGTTGATATACACTCTTAGCGAACGGGCAGCAAATACGCTATCGTCGCGCCAAACCTTCCTCAATATAATCTCACGCTCCACCACCTTATTTTTGTTTTGCGCTAAGAGTTGCAGCAGCAAGGTTTGTTTGGCAGACAAATGCCGTGACATACTTGCATTACTGAATGTCTGCCGTGAGGGGTCGAGCACAAATTCACCTATACTGATTTTTGCAAGAGACAAACGGACATCCACAACTGCCCGACGAAGCCAGCTATATAATTTACATTCAAGTATATCAACACTTACCGGTGTTACCACATACTCGTCACAACCGGCAGCATATCCGTCGAGTATGGCTTCCTTCTCATATTTTTCCGAAAGCAGAAGTACCGGTATTTTCTCATCATATTGGCGTATCTCACGAAGTGTCTGCAAAGCAGTGGCTGACATCGTACCGGTCTGAAGCATGCAGAGGTCAAAAGCATGCAGACGTATTCGCTCAATAGCCAAACGCATATTCGAAGTATGCTCTACCTCAAAACCTCTTTGTTCAAGATTTTCGGAAAGCAGAAGAGCATAACTCGCATCGGTGGTAGCAAGCAGTATATTAGGCTTTAAGCTGGTATATGTTTCTAAAGCATTCAATTTATTTTATAGTCGTTTAAGCGTTGCCAGAAGAAAATGATAGAATTTCTCTACCGTGGCAATATTCACTTTCTCGTCGGGTGAATGCGGATGTTTGATTGTAGGTCCGAACGATATCATATCCATACCGGGATAGTTGCGTCCTATGATACCGCACTCTAATCCGGCATGTATGGTTATGATGCGAGGTTTCTGTTGGAACTCGTGCTCATAAACATCAAGCATAGTGTGCAAAATAGGAGAGTTGACATTAGGTTTCCAACCCGGATAGGAGCCTGAAAATTCAACCTTTGCACCGGCAAGAGCGAAACAACTTTCGATAATCTCCGACAATTCTTGTTTGCGGCTTTCTACCGACGAACGTGTAAGGCAGCATATTTCAACACGACCCTCAGTAGTGGTAATCATTGCAAGGTTATTACTTGTCTCCACTACATCCGGCATCTCAGGTATCATGCGATATACTCCATGCGGGCACGCCGTGAGCGAATGAACAAGCGAATCCTGTATCTCTTCGGGGATAATGTGTTTTGGCAAATCCACCTCTTGTGCAGTGAACGAAATTCCATCGTCAACCCCCTTGTACTCCTGCAAGAACAGGTCTTCGTACTCATCAACGAGTTGGAGGAAGTCGTCGGCTCCATCAGCAGGAACAGTAACCACAGCCTCTGCCTCACGAGGGATAGAGTTGCGGAGCGAACCACCGTTGATAGAACTCAGGCAAGCCTCTTGATTGGCAATAGCGTCTTTGAGAAAACGGACAAGCAGTTTGCAGGCGTTGGCACGTTGCAGATTGATATCGCAACCGGAATGCCCGCCCTTACAACCTTTAACAACCACCTTGAAAGCTACATCGTCATTCTGCGGTTCAACAGGCACAAAACCAAAACTTATATTAGCATCAACACCTCCAGCACAACCGACATACAGTTCACCCTCTTCCTCAGAATCGAGGTTGATGAGTGTTTTACCCTGCAACCATCCACCTTGCAGCGCAAAAGCGCCATACATGCCGGTTTCTTCATCTACGGTAAAGAATGCTTCCAAAGGCGGATGCACAAGTTCTTTATCGGCTAATACAGCCATTGCCGTAGCACAACCGATGCCATTGTCTGCTCCGAGAGTAGTGCCTTCGGCTGTTACCCATTCACCATCAACGTAAGCGCGTATAGGATCGGTTTCGAAGTTGAACACCACATCAGAGTTTTTCTGAGGCACCATATCCATGTGTCCTTGAAGGATAACGCCGGGATGATCTTCAAGACCTTTGGATGCAGGTTTGCGGATAAGTACATTGCCTATCTCGTCGCGCAATGTTTCAAGACCAAGAGATTTTCCGTAGTTATAAATAAAATCGGATATCGCTTGTTTCTGCCCAGAGGGACGAGGAATCTGCGTAAGGCTGTAGAAATTTTTCCACAAACCTTGAGGATTTAAATTTTGTAGAGTCATAATATTCGGTTTTTTGTTATTATTCATTTTATTCTATGGTGTTTTTTTATACGCTATATATACCCAAGCCAAGGTTTACTCGTCAACCGTCATTTCGCCACAAAGCGATTTCTGGAGCAGTTGCTTAACTATTTGAGTATTCCCTTCTTTTTCGCCAAGCAGGTACATCAGTTTTGTGAGAAGTGCTTCCATCGTTATATCCAAACCGCTTATCACTCCTGCAGAGACAAGATTGAGTGAAGTAGCATACCGCCCCATCTCCACTGCACCGGCAAGACATTGAGTTTTATTGACGACTATAACCCCTCTCTCTGTAGCCTCAGACAAGGCATCGCCAAGCCACTGGTCGGATGGAGCATTCCCTGCACCAAATGTTTCGAGCACTACTGCTTTAAGATTGGGAATAGAGAGTATGTTTCTTACCGTTGTTTCCGATATGCCCGGAAACAACTGAAGCACCACCACATCGTTACAAATAGTTGTGTGCAGCCGAAGAGGCTTATCGGGGTCGGAATAATGCACAAGGTGCGGATAATATTTAATATGCACTCCGGCGACAGCAAGAGGCTCGTAGTTGAACGACGCAAAAGCCGAGAAATGCTCGGCACTCATTTTTGTTGTACGGTTTCCGCGGAATAACTTGTCTTCAAAAAACACCGTTACTTCTGGAACTATCGCATCTCCTTCTTCATCGCGGGCAGATGCTATCTCTATTGCTGTCAGTAGATTTTCTCGCGCATCCGAACGCAGCACTCCCATCGGAAGCTGCGAACCTGTAAGAACAATCGGCTTATTAAGATTCTCGAGCATAAAACTCAGAGCCGAAGCTGTATAAGCCATAGTGTCGGTACCATGAAGCACTACAAAACCATCGTAGTTATTGTACTCATTGTATATGATAGTGGCAAGTTTCGACCACATCGAAGGATTCACATCCGACGAGTCAACCATAGGATTGAAAGCTATAATATTATAGCCTATATCTTCATTGTCTAACTCGGATATGTAGTCCTTAAATGTGTCTATATCCGCAGGTTGCAATGCACCGGTTTTGGGATTGCGCACCATAGATATTGTACCACCGGTGGCAATGAGAAGAATTAAAGGTTTAGCCTGTGTCATAATTCCTCCTTTTTTGTGGTTCTTTTAACAAAAGCTGAAACTTCGAATTTGTTTTACTATTACAAAAACTCATTTGCCGATGAGTGCTGCAAAGATATATAAAAAATTATATAAAACAAATACTTGTGCACTAAAAATTTGATTTTTTAGTATTGATTATTTATATGTTCTTTGTGCATTCGTTTAAAATTTCTAATTTGCACGACAAGCATCACTGCTGCCGTCAACGCAGAGATAGCATCTGAAGCAGGTAATGCGGCCCACACACCATTGAGTCCCATAAATATAGGTAACACACACACCAATGGTATAAGATATAATACTTGTCTTGTAAGACTCAGGAAAATAGCCTTGCCGGCCATGCCTATACTTGTAAAGAAATTGCCTGTTACCATTTGAAAGCCTGTGCAGAAGAACATACAAAGCACTATTTGCATTGCCGGCACCGACATTGCGGTCAGTTGTTCGTCGTGGGTGAACATAGCCACCATCAGCGACGGACATATTTCGCTCAGTAAGAACACCAAAGTGGTTACCATAGTTGCACAAATGGCTGTTAGACGGAATACGGCAAGCATGCGGTCGTAGTGCCGCGCTCCGTAATTGTATCCCGCAATAGGTTGCATACCCTGATTGAGTCCCATCACTATCATCGCAAAAACGAAAGTAAGTCGGTTTATAACACCATAAGAGGCAATTGCAAGGTCGCCTCCATAGGTTTTAAGTTGATTGTTGATAACTATAACAACCACACTGTGTGCTATATTCATCAAAAACGGCGACAAACCGATTGCAAATGAATCGAGCACTATTTTAGAATCGAGATGCCACATTCGCCTATTGAAATGCAGCAGTTCTTTAGGGTTGCAGAATATTGTAAACTGCCAGGCCACAGCCACTGCCTGCGATATCATAGTAGCAAGTGCCGCCCCTCTCACTCCCATATCGAACAGGAAAATAAAAATCGGGTCGAGCGCTATATTTATTACAACTGCCACAATGGTAGCTGTCATCGAACTTTTGGGATGTCCTGAAGCACGTAACACATTATTCAGACCGAAGTAGATATGTGTGAGTACATTACCTACAAGGATTGGAATCATATAATCGCGTGCATAACTCAGAGTCTGCCCGCTTGCTCCAAAAGCAAGAAGAATAGGGTCGAGAAACAATAGTCCGGCAATGGTTACAACAAGACTGAGCAAAATATTGAGCACTATCACATTACCCAACACTCTTCGCGCCGACTCGTAGTCCTGTTGCCCTAATTTGATAGATACAAGGGTGCTTGCTCCAACGCCCACTAAACTGCCAAAAGCAGCGCAGATATCCATAAAAGGTTTAGCCACCGTTATGCCCGACAATGCAAGAGGACCTACTCCATGTCCTATAAAAACAGAATCGACTATGTTATATAGAGAAGATGCCGTCATAGCAATAATAGCCGGCAGGGCATACTGACGAAGCAGTTTGCCTATAGGTTCGGTGCCTAACTTAAGAGTATCGGTGCTCGACGACATTGTCTGTTGTGGATTATCTGATTAGTTGTTGTGCAACGTTTTGTGCTATCTGCCGGTAGTAGGAAGCAGCCGGATGCCCTTGCTGCAATACGATAGGCATACCCGAGTCGGATGCCGCAGCAATCGACTGCACAAGCGGAATCTGCCCAAGTAATGGCACACCTGATTCCTTTGCCAATCGTGCCGCACCCTCTTGCCCGAATATGAAATACTTATTCTGCGGCAGTTCTGCGGGAGTAAACCATGCCATATTCTCTACTATTCCAAGTATAGGTACATTTATCTTGTCGTTTTGGAACATATCTATACCTCTGCGGGCATCAGCAAGTGCCACTTGCTGCGGAGTGCTTACTATCACTGCACCTGCAAGTTGAACAGTGCTTGTTACAGTAAGGTGTATATCGGATGTTCCCGGGGGAAGGTCGATTACAAGAAAGTCTAATTCCCCCCAATGCGCTTCGGTGAGCAATTGGCGTATTGCATTACTTGCCAAACCACCACGCCAAACAACAGCGTCAGAAGGATTGGTGAAAAAACCTATTGAGAGAATCTTCACTCCGTATTGCTCAATCGGTTCTATCAGATTCGAGTTCTCGGCTACAACCGGTCTGGCATCTTCAACTCCGAACATGATAGGGATACTTGGTCCGTGAATGTCGGCATCGAGAATTCCTACACGATAGCCATCTTCTGCTAAAGCAACGGCAAGATTGGCAGCAACAGTCGATTTACCTACTCCTCCCTTACCCGATGCCACTGCTATGATATGTCTCACCTCAGATAGAGCCGATTGCTCAGATGTAGTAGCTGTGGGCTGAGGATATTTGATGTTGACATTTACTTCGGCATTCTTATCGACATAAGTGGTAATGGCCGTTTGAGCAGCACGCACCACTGAACGAAGAAAGGGATCGTGCTCTTTTGCAAAAATAAGAGAGAAACTAACGGTATATCCTTGAATACGAATATCGTCTTCAAGCATACCGCTTTCTATCAAATCCTTACCCGTGCCTGGATAACGAACATGGCGAAGAGCATCTATTATTTGTTGAGGATACATATATTAAAGTTGAATAAATGAAAACTAAAAGACAAGGTTTTACTTGTCTTATGAAACTTTAAGTTTAATATTCAATTCACCGGTGGTTGAATATTTCTTCCGTATGAGCGGTAGGTATCTTTTTCTATTTCCACCTCCGGTTCTTCGAGTGTTCCCGTTGCAGGCAGCGAAAACTGAAGATATTTGATTTTCATACCTCTTGCAAGCCACTGTTGCTCGTAATTGGTCTTAAGACTTTTCACTACATCGGCATACTGAGATGCATACAAATCGTCGGTAAAACAAGCAAGCGGTAAATTGTTCGCCTTTACCATTTCGAAGGTATAAGTATAAAGGAACGGACTATCAGTCTTAAGATGTACAAGTCCTTTATCTGTCAGCAATTTCCGGTAACGCTCAAGAAAATAAGTAGAAGTGAGGCGCTTAGTGGCTTTTTTCATTTGCGGGTCAGGGAAAGTGAGCCAGATTTGCTCAACCTCGCCCTGCGCAAAAAAGTGGTCAAGCATCTCAATATTAGTCCGAAGAAAAGCGACATTGGGCAGATTGAGTTCAAGAGCTTGCTTAGCTCCTGCCCACATACGAGCACCCTTGATGTCAACCCCAATGAAGTTATAATCGGGATACAATTGAGCCAAACCAACCGTATATTCTCCTCTGCCACAACCGAGTTCGAGTATAATAGGGTTGTTGTTCTTAAAACACAGCTCATTCCACCGACCCTTCATATAACCTAAGTCTTGTTCGGTGGAGATATGCTTGGCAGTGCACTGATAGACATTTGAGAATGTCTCCATTTGTGCGAATTTTTGTAATTTATTTTTTGACATAGCCTGCAAAAGTACTCTTTTTTTGTGAATTATACAAGTTGGTTTTTGCTAATTAAAAAAAAACATGTACTTTTGCAGCGAAAAACAATCAACAACATCAATTATCAAACAATAAAATCTGTTATATTTATGAAAAAAGTATCATTAAAGATAAGAATAATAAATTTAATGGAATAAGCCTACCAGTTAATTTAGCACCATATTCAGTATATTTAATACCTAAGATAGATGATGTTAATAAATATAAACAAAGTTTATATATTTATAAAGAATTAATAGAAAAAGGTGTTGATGTTTTATATGATGATCGATTAAATTTATCAATTGGAGCTAAAATAAAAGATTGTAAAGTAACTGGTACACCATATTTCGTTGT
>JAFSTG010000043.1 GCA_017450605.1 Paludibacteraceae bacterium | reverse complement strand
GGCGGTTGCGTTGAAATACGGTGCTGCCCTTCAGTTCGGGTGGAGTGGATGCGTATGAACGTATATCGGTAAGTTTAGTGTCTCCAGCGAAGGCGTTATTCTCTATGCTGCTGAGTGTGGAGGGTAGGGTAATATGCTCTAAGCGTGTGCACCCTGCGAACGAAGCAATGCCTATATGCTCGATGCCTTCTTGCAACTCTAACAGTTGCAGGCGGTTGCACCCAAGAAAAGCACTGTCGGCAATTGAAGCGACTTTATACTCTTTCCCGTTTCTCACTATCGCACCGGGTATAGTATAGACCGTTTTCGAGTAGTTATGTTTGGCTACCTCTACTTCGCCGAAGTATTCACTCAGAATATTATAGTGTATGCCGTCTTGTTCGAAACTAAGCGATGTGTCAACCGTGTCTTCGCCTACCACTGTACCCTTGCCATCTTCCACTTTGATGACAATATACCGTTTTACTCCATGCGGATAATAAAAATTGCGCCATGTATCGGTTGAGTCGTTGCGATACATATAATAGGTTTTGTATGTGCCGTTGACATTGTTTTTGTTTAACACATATGGCATGATGCCGAACTGCTGAAGTCCAATGCTTGTTGTGCTATTGTCGTAGGTGCGTAGAAGAAGCGGGGTAGTCTGTTGCGCGGCAATATCTTCAAAAAATAGTCCCACCTGAAACGAGATGGAGTCGTATAAGCCTGTATATATAGCTCCGCAACGTACCTCGCGACTACGTGTTAGTTGTATATCGCTCGACATAGTGAGCGTATGTTCGGGATGTCCGCCAGTGTCGGGTTGGAAATTGAATACAGCACATTGACGGTCGTTGTAGTCGCCATGTAGTTTGTTAAAAACGTAGTAGCCGTTATAGTTACCGCCCCAACCGAAATTAAAATGGAAGAAGTCGCCTTCGTATCCGTCGCAGATAAAAGCATGTCCACCCTCTTTGTTGAACCCGCCGTAGTACATAGGCAGACCCTTGTCGAGGTTGCGGCGGAGCATATCTTTCCAATCGACTACATCAAAGAGATTGCGATAACGAAGCTCGGCTGCCGAGTCGTAGCCGAAATGTTCTATCATCGAGTGTAGCGAGTTGTATTCGTGTCCGCCGGTTGACTCTACTCCATACTGCAACTCAGAGGCTATACCTATGTCGCTCATTAGTAGAGCTACAGCCTGACGTTCTTCGACAGTGGCTGACGCATTGTATTGGGTTAGGATATGCTCCCAATCGTATGGTTTGGAGAAATCGGTAAATAGATACTGATTGTTCCAGTGATAGCCGTGCGAGCCTTTGCCTTGCGAAGGATATTTATGGAAATAAAGTAGTTGTCCCCAGGCTGTAGCTACGCAACCTGTAGCGCAATGGCTACCCGATATAGTAGGAGTACGCAAATTATACGGCTCGCCTTGTGCCCACTTTGTCTCTATTAGAGGCTCTACATTACGTTTATTATCTGTATTCTCGGAAGATATAGACTGTGCAGTGTAGTCGATATGTTCGTATTGCTCGAACCACCAACGCACATGCGCCGGCATCGTTGCATAGTCGAATACCCCGTTTTCGGAAAAAGCTAACACCGAATTTTGCGCGGCGTCGTCGGCAGCAACAATAACAAAGCCGCCTTCTTGACGCTGCAGGTTGAATGCATAATATGTATTGGCTGGAGAAGATACGAGTTGAAGTGCATTGGCCTTGGTTGTTGCTGTGTGCAAGTTAACAAGACGTCTTGTGCTATGATTGTGCATGTCGCCTAAGAATGACTGTGCTATAGCCGAGGCCTGCTCTGCTGTAATGGGGGTGGCAACAGCAACTGCCGATACCAAGCATGAAAGCGCTAAGAAAAGATAATGTTTCAAAGAGATGTTTCCCATAATTTCCATAATTTGCTGCAAAGATACAAAGACTTTTCCATAACTACAACAATATGCAGAAAATCATAATATTATCCATATCCATCAAAATTGTTGCTATTTCCGTATATGACTATATTGCGTACTTTTGCAAAAAAAATTTTGCTATGAAACATTCTTCTTTGTTGTTGCTTGCTGCAACTCTCTTTATTCTCTCATCGTGTGCGAAAGAGATAGTGCTTACTTCACCCGACAATAATACCGTAGCGGTTATTGATGTCAACACGGGTGCTTATTCGCTCACCTACAAGGACCAACTTGTTGTAGAAAATGCTTGTCCTACCATAAGTTTTGCAGATAGCACCCGTTGGGGCAACCAGAAAGCCCGGCGATATACCACTTCGCAGATACGGAAACTCCAGCACCCGCTTTATGGTAAGAATTCCGAGATAAAGGACGAGTATAACTCTCTTACTCTTTGTTATTCAGGCTATCAACTTGTCTTTCGCATGTATGACGGCGGTTTAGCGTATCGTTTCGTAGGGAAGGGTAGCGAGCATGATACTCTAACTGTTACGGAAGAGTATGCGCCATTCCATCTGCTTTCCGACCCTTCGGTTTTCTGGGGCGACACTATCACCTTCACCTCTTGGGAACTCGACAATAAATACTACGAGGCTGTCAGCAAGATACCTGTTGGCAGATATGCTCAGACGCCCACACCTTTTGTTGACAATAAGAATAATCTGACTCACATAGTGGCAGAGGCAGACTTGCATGATTATCCCGGTATGTTCCTGCTCAAAACAGATGAAGGTCTTAACGGCTATTGGGCATACTCGCCCTCGAAAGTGGAGTATGGCAGTTGGGGCTTCGTGCTTGTTGCCACTGAGCGTCACGATTATCTCGCCCGTGTACCGGGCAACCATAGTTTCCCATGGCGCATACTAATGACAACCGACGACGACCGTACTCTGCTTACCAACGAGATGATATGGTTGCTGTCGGAACCATGCAAGGTGAAAGATACCGATTGGATACGTCCGGGAAAAGCTACATGGGAATGGTGGCACTGCCATATCCTTGAGAATGCTCCGTTCGATTATCGCAAGCTCTCTACCGACCTCTATAAGTATTATATTGACTTTGCTTCAGAAAACAAACTCGAATATCTGCTCGTTGATGCGGGTTGGAACGACCTCTTCCATCCTACACGTCTCAATCCGCGCGTTGATATTCACGAGGTGATACGTTATGGCAACGAGAAAAACGTAGGTGTATGGGTATGGCTTGGAGCATGTGCCGTAATAGAGAATCCTGCATGGCTCGATACTATAGCGTCGTGGGGAGTAAAAGGCGTTAAAATCGACTTCTTCGACCGCGACGATAATATCATGCAACAAGCCTATGAGATGCTTGCCGAGCGTTGTGCCGACGACCATCTATTAGTTGATTTCCATGGTTGCTCGAAGCCAACCGGCTTGAGTCGTGCTTACCCTAATGTGCTTAATTATGAAGCGGTAAGAGGCGAGGAGTGCTGTAAGTGGGATACAACGAGTAATCCTCGTTACCGTACCGAGTTTGTCTTCTCGCGGCAGTTAGCTGGTCCTATGGATTACACCCCCGGAAGTATGCGTAACTGCAATCGCTCGACGTTTGTGCCTCGTGATCCCGGACTGCCGTCAACGCTCGGAACACGCAGCCAGGAATTGGCATTGTATGTCGTGCTTGACCAACCTTTTGCTATGCTTTGCGACTCACCCGACGAGTATCGTAAAGATTCGGCTGTACTTGGTTATCTAAGCGAAGTGCCTGTAACATGGAATAAGACTATTCCTCTGTTTGGCAAATTAGGTCGATATGCTGTGGTAGCAAAGCAAACAGGCGATAAATGGTATGTGGCAGGAATAAACAACTGGGATAAGAGAGATGTAACACTCTGTTTCGATTTTCTGACCGACGGAGTTATATACACTGCTGAATGTTTCTTCGATACCGAGCAATGTGCCGATGATGCCACAGACTATGAGCATACTTATAAGAACATTGACGCCTCGCAATCTCTCACCATCACCATGCAATCAGGTGGCGGCTTCGTTATGGTGATAAGGCAATCAGGTAGCAAGTCGTAGGTATCAGGTATCAAAAAAGTTCAAGGTTCAATACGTTAAGACGAGTCTCAACATATTGAACCTTGATTTTTTTCTTACAAGGTGCTACATGCTATGCGATTATGAGTTGACCTCGGCGCGTGCAAGAGCGTCTTTGTAGTACTTCTGGTTAACGAATACGTCCTCTTTGTAAGGATTGATATGACGTTTCTTGGCTTGGTAGCAGATGTAACCGAGCGCTACAGCGTTGGTGATCAGAGCAAGAGCTGAGATAACGAGCATAGCTGTGGGGTTGGCAGCAGTAGCGCCTTCAGCCACAACAGTGGTGTGAGCTACAACTTCTTCGCCAAGACCTGAAGCAGCGTAGATAGCGTCGATAGTTTCCTTACCATTTACATACTGAATCGGCAGAACAGCCCACGAGAAGAATTGTTTGCCATTGAAGAATGTTTCTTGGAAGAGTGGGAATACTTGTGCGAACATGCACCAGATAGCGAGTGTGTTAGCACGGTTCTGAATCCAACCACCACGATTCCAAAGCAGAGCAGCTACTGTAGGAGCAAGAAGCAGAGCGATACCGCAATACCAGCTGTGAGTAGGCAAGCAGTTGTAGGTGTAAGCAAAGTTCCAGATGTCGTAAACGAGGATGTAAACCCATGTCATGTCAGCCCAAATCATATCTTTGCGGTCTTTCGACGGATATACATTCCACCATGCGGTCATACAGAAGATGTTAAGCAAACCGGCTACTCCATTCATTACGTTGTGCCAACCACCATAGAGCCAAACGCCTTCTGAGGACAGCCACCATTTGTTCCAGCCTAAGATGGCCGATTCGAAATCGGAGCAAACGGCAATAAGGATGTTGATAGCCACGATGATGAACGGGAAGGGTTTGAACCAGCGCTGTTTACCGATACCCCACTCGTACTTAATCATCATAAAGCCGATACAGCCGGTGAGTGCAGCATATAGCTTTGCATAGTGGAACCAGCCATTCATGTAAACATGAGTCTGGTTGTTAACAGCCCAGTCAGCACCCATGCGGGCACCGATAGCGATAGCTACAAAATAAACGGTTAATGCCAAAGGAATGGCAAAGAAAGTGATAGCTCCGCCCCACTTGGTGCGGCGAGCAAACTCGTTGAAGAGGATAAGGCCTACGAGGACTACAATCAGCATTCCCCATTGAGCCAAGGCGTGTTCGCCATAAACTTGAAAGAACATAATTTTGTGTGTTTAAATTGGTTATTAAAAATAAAAGAAAATAAGTGTTAGTTCACTTTTTATGCTTTTGCTACTGCTCGGCGTTCTTTGACAAAGCACCATGCAGCCCAAACTGCCGTTACTGCAAGAGAGATAGGCAGACCTACTGTAAGTATCTCGTCGAGCATTACCCCTCCTCCGCCATCGGTTTCGAGAGCGGTGAAGAACGGAAAACGCCATGTCAATTCGCCCGCCAAGATGTGATCTACAATAAGCATAACCGAACCGCCCCAGAGCATCTTCTCGAGGGTAGCAAGGTTACGACCTAAAAAAGTATCTTTCTGTGTTGTGGTTTTGCGATAGACGGTTGTGGCTATCGCCTGTGTAAGTGGTACAATAAAACAAGCCATGATTATTATTTTTTAGAGTTTAGTTTATTTGTCGCGGGTTGCAAAACAGCGCTCCCGTATTTTGTGTTTAGGTGGCGACTTGTATTTCTTTTATTTCGACTTCCCTGCCTTGTAGTAGCCAAGTGTTCTGACTGCCGCATTGTGGGCAAGTCTTGCCGTGGGCAAGAGTGGGGTAGTCGTTACCGCAGTCGTCGCAATGCGTAAGTGCCGGTATGGTTTCTATCTTGAGTTCGCAGCCACGCAGTATGTCTTCTTTGTCGGCAGCCCAACGCCAGCAGTCGGTCAGATACTCAGGTACGATAGTCGATACTTCGCCAATATTCATTACAACAGCAGCTACCCGCCTAACGGCGTTTTCTTCTGCCACTTTCTTGACATCACGAATAATATAAAAGACAATTCCTAACTCGTGCATTGCTGGCGCTGGTGGATGCTATTATTATTTATTTAGTGATGCTGTTGACTGCAATTTTTGTTACGCGTTTGAACATATATGGCAGTATGCCGTCGAACTTGTTTTCAGAAGTTCTCATGATGCTTGCTTCCGGATGTTCGCGGTGCAGATGAATAGCATCGAAAGCACATTTAGTGGTGCATACGCCGCAACCGATGCAGCGGTTTTCATCAACCACCGACGCTCCGCAACTTAGGCATCTTGCTGTCTCACGACGTACCTGCTCTTCTGTTAGCGTACCATGATACTCTGCAAATTTATTCTTTTGAGCCACATCGACAGCCTGTTGACGAGAACTATTGTCGTAAGACTCTACAACGATATCCTGCTTGTTTAGTTCAATAAAGTCGCGGCGATTTCGTCCGATAGTCATGTGTCCGTGCTGAACAAAGCGGTGTAACGACTCTGCAGCTTCTTTGCCGGCTGCAATGGCGTCGATAGCAAACTTAGGTCCGGTGAACACATCTCCACCCACAAAAATATCAGGTTCGGCAGTCTGATATGTCAGTTTGTCGGCAACAGGATATACACCGCGGAAGAACTCTACCTTCGTGTCTTTGAGCAGGTCTTTAAGAATTACGGTCTGACCGATAGCGAATATCACCATGTCGGCATCAAGTGTGATAGTCTCGTTTTCATCGTATTTTGGTGCAAAACGGTGTTGGTCGTCGAATACGGAAACACATTTTTTAAAAGTGATACTCTCCACTTTCGTCTGACCTTCCACTTTCATTGGTCCCCATCCCGGATTTATTACCACTCCGTCTTCTCGTGCTTCGCGGCGTTCTTCTTTCGAGGCAGGCATGATGTCTTCTGTTTCGAGCGAGAGCATCGTTACGCTCTCGGCTCCGCTACGCAGAGCCACGCGTGCAGCATCAATAGCCACATTCCCGCCACCTACAACTACTACTTTGCCGCTCACTTTCTGCTTGCCACAGTTGGCTGCATGCAGGAAATCAATAGCGGTGGTAGTGCCTTCGAGTGTCTCTCCCTGAATACCCGGCAGACGACCTCCTTGGCAACCGATGGCTACGTAGAAACCTTTATATCCTTGCTGGCGAAGTTGTTGAATAGTGATGTCTTTACCTACTTCTACTCCGGTGCGTATTTCAACGCCTATCTCGCGCATGATGTCGATTTCTGCATCGATAATGTTTTTCTCGAGTTTAT
>JAFSTG010000042.1 GCA_017450605.1 Paludibacteraceae bacterium | reverse complement strand
GGCTACGACGGAGGTCGCCCTTACGCTGAGGACCGTCAAGAATCATCTGGTCGCCGGTGTAAGCGTGGATGGTTGACATGATACCGCTCTGGATAGGAGCATAGTTGTTAAGAGCTGCAGCCATAGGAGCCAAGCAGTTGGTTGTGCAAGAAGCAGCCGAGATAACGGTGTCGGCAGGAGTAAGAGTCTTGTGGTTTACATTGTAAACTATAGTTGGAAGATCGTTGCCTGCAGGAGCCGAGATAACGACTTTCTTTGCGCCGGCTTTGATGTGAGCTTCAGATTTAGCCTTGCTGGTATAGAAACCTGTGCACTCGAGAACTACATCAACACCAAGTTTGCCCCAAGGCAGTTCAGCTGCATTAGGCATAGCATAAATAGTAATTTCCTTACCATCAACGGTAATCGAACCCGGAGTAACAACTGTCTTACCATCTTCAGCAAGAACTGCATCTTTGTAAGTTACAGTGTGCTTGCCTTCGCCCAACTTGCCGGCGAAACCACCTTGTGCTGTGTCATACTTAAGCAGATGAGCCAACATCTTAGGACTCGTCAAGTCGTTGATAGCAACAACTTCATAACCCTCTGCCTCAAACATCTGGCGGAATGCCAGACGACCAATACGGCCAAAGCCGTTAATAGCTACTTTTGTCATAATAATGTTATTGTTTTTATGGATTAAAAATATGTATATTTTCTCTTTAACAACGCTATTTTTCTTTAGCAGCGCAAAGATACAAATATTTTTCAAATATACGCACACAGCATGTTAGATTTTCTTATTTTGCAAAATTAAGTTTGCATATTTGCACGACAAAAGAAAAAAGAGTAATTTTGCAGCCAACCTGTGGAAATCGAAGGTAGAAAGTGGTAGGTTGCAGATAAAATAAAATATCCGCCGTTTGGCGGATATTCATAAACTTTAAGAAGTAGTCCTGCCGGGAATCGAACCCGGATCTAAGGTTTAGGAAACCCGTATTCTATCCATTGAACTACAGAACCCAACAGCAAATAGCCGATATTTGATTTTTTATTATTTTATTGCTTATATTGACTATTATTTTTAAAGCGTTGCAAAAGTAGTAAAAAGATTGGACATGGCAAAGTCGAAACAAAAATATTATGTTGTTTGGGTTGGACGAGAACCCGGTATATACTCTTCGTGGAAGGAATGCGAACTGCAAACCAAGGGATTCGAAGGGGCTAAATACAAGGGGTTTTCCTCACACTCTGAAGCCGAATTGGCTGCAGCCGGCTCATGGGAAGAGTATTTCTCGCCATCTTTCAGGCAACATGTTGCCCGAAAGAATATAGCCGACCTTCCTGAATCGCAGCGTCCCATATACCCATCGTTGGCTGTTGACGCTGCATGTTCGGGTAATCCCGGATTGATGGAATACAGGGGAGTGGAAGCCTCTACAGGTAAAGAGATATTTCATGACGGACCTTATGCCGAAGGCACCAACAATATAGGCGAGTTTCTCGCTATTGTTTATGCTCTGGCCATGCTCAACAAGAAGGGTTTCAATACCCTACCCATCTATTCCGATAGTCGCACTGCACAAAGTTGGGTAAAACAAAAGAAATGCAAAAGCAAACTGCAACTCAACGAACATAATCGCCGACTATTCAACGTCGTAGCCAGAGCCGAAACTTGGCTGCAAAACAACACTTATAACAATCCCATACTTAAGTGGGACACCAAACTCTGGGGTGAAATACCCGCCGACTTCGGAAGGAAGTAGCAAGTTAACACTAAACACTAAATGACGTGTATCAGAACATCGTTTACACTTTTGGTTGTATCTTTATGGGTTTTCTTGGTATTGGAAAACAACTCTGCAAATCAATGATAGACATCTTTTTATAAATAATTACGAAGTTGTTATGAAACAGCAAATTGGTTTGCAAAAAGTGTAAACGAACTTGTGATATACGATAACTAAACTCTAAACACTAAACAAACATGGATATCTTTCTTATTATTGTAGGTGCAATATTGCTTGTGGTAGGTATAGCGGGATGTGTGCTACCCGTTCTGCCCGGAGTACCTTTAGCATACGTCGGACTGCTTGCACTCCACCTTACCGACCGAGTACAATTCAGCTGGCAGTTTCTTGTTATCTGGCTTATTGTAACTATCACCGTGCAGGTTCTTGACACTTTCATCCCCGTCTGGGGGACAAAACAGATGGGAGGTAGCAAAGCAGGTACTTGGGGTGCCACCATCGGACTTGTTATCGGTCTGTTTGCAGGCATCTGGGGAATAATTCTCGGTCCGTTCCTTGGAGCTGTGGTAGGCGAACTGATAGCCGGCAAACAAACAGGAACAGCCCTGAAAGCCGGATTTGGCTCGTTTGTCGGACTGCTTACAGGCACCGTCCTCAAACTCGTTTGCTGCGGAATGATGACCTATTACTTTATTAAAGCACTTGTATAAAAGACTCACGTATGAATGCACACCGTTCATTATCTTTTCTTCGTCAGCTGATAAGCAACAACAATCGCGAATGGTTTCAAGCCAACAAAGAGCTCTATCTTGCCTGCAAAGCTGACTTCGAGCAGTTTACGACAGATTACATAAATGCCATGCTTTCGGTCGAACCACAGTTGGCAGGTCTTAAACCTGCCGATTGTATGTGGCGTATCTATCGCGACACACGCTTCTCGCTCGACAAGACTCCATATAAGAACCATTTTGGTACGTTCCTTGCCCAAAAAGGCGGAAAGAAGAGTCAGTATGGAGGTTACTATTTCCATTTGCAACCCGACGCTTGTATGTTTGCGGCCGGCATGTGGTGCCCTGAGAAAGACCTTCTGCTGTCGCTTCGCCAATCGGTTTACGACAACTACGACGAATTAGAAGACCTTATGCAGGCACCTTCGTTCCGCCGCTATTTCACCGATTTCGACAGCTACTATTCGCTCAAAACCGTACCGCACGGCTATCCACGCGACTTTGAACATGCCGACTGGTTAAAACTCAAAACGTTTACCATTACATGCCCCTTGAGCGAGGAGGACGTCTGTCGCCCTGATTTTCTCGACCTGCTCGTTGACATATCGAAGGCAGCCAAGCCTCTTAACGACTTCTTAAACTACACCTTAGAGGAGTTCTGACACGAAAGTGGAACTGATAAATATCAACCGTGAGGTACTCCGACTTGCCATCCCGAGTATCTTAGCCAATATCACTATCCCGCTTGTAGGAATAGTGGATACCGCTATAGCCGGACATATCTCCGATGCCTCTGCCATAGGCGGAATAGCTGTCGGTTCTACCCTCTTCGACCTTCTGTATTGGAACTTCGGCTTTCTGCGTGTTGGAACAGCCGGCATGACAGCACAAGCCTTCGGACGTAACGACAAGAAGGCATGCACACAACTCCTTGCGCAGTCGGTTGCTATATCCGGAGGTGCAGCACTTCTTATATGGCTCATCCAGTGGTTCTTCGTAACGGCAGTATTGTATATCATGCCTTGTTCCGAAGCCGTTGCCGACTTCGCAAAACAATACTTCCATGTCCGTATATGGGCAGCACCTGCCGCTCTTAGTCTGATGGCTTTCAAAGGCTGGTTTATAGGTATGCAGAACACCATAGCACCAATGATATCAGATATTGTGGTCAATGTGGTCAACATGATAGCAAGTTACACACTTGCCGTATTCACCCCACTTGGTGCAATGGGTGTGGCATGGGGCACACTGATAGCGCAATATACAGGTCTTGCCACTGTTGCCGTAATTCTTGTGGCAAGATATAGAACTACTCTCAAACAAATTTTCTCTGCCGATTTTCTGCGCGAATGTCTCCGCTGGCAAAAGATGCGCAGGTTGTTTGTACTAAACTCCAATCTGTTTATACGCTCGCTGTGCTTCATGGTGGTGTATGTAGGATATACCGCCATAGCTTCACATTACGGCGATACAGAATTGGCCATCAGTTCTATACTGATGAAATTCTTTATGTTCTTCTCGTATTTCGTCGATGGGTTTGCTTATGCGGGCGAAGCACTTATAGGCAGATACGGAGCCAAACAGTCGATAGGATGGGAGAAGAACGGCATCGTCAAACAAATAGTGATAGTACTCTTTGTATGGGCAATAGGTATCGGACTGCAATTCTCACTTCTATATGGCATTTTCCGCAACGAGTTTATTGAGTTAATGACCAACAATACCGACATTTTAGAAGCCGCTAAGTCGTATTATATATGGCTTGTTCTGATGCCTTTCATTTCGTCGCTTGCCTTCATGTGGGATGGTATCTACATAGGTGCAACAGCCGCCATACCCGTACGAAACTGCATGATATGGGCAGCAATAGGCTTCACCATAACATATTTTGCATTGCAAACTTCAGCAGGCACTCAGGCACTGTATGCAGCATACTTCATGCACCTTCTGATAAGAACCGTCTATATGACAATTAAATGGAAAGATATACAATAAGAATATGAGCCCAAAAGAGACAACCCGATTCCTTAAGTTTACTCTCATTTCGGCAAGCGCCGGAATAATAGAATTAGGCAGTTTTACACTACTTAACGAATTGCTGCATTGGCGATATTGGCCGTGTTATCTTATTGCTCTTACTATGAGCGTGCTATGGAACTTCACCATCAACCGCAGGTTCACATTCCACTCCAATGCAAACGTGCCTAAAGCCATGGCGCTTGTTGTACTATACTACCTATTCTTCACTCCTGCCTCTACATGGCTCGGCGACTGGTTAGCTGAAGACATTGGCTGGAACGAATATTTAGTGACGGCCTGCATGATGATACTCAATCTTATTACTGAATTCGCATATCAACGTTTTGTCGTCTATCGCAACAAAGTTGACACCAATGGGGAGCAAGTAGGTAAAGACAAATAATTGCATACAAAAAAAGCATGTATTTCGAATACATGCTTTTTTATTCAACTTGTGATCCATGCAGGATTCAAACCTGCAACCCCCACATCCGTAGTGTGGTACTCTATTCAGTTGAGCTAATGGACCAGTCTTTCTTTCCGAAAGCGGCTGCAAAGATAATTCAACTTTTTGAAATATGCAAATAAATGTTTAAAAAAAATCGTTTTTTTCTTTGTCAGCGATATTTACTCTCAGTGCAATCACCTAACATCGACAAATAACTATCGTATCGCGAAGTAGCAATAGTATGGTTATTAACAGCCTCTTTCACTGCACATCCTGGTTCGTTGGTGTGCGTGCAATTCGAGAAACGGCAACGCCTGCCCGTCTCAAATATCTCAGTGAAATAGTGCGAAATTTCTTCTGCCTTCATATCGAATGAGCCAAACCCCTTAATTCCCGGAATATCTATAAGCCATGCATTATAGTTCGGCAACTCATACATTGCAGAGAAGGTGGTGGTATGCATACCCTTGTCGTGTGCGTCGGAGATATGCCCTACCCGAGCCACCTCTTCACCTGTCAGAGAATTGAGAAGAGTTGATTTCCCCACACCCGAATTGCCCGAAAGAAGAGTTGTTTTGTCGCTAAGTATCCCTACCAGTTCCTGATACTGAGGCGACGAAGGCTCAAGTCCTTTCGCCGAGAGCGCTATACTCTGATAACCAAGATAATTATACAGTCCTTTGAGTGCCTCAAGATATGCAAGTTCATCGTCGCCGAGTAAGTCTATCTTATTAAACACAAGCAGTGCCGGAATGCGATAGGCTTGTGCTGTAGCAAGAAATCGGTCGATAAAAATAGTGTTCGTAGCCGGATGATTGACAGTAATCATAAGCGCTACGAGGTCTATATTCGCTGCAAGGATATGCGAGTCTTTCGACAGGTTTGTTGAACGACGCACTATATAATTACGCCTATCCTCAATCTCTGTTATCCAGTTGGTGCCGTCGGCCTGCTGCTCGAACTTAACATTATCTCCCACCGCAATCGGGTTGGTTGAACGAATACCCTTAATACGGAAGTTGCCTTTTATATGGCACTCACGCTGCTGTCGTTGCTCGTCGAGCACGACATAACTACTACCGGTATTTCTTATTACTAAACCGCGCACTGCCAAGTTAGTTAAGAGCAAACGCCTCAGACGGTCATTATCTCTTTCTCTTTCCTTGCATAAACCTCGTCGATATCGCGAATATACTTGTCATGCAATTTCTGCACTTCAGCTTCGGCGTCTTTCTCGTTATCTTCCGACAGACCTTCTTTAATTTGCTTCTTGAGGGTCTCTATCGCTTCACGACGTGCATTTCTTACACTGACCTTGGCATTCTCAGCCTCAGCCTTACATTGCTTAGCAAGGTCACGACGACGCTCTTCGGTGAGAGGAGGTATTGTAAGGCGAATAACCTCTCCGTTGTTGGATGGAGCCAAACCGATATTCGAATTGATGATAGCGCGCTCTATATCCGACAACATCTTGCGCTCCCATGGTTGAATAACGATGGTGCGTGCGTCAGGAGTAGTGATAGTAGCCACATTAGCTATCGGACTCTGCGAACCGTAGTAGTCGATACGCACTGCATCGAGAATCTTTGGAGTCGCTTTTCCTGCACGAATATGTGCCAATGTATCATCAAGATACAATACTGCCGACTGCATCAAGTCTTCAGCGTCGGCTTTAATTTGTTTTGGGTCGATCATGGAGAAATAAGTTAATAGTTAAATCTTAATAAATATTCCCACTTAAATAATCATAAATGGGAAAGATGAGTTAATAATTCTTGCTACCTACGACTTGCCACTTACGACCTTAGTGCCTATATTATCACCTTTGAGTACTTTGCCAAGGTTACCGACCTTATCCATATCGAACACATAGATAGGCATACCGTTTTCCTTGCAAAGTGTAATAGCCGTAAGGTCCATCACTCGCAGTCCGCGAGCAAGAACTTCATCGTAGGTTATCGAATCGAACTTCACAGCCTCGGGGTCTTTCTCGGGATCAGCAGAATAGACACCATCAACGCGTGTACCTTTCAGCATCACCTCAGCACAAGTCTCTATTGCCCGTAAAGCCGAAGCTGTATCGGTAGTGAAATACGGATTTCCCGTACCACCTGCCACTATCACCACATTGCCCTCGTTGAGCAGTCGGCGGGCATGTTCAGGCGAATACAACTCGCCTATCGGCTCCATGCGAACCGAAGTAAGCACACGTGCCGATTGACCTTCCTGCTCGAGAGCAGAGCCCAATGCAAGCGAGTTAATAACAGTAGCAAGCATTCCCATCTGGTCGCCTTTCACACGGTCGAAACCTTGCTTAGAGCCACTAAGACCGCGGAAAATATTGCCGCCACCTATTACTATACACACCTCTACGCCCGACTTGCAGGCAGCAGCAATCTGACGTGCATAATCAGTAAGTCGATCGGGGTCGATTCCGTACCCGCGACTACCCATTAGCGATTCGCCACTGAGTTTAAGAAGAATACGTTTATACATATTTATAAAATTAACGTGCTGTTATATATGTTGCTACACCCATGGTAAGTATCTGAAAAGTTGTACGTGGCAAAGGATGCAAACAACGTATGCAATCTCTTAAGGTCGAGCCTGTGGTTACTATATCGTCAACAAGCAATATTCGTTTTCCGCGCAATAACTCCTTTTTCTCTACAGCAAACACATTCTTGGTGTTCTCGGCTCTTTGCTCAGCCGACTTGTGAGTTTGCGAGTCGTTCATCTTGACCTTTTTAAGGCATTCGGTATTAAGCGGTTTGCCTATTACCTCTGCCACAGCCGCTGCTATCTCCTCGGATTGGTTATAGCCTCGCTGACGAAGTTTTTGCGGATGCATCGGCACAGGCACCACCACATCTATATCTGCAAAAAACAAAGGGTTATCGCGCATTATCTCGGTTGCTGCAAGTTTGCCCAACCAACGCCCCAGACTCGGCTGACCACTATATTTCACACAATGTATGATATTGCGAATTAGTGAGTCGGGCTTGTAGTAGCAGAAAGCGGCACAATTGCCCACTTTCCCGATATCAGCAAAAAGCAGTTCTACCTTGTTGCCTCGCTCAGTGGCATGCTGAGTGCGTTCGAGAGCTGCAAAGCAGTGGTCGCATACAGGTGCATTTACTTCATCGATTGGCCCTGAGCAACCGGCACAAATCGGCGGATAGAACAAGTCGCGAAGACCATACCACAAATATCGCCCTACCGACAAGTTCATAACCTCCCTCTAAGTCAACCGATTATTCGTACCACGAAGCATACATTGCGTAGTTATGAGCTATCTTGCGGTTTATCTCGTTGGTCTGCTCGGGGTCAGCTTTCTTCAAGAACTTAGCCGGAACACCTCCCCATACCTCGTATGGTCCTATTTTGGTTCCTTTCAGAACTAAAGCTCCTGCAGCCACTATTGCCCCTTCGCCCACCTCAACGTCGTCGAGTAGCACCGAACCCATTCCTATCAATGCATAGTCGCGGATGTGTGCACCATGTATAGTAACATTATGTCCTACCGACACATAATCGCCTATCTCGATAGTCGATTTCTGATAAAGAGTGTGCAGTACGGAGCCATCTTGAATGTTGACATGATTACCTATCCTTATGGAATTGACATCGCCACGCAAAACAGCATTGAACCAAACAGAGCAACCATCACCTATTACAGTATCGCCCACAATAGTGGCATTCTCTGCAAGGAAACAATCGTTGCCTATCTGCGGAGTGAATCCTCTAACTGATTTTATTAAACACATTTTGCTATTTACTAAATATTACTTTATACCAGCGACCATCAACTTTCTACATTCTCAGCGTGCTGCAATGATAGTGCAGAAATCGGGAGCTTTCAGCGAAGCACCACCTATCAGACCGCCGTCAACATCGGGGTTAGCAAACAATTCGGCAGCATTCTTAGCATTGCAACTGCCACCATAGAGAATAGTAGTGTCGTCTGCCACCTGTTTGCCATATTTCTTCTCAACAAGCGAACGGATATATGCATGCATCTCTTGTGCCTGTTCCGGTGTTGCTGTCAGTCCGGTACCAATAGCCCAAACAGGTTCGTAAGCAAGTGTTACTTTGGCAAAATCTTCGGCCGAGAGGTTGAACACCGAACCCTCGAGTTGGTCTTTTACTACCTGCTCATGGATATTTGCTTCACGTTCTTCCTTAACCTCGCCAATGCAGAATATAGGTTTCAAGCCGTTTTCGAGAGCAAGGAGCACCTTCTCGCGCAGTATGGCATAGTCCTCGTGATAGTAAGCACGACGCTCTGAGTGACCGAGTATGCAGTATTCGGCTCCGGTAGAACGAACCATAGCTGCCGACACCTCACCGGTGAAAGCACCCGATGCTTTGTCTGCACAGTTCTCGGCTGCCAGATGAATAGGACTGCCTTCTATGACTTGACTAACTGTTGCCAGATGGATAAAAGGAGTGGCGATAACCACCTCGCATGCAGGCTTCTGATTTTTCAATGCTTCTTTAATTTCTGTAGCTAATGCTACACCTTCTTGCAGGGTCTTGTTCATTTTCCAGTTGCCTGCTACCATTTTTGTTCTCATATTATTTGTATTTTATTTTGTGTTATTTACATTATTCAATTTCTGCCGAAAAATCCTGTTCTTCGGTATATACATCGCTATTGCCGTATTCTTCCGACTCGCTATAGTCATCTTCTTCTCCTTCCCCAGCCTCCGCAGCATCATAAAACCCCAAACGACATACATCAAACTCGTAGTCGCGCATTGCATATTTAGCTGTTACTGTTCCGCGTCTTAGTTCAACCACGCCCGGATTGGCTCGTACTATAGTCTTTAGTGTTACAGGGTCAACAAAACAGAAGTGCGACATTACCATTTCTTTGTCAACCACCTCGTTGAAGAATGGCTGCAGGTGAATGTCAACATATTGCTCTACATCGTCTTCGCCACTGCCGGTAAGCAGATATAGAGGCTGGTCGGTATTATAGCAAGCAAAGATAAGATCAACGAGTTTTCCTGCCTGACTCTTACGTGTCTTATTCAGATCATACATCACCACAATGGTTGCACTCTCCTCGTCTAACACCTCGTCGGTTATATCGTCGAATTCGTAGTTGATAATCTCAAAATCGTGAATAGGAGGTTCATACCCTTTCTTTACCAGAACCGATTTTTGTTCAACAAAATGCCAGTCAGGATCGCCTTGCGGGTAGTTATCGATAGTAAATTCCTGCTCAACTCCGTCTTTCTCATAAACAAAAGTTGTTTCATACTCATCAGGTTCGGCACCCTCTGGATACACCATAAGGTCTGGCAGATAGTTACCCACCTTAAACGGACGGAAATCTATTACAGGCAGATGCACAAGGTTATATGCCATAAAACCGCCTACGGCGAGCAAAGCAATCGCTACCGCACAACACTCACCTTTCCACGAGAATGTAGGTGGTATATGACGCTTCCATGCAAGCAACACAACTACAAGAACTAAGAGAACTATGTTTTTCCAGAATGTAGCCCAGTTCGATAAAATAACTGCATCCCCAAAACAACCGCAGTCGGTTACAGGATTGGCTATCGCAATATAGAGGGTAAGTGGTGTCATCACTGCCATCATAGCCAATGCAAGCCATGAGGAAACAGAAGTTCTGATATTTAACAGCAGGCATACGCCGAGCAGAAATTCGAAAGCAATAAGACATATAGCTGCCACCTCAGCAAGAGGCAAAAACACAGTAAAGAATTCGCCGAAAGCCTTCAGATAATCTTCTATCTTGTAGGTTGTACCAAGAGGGTCAACAGCTTTTACAAACCCCGAGAAGACAAACGTCAGTCCTAAAAGTGTACGTGCTATACTTGCACATATATGTTTAAACTTGTCCATAATAAATTATTTAATCGTTATTTCTTTTTATCAACGCGAACACAGCATAGTTGAGCATATCGAAATAGTTGCCGTCGGCACCTTCTGAGATAAGAGTATGGTTGTCGTTGGCTGTTATCGACTTATTACGATTTATCTTAGTGAAGATAATATCTGTCAGACTCTCGGCAAGCATTTCGCGCCATGCCTCACCATAGTCGTGATTCTTGCGAATCATAAGTGCCCGCGCCTCGGCGATATACTTATCGTAAAGTTCGAGCGCCCTCTCACAAGTCATATCCACCGAGTCGGCATAACCCTCTGAGAGTTGTATGAGTCCGATTACACTATAGTTAACAATAGCCATCAGTTCGCCTTCGATACTCTCGCCAACGAGGTTAACACCTGTTGTTTCTATCTCGCGGATACGTTTTATCTTTATATACAGTTGATCGTTCACCGTTTGCGGACGCATTATGCGCCACGACGGACCATAATCTTTCATCTTTGCCTGATACACCTCGCGGCAACGCTGTATTATCTTATCAAATTGTTCTGCTGTGGACATTTCGTCAATAAATTACGATTCAAAAATTTTATCTTAAAATATTAAAACATCACTCTACAATTCTTGTCCGAGGACGAAGTGGAACTGACTTCCGCCATACTGACTCGAGCCGTTCACTTGGTCGAATCCCCAACCCCAGTCGATACCCATAAGTCCGAACATCGGCAGATAAATTCTCACACCTACGCCGAGCGAACGTTTCAAATCGAAGGGGTTATAACTGTCGATATCACTAAAGCAATTGCCCGCCTCGGCAAACACATGTGCCCAAATCGTGGCATTCTGCTCAAGTGAGATAGGATATCGCAACTCGAGCGTATATTTATTGTAGAGATAACCCATGTTTCTGTTGGTAGTGGGGTCGAAAGGCGTAAGCGAACCCGACGAATATCCACGCATTGCCACATACTCGGTTGAATATGACGTGTATGATGACATACCATCACCGCCCATAAAATAACTTTCGAAAGGCGACTTAGCATATTTGTTATAATGCCCCAAGTAGCCGAACTCTGCACGCGCCATAAGAACTAACTTCGAGTCTTTACTAAGCGGAGTGAACACCTTAGCCGAGAATTTCCACTTATGATATTCAATAAGTTTATAACGCTCGGCATCGGTCATTGTAGAATAGTCCTTACCATTGATAAGCGAATAAGGTGGTGTTATCTTAAGTCCTAAAGTAAAGGTTGAGCCACGACGAGTATAAATAGGGTTGTCGATACTGTTTCTCGACAACGTCAAATTGAGAGCGAAGTTATGTGAAGTACCATTAGCAATAAGCAGATATGGCCAATCTTTCATGCTGTACATCTGATACGAAAGTTCACCATAGAAAGTGAAGAAATCGTCAGGCCAGCGTAGTCGCTTACCATAACCTATTGAGACACCAAAAGTACGCAAGTACTTATCGGGGTCGGTTTCAGCTTGCTGAAGTTGCTGATAGTAATCGGAATAGCCGCTGTTATAATAATAGTAATACGAGTTAGAATTATACAGGTTGTTGTATGCCTGATAGTAACGGTTTGAATATCCGTGTTGCGAAGCGAAATAGATACTTGCCGATAGCGAGTTAGGTCGTTTTCCGCCGAGCCATGGTTCGAGGAACGATAGTTGCGCACTGGTATAATAATAACCGTTAGTGCGTGCACTGAGCGAGAAAGTCTGTCCTTCACCCTGAGGCACTATTCGATAGGTTTCTGGTTTGAAGAGATTCTGAATAGCGAAGTTAGTAAACTTGACACCTACCGAGCCTACCAAACCTGTGGCTCCCCAACCGAGCGAGAACTCTAACTGGTCTGACGATTTTGTCTCAAGTTGATACTTGATGTCAACCGTTCCTTCCTCGGGATTAGGCTGAATGTCGGGCACAAGTTTCTCGGGGTCGAAATGTCCCATTTGCGCTAACTCACGCAACGAGCGCATAATGTCGGTTTGGGAATAGAGTTGTCCGGGTTTAGTATATAACTCGCGGCGAACAACATGCTCATACACACGGGTATTGCCCACAATATCGATACGATTGATAGTGGCAGGCTTGCCCTCATATACACGCATCTCGAAGTCGATAGAGTCGTTATCTACCTTTACCTCAACGGGATCAACATTAAAGAACAAATAACCGCGGTCGGTGTAGAGTTTGGCAACTGCGTCGTCGTCTTCCTGCAAACGCTTATTGAGTTCTTTGAGGTTGTAGGTATCGCCGGGTTTAATGCCGAGGATAGCATTCAAATACTCGTAAGGATAAAGAGTGTTACCTACCCAATTGATATTTCTCACAAAATATTTATCACCCTCGTTGATGGTCATATACACATCAACACGGGTCGAGTCGGTAGGAGATTGAACGACCGAATCGGCAACTATATAAGCATCCCGATAACCTTTCTCGTTGTATTTTTCGATAACGGCAACTTTATCTTTTTCGTATTCAGCCTGTACGAATTTCTTGGTGCGGAAAAGATTAGTGATATGGTTGTCGTTAGTCTTCTTCATTGCACAGTTGATTTGTGTATGTGTAAGTGCCTTATTGCCGGTAATATAAATATTCCCCACCTTGGTTTTCACTTTCTTATCGATATTTACAGCCAACTTCACATACCCCGGATGTTCTTCGTCGGGGAACTGGCGGAAATCAACCTGAGTTGAATAATAGCCTTTCTCAGCGAAGTATTTTTTTATCACGTTATCAGCCTTATCAATAGTGTTAGGTGTTAGTTGTCCGCCTTTTTGCAAACCTGTTTTCACTTCAAGGTCTTCACGCTCTGATTTTTTCAGTCCTACATATTTTAGGTCGGATATTCGCGGTCGCTGCTTAAGTGCTATCTCTATCCACACTTTTTGCCCTTCGAATTTCGTAGCATAAATCTTAACATCCGAGAAGAGTCCTTGTTTCCAGAATCGCTTAATAGCGTTAGTTATCTGAGCTCCGGGGATATCTATCTTGTCGCCTACTGCTAATCCCGAGAAGCCTATAAGCACGAAATCCTCGTAGTTATCGGCTCCGCTGACGGTAATGTCGGCAATCTCGTAGGTGCGATGCTGCAAAGAATAGTCAACGCGGTTATGACTGACTATGCTGTCTTGCTCTTGTGCCATCAAGGGTAGCAAGAGCAGAAAACTTAATATGAGAAATAATATGCGTTTCAAACTTATTAAACTATGTTTCATTTAGTTACTTGTTCTGAAGTTTTTCCGAAGCGGCGTTCACGATGTTGGTAGTCGATTATTGCCTTATAAAACTCTTGTTTATCGAAGTCCGGCCAGCAGATATTGGTGAAATAGAGTTCGGTATATGCCATTTGCCAGAGCAGGAAGTTACTCAACCGGAGTTCCCCACTGGTGCGAATAAGCAAATCGGGGTCAGGAATATTCTTTGTTTGCAAACAACTGCTCACAAAATCTTCGTTTATATCTTCCACCCTCACTCCTCCGTAGGTTGCCATTCGGGCGATATCCTGCATCGCCTGCGTTATCTCGCTACGCGAAGAGTAAGAGAGCGCAAGCACCAGATTCAGTCCTGTGTTAGCCGACGTCTGCTCTATGCAGCGCTCGAACTTCTCATGAACTGCCAAAGGCAGCCTGTCGGTATCGCCGATGGTGAGAAGACGTATGTTATTCTTATTCAACGTGGGAGTTTCTTTTTCGATAGTGTCAACAAGCAAATGCATCAACATATTAACTTCTTCAGCCGGTCGATTCCAATTTTCGGTAGAGAAAGCGTAGAGTGTAAGATATTTAATACCAAGTTCTGCAGCCGCCTCCGACACATCTCGCACTGGCTGAATACCATGCTGATGCCCCATAGTACGCTCAGCACCATGCTGTTTAGCCCACCTGCCATTACCATCCATAATGATAGCAACATGTTGCGGCAATCTGTTTATATCTATCTGCTCTTTCATATTCTCTTTTTTACCCAATTAAAGTACCCTCTTTGGGCTATTTCAGTCGCGTGGTACTCGTTGTTCCCATTTTATTTTCTTAGGTTTCTCGTCTTTGCAAATCATACACTTCTTCGGTTTCTGAGCAAATGCAAAAGATATGCCAAGAGTGAGAGTTGATACCAAATCGTATCTGATAATATTACTTTTGTTGAGTTTGTAGGTATTGTCGTAGTTCGCACTATTTTCTATCTTATCGGAATCGAAACCGAAATGAATCTGGTGCTGCCATGCTATATTCATCGTCCAATGCGGCGCCATTTTCCATTTCATTCCGAGTACAAACGGCACATACATAGAGTTATCGGCGAATTTTTTTCCGAATAAACTCCAGCCTAATCCTATTGCAATATACGGCGTTACCGGCTTAATACGGGGGTCGTATTGGCGCATATCAAATCGGAAGAAGTTATATTCTGCCGTTACATCGGTGTTTATCAAACGGTTGTTTGGTAGTCCTGACGATTTAATAAAGCCTATCTCACAGAATTGCGACTTAGCTGTTATACTCCATCGCCTATTGAAATGATAGCTAACCTGCATGCCTGCAGCATATTGAGGACGCATAAAAATATGCTCATGCAGGTCGCCCACATAATACGAAGTGCCGCCCATCACCCCCCACTCTACTAAGTAGAAGGGTATATCGGCGTACAGTGCGGAGCAACTTGCCAAGAGCATTACGCAACCCAATATTGCCTTACGAATTTTCAAAAAGCCTACACTTACTCAAATTAGCCTACAAAAATACGCTATTTTTTTCGAATATGCAAATATCGCGCCACCACATCTATATTTTTAGGGATTAAGCTGCAAATTTTGCTACTTACTTAATGTTTTTATACGCAAGGGTGTTGCATTACAACAAAATTCTGCACGGCAAATAACGATAATGTTTATATACAATGCAGAATTTTGTTATTTCAGGTTCAGCTTACCAAGTGTCGTTTTCGAGGATGGCGGAGGCGATGCCGTCGGCGGTTTGGATAAGGCAGAGTAGTGGGCACTTGTTGCGGGCGACGTTGATGTTGGACTTCATCTCTGGGCTTTGGAATGGCAGGTCCCACGCGTTCATGTGCCATCGGATGGCGATGATCTCGTCATCGGTGAGGGCGAGCGAGAGTTGCAGAAGTCGGATGACCGACTTCTCGCCATGTCCGAGCGGGAACTCGTTGTAGTCAACAGTATAAGTCTCGTAGGTCTCCCACTGGTCGAATTTGTCTTTGCGGTACTTGGTGGTTTTCTTGTAGATATTGACCTTGCAGGCATCGTGCAGCAGTGCGGCGATGATGATATTCTCGGGCGACACGTGTTCGGCAAGCGAGGGCTTACGCTGTTTCATCACGTTGTAGATATCGAGTGCTGTTTGATAGACGTTGAGCGAGTGCTCGGCAAGTCCGCCTTCGTAGTTGCCATGGAAGTTAGTGGAAGCGGGGGCTGTGAAGAAGTCGGACTGTTCGAGCCATCGGATGACGTTTTCCATTCCCTCGCGATTGGTGGAACGGAGGAGTTGTATGATTTTCTGTTTCATGATAGCAAGTAGTAGTCTTGAAAAAATCTATTGTATTTTACTTGAATTGTCTTTCTTTTTTGCACTTTACTCGTTCTTGACAGGAACATGACAGGAAGATGACAGGAGAGAAAGCCGTTTAAGGCGATGTATTATAGGGAGTTATGTTGATTTTTAATGTGTTATTTGGTTGGTTAGCCTAAATGTCAAGTAATGTGGATATTGCGCATGTTGTGGTGGAAGGCTGCTTCTATATAATAAATCTGTTGTTACTTGTTTACTGTTTAGGTGGGGGGACTAGATGAAGCACCGGTTAATAACCGGTGGAATGGACGTTGTTGAATTTACTTGCCTGTGTGTAGTGTGATGCCGCCGGTTAAAAACCGGCGTACCCCGCTACCTACTACTTGCGACTTGCTACCTGAGACCTACGACTTGCGACCTGCTACCTACGACCTGCTACTTGCCGATGATGAGTTGTTGGAAGGCTTCGCTTACTTTTTTAACGGGTATGATTTGCAGACTGGTGGGTTGGAAAGATAGTTTTTGTCCGTCGGGTATGATAATCTTGTTGAATCCCAACTTTTCTGCTTCTCGTACTCGTTGTTCTATTCGGTTGACGGGTCGTATTTCGCCTGCGAGTCCGACTTCTCCTGTCAGGCAGACTCCGCTTTGAATGGCGATATCCATATTCGATGAGAGTACAGCTGCCAGCACAGCGAGGTCGATAGCAGGGTCGTTGACTCGTATTCCTCCGGCGATATTAAGGAATACGTCTTTCTGTGGTAGTCGGAAGCCTATACGTTTTTCGAGAACAGCGAGCAGCATATTGAGTCGTCGTCCGTCGAATCCGTTACTGCTTCGTTGTGGTGTGCCATAGGCAGCGGAAGAGACGAGCGCCTGCACTTCGATAAGTAATGGTCTGACACCTTCGACAGCGGCAGCGATAGCGATGCCCGACAATCCTCCGTCAGCCCAGTTGTTACCGAGTAGGAGTTCGGAGGGGTTGGTAACCTCTCGTAATCCGTCCTGCTGCATTTCGAATATACCCAGTTCGCTTGTTGAGCCAAACCGGTTTTTCTGTGCTCGTAGTATTCTATACATATAATGCTGGTCGCCCTCGAACTGGAGCACCGTATCCACTATATGTTCTAACACTTTAGGTCCTGCCAGACTACCTTCTTTGTTGATATGCCCTATTATAACAAAGGGTATATTTTGCTGTTTTGCCACCGAGAGGATACGCGCGGCACATTCTCTTACTTGCGATATACTGCCTACCGTACTATCCACTTCCTCCAAGCCGACAGTCTGAATAGAGTCAACAACCACCAATTCGGGTTTGAGCAGTTTTACGTGTTCGAGAATCCTATTGAGTGAAGTCTCGCTGAGAATATACAGATTATCAGGCGAGCCATGCAATCGTTCGGCACGCATTTTAAGTTGTTTTGCACTTTCTTCGCCCGAGGCATAAAGTGTTTTCATTCCCCCCATCTGCATAAGCACCTGCAGAGCGAGTGTAGATTTACCAATTCCTGGTTCTCCTCCTAATAGCACTAAACTACCTTTTACTAACCCTCCGCCGAGCACTCGGTTGAGTTCGTTATTATGCATATCGATGCGCACCTCTTCACCTGCTTGAACCTCGCTGACGAGTTGAGGTGCACCTCCACCGTTTAGAGAAAGAGTCCGTTTGCCGGAGGAAGTGCTACCTGCTGGTGCAGTGAGTTCTTGCTCGTAGGTGCCCCATTTGCCACATTCGGGACAACGGCCGAGCAGTTTAGGTGCCTGCGCGCCACAATTATTGCAAACATAAATGGTTTTCATGCAAGGATAAAGGGGAAGTTAAAGGGGAATCATCAATCAACTATTTGAACTTATAACTGCACTTTTGGAAGTATATCTCGCCCGGGCGTAGCACAGGAGACGGGAAATTATCGTGGTTGGGTGAATCGGGGAAGTTTTGTGCCTCGAGGCAAATAGCTGTTTGCACATCATATTGCTTACCACTCTTACCTATGTTCTTCTCGACCCAGTTTCCTGTATAAACCTGCAGACCAGGCATGGTTGTCCACACCTCCATCGTTCTGCCACCAGCCTGAACAACAGCTGCCAACTTCGACTTGTGAGACGTTTCACTCTTATACTCATCGGGATGAGTGAGGACGAAGTTATTATCTATTCCTCTCCCCGGTGCGAAGAATGGCAAATCAATACGATCGCCCACGAGCACAGGTTGTCTGAAATCCATAGGTGTACCTTCAACGGGAAGGATTTCTCCTGTAGGACAAGCGGTATCGTCGAAAGGAGTATAGTAATCGGCAAGAACTTGCAGGGTATGGTCTTTTACATCGCCATTGCCTTCGCCTTTGAGATTGAAATAAGCGTGGTTGGTGAAGCCCACGATAGTGGGTTTATCGGTCTTGGCCTCGTAGGTTATCTCAAGCGAGTTATTGCGAGTGAGGCGGTATGTTACATACACATCTAAGTTGCCGGGGTAGTTTTCTTCTCCGTCGTGCGAGCGATAGTGCATGCTCACCGAATAAGCAGTTTGTCCCACTATTTCCCACACCTTTTTATTAAATCCCTCATTGCCTCCGTGAAGGTGATTGGTGCCATTGTTGACAGCAAGTTGGTATTGCTGCCCGTCAAGGGTGAATTGTCCGTTTTTTATACGGTTGGCGTATCTGCCTATCACAGCATTGAAATACGTTTCTTTCTCACGCCACTCGTCGAGCGTAGGGAAACCGAGCAGAACATCTGCCATCTGACCGTTGCTATCGGGCACAAAAAGCGACACTAACTTTGCGCCATAGTTGGTTACATAAGCCTTCAATCCTGTGTTGCTCCGCAGGGTGATGAGCCTTACCCGTTGACCTTTGATAAAGGCACTGAATGAATCTTCTTTTATCATGACTTTGAAAAGTTAAATGGTCTTTATTCCGCCAACCGGCGGATGAATGGTTGAACAGTGTGTTTAGAAGTTGAAATATATCAACTGTTTTTCTTGCGCCTACAAAGATATGTAAAATTCTGAAATGCGCCAAACAAAAACTGCTTTTTTGCAGGTTGTAAAAACTGTAGTATCTTTGCAGTTGAAAATAACTCGACAATAAAATGAATGTACTAAGGAAATCCAAACCCATACCGCTGTTAAAATTCTCGTTGCTGATGAGCGGTGTGTGCATGCTTTTATATAATATTCCGTTTTTTGCTTTTGTGTGCGCTCATGCCGACATGATTCTTTGGCGCAGGATAATTCTAATTGCAGGGTTAGCAGTGGTGATGTTAGCACTTAACTTCCTGATTTGTTATCTCATCCTTTTTCTGCTGCGGCATGTAGGACGTGTACTGATTGCCATTACCCATATACTATCGGCGGCAGGTGTGTATTTTGTGGTTGCATATCATGTAATGCTCGATGAGTCGATGTTGCGTAATGTGTTCAACACCCGTTACTCTGAGGCATCAGGGTTCTTCTCTGTGTGGCTATGGCTGACCATCTTAGTGCTTGGAATATTGCCGGCTATATACGTGCTTGCGAAGAAAATAGACTATGGTAGTTGGAAGCGTTTTGGTGCAAGCAGCGGAGTGAGTCTGCTTATATGTATGGTATGTGCACTTGCTAATTACAATCAGCTGTTATGGTTTGGCACTTACGATACCGAATTGGGTGGATTGCTAATGCCGTGGTCGTATGTGGTTAACACCTGCCGGATTATTGCGCAAGACAGACAACGTAATGTAGAAGAAATACCTCTTGCCGATGGTGCTTTCACCGATGATGAGCCTACTGCCGTAGTGCTTGTAATAGGCGAGTCGGCGCGCCGTGCCAACTTCTCGCTATACGGTTACGAACGCGAGACCAATCCCCAGCTCGGTCGGCGTGACGACAACCTATATATTTTCACTGCGCAGTCGTGTGCCACCTATACGACAGGCGGTGTCCGCAGTATGCTTGAGGCAGCACCGACGCGGCAGTTACACGAGATTTTGCCAAACTATCTATCTCGTATGGGAGCGGATGTGTCGTGGCGTAGCAACAATTGGGGAGAGCCTCCCGTGCACACCGAGTATCTCACCCTTGCCGAGTTGAGAAAAGCGTTTCCAAGTCAAGACGACGGGAAAGAGAGTGTAATGTTTGCGGGCATAAAAGAGCGAATACTGAGCAGTAAGTCGAACAAAGTATTTATTGTCGTACACACCACAACCAGTCATGGTCCGCTTTACGAGAGCCGTTATCCGGATGAGTTTGCAGTATATATGCCTGTAGCAAGCAATATCGGCAATGGCAACAGCGACACTGAAGGAATCCGTAATGCTTACGATAATACTATTTTATACACCGACCACTTATTCAACAATCTGCTTGACACTCTCGCATCTATCAACGGTTGGCATACGGCGGCGTTATTTGTCAGCGACCATGGCGAGTCGCTTGGCGAAAACGGATTGTATATGCACGGCGCGCCAATGAATATTGCTCCGCGCGAGCAATACGAAATACCTTTCATAATATGGTTAGACAGCAGTTATCGGCCATCTGCTATAACCTGCCAACCAACTGAAGTTATCGACCAGCATTATGTTTTCCACACGGTGCTACATCTGATGGGGCTGAAGAGCCCTGCATACGTTGCAGAACATGATTTGTTGAATGATGGGATGTTTTAATGGTGGATTTTTGGATGGTGAATAAAAAAAGAGGCGGTTGGCCGCCTCTTTTTTTTATTGTGCCATCGCTTATTTTATCTCACGTGCGCCATCGCTTATTTCGGCTACGTAGAAGTCGGGATGGATACCAGTTTTCTCTTCGTATGCCTTACCCACTTTCTGTTTGAATTCTTCTATTGCCTCGTCGCGTACAAGCGATACGGTGCATCCGCCGAAGCCGCCACCTGTCATGCGCGAGCCGATAACACCACTTATTTTCCAAGCTTCCTCAGCAAGTGTATCGAGGTGCAGACCTGTTACTTCGTAGTCGTCGCGCAACGACACATGGCTTGCACACATCAGTCGCCCGAACTTCTCAATATCGCCATCTTGCAACGCCTTTACAGCATCGGTGGTGCGTTGTACTTCGCCTACTACATGGCGGGCACGACGATGTGCAACAGGGTCGGTAATAGCATTCTCTATCTTCTCGAACTCAGCCTCGGTTAGTTCAGCAAGATTCTTCAGTTCAGGGCGGACAGCACGCAGTTGCTTGAGCGCCAACTGACACTGAGCCACACGGTCGTTATATGCACCCGAGTCAAGTTTGTGAGGCGAGTGAGTGTTACTGATAACTACTTTTATACCTTCGAGTTTTACGGGGACATGTTGGAATTCAAGAGTGTCGCAGTTGAGGAAGATGGCATGGTCTTTCTTTCCCCATGCCGAAGCAAACTGGTCCATTATGCCGCAGTTGACACCTGCAAACTCATGCTCGGAGAGTTGACCTATTTTAGCAAGTTCGGTGCGGTCGTAACCGGTGCCAAGCAGTTCGTTGAATGCGTAGGCAGTAACTACTTCGAGGGCGGCAGACGATGAGAGTCCTGCACCTGCCGGCACATTACCCCAGATAAGGATATCGTAGCCTTGCTCTAATTTATGCCCACGTTTGATGAACTGCGCGATACAACCTAATGGATAGTTTACCCAGTGATTTTTGGGCAGAGGAGTAGAGAGTTGGTCTAACTGAAGTTCTGTAACCTCAGGCATATTTAGCGATTTGAAATGCAGCACTTTGTTATCGTTTTTTGCGATAAGAAGATATGTTCCAAAACTCAGCGCGCATGGGAATACATAACCGCCATTATAGTCGGTATGTTCGCCAATAAGATTCACCCTGCCTGGCGAGAAATAGACTTTCTCTGCCTCTTTTCCGTAAGCCTCAAAAAAGGCTTTTTTCAATTCGTTTGTTGTCATAATAATTTATTTAAGGTTATTAGTTGATTTCAAAAAATTCTATTTTTCTAAAACGCATACCTCTGCCCTTCGCGAGCAAGCAGTGTGTTGGGGAAAACTTGTTGTGCCTCAGCAAGCAGTTGGTTTTCATCTTTGATATTCGATGAATAATGCCCTATTATCAGTTGCTTGACGTTAGCCATTTTTGCTATTGTAGCGGCCTGCGCAGCAGTAGAATGCATATTGCGCTTTGCCCTGTCGATATTTTCGTTTAGATATGTGGCTTCATGGTAGAGGAGGTCGATACCATCAATCCACGGAATAATCTTTTCAGAATAAGCAGTATCCGAGCAATATGCGTAACTCACAGGCTTGTTGGCAGGACGAGTGAGAGCTGCATTAGGTATTACCTCGCCGGAGGAAGTGGTGTAGTCGCAGCCGTTTTTTATCTTTGCTATGTCGGCTATTGATATACCATAGCGCTCGATAGCCTCGGGTAATATGTGTGGCAACCGCTGCTTCTCGCGGAAAAGGAAACCGCAACAGGGCACTTTATGCTTTAGCGGTAGCGACTCGACAGTAAGAGTCCTGTCGCTATAAACAACCTCGTGATGATTGGGGTTGATATGCTCGAAGTGCACCTCGTAGGGCATGTCGCTGCAGAAATAGTTGAGCAAAGGTCGGAGCAGTTTTTCAAGATCGGGTTGTGCGAATACAGAAATGGAGCGTGTTCTTCCGAGCATGCCCCAAGTAGAAAGCAGACCAAGCAAACCAAAACAATGGTCGCCATGCAGATGCGAGATAAAGATATTATCAAGCCGAGCCACTCGCCAACCGTTGTGTGCGAGAGTGGTTTGCACACCTTCGCCACAATCAATTAGAAACTGCTTATCGCATAATGTCAGCAGTTGCGACGCCTGCATGTGCCCATTAGCAGGCTTAGCAGACCCGCAGCCTAATATGCCGACATTTCCGCGATTAGTCATTAAGCAACATTGGCATTAACAAGATTACTAACTCTTCGTTGTCTTCGCTTGTAGTAGGAACTATCAGACCTGCCTTCGACGGGTCAGACAATTCGATGTTTATTTCATCTGAACCGATAGTCCCGAGAATCTCGATAAGGAAGGGAGCCTTAAACCCGATAGCCATGCTCGGACCGCTATAGTTACACGAGATCTGCTCTTCAGCACTGGTAGAGAAGTCGATATCCTGAGCCGAGATATGTATGGTATTCTCGCCTATAGCAAGTTTGATAAGACCTGTACCCTGATTAGCAAACACTGCCACACGCTTAGAAGCGTTGAGAATAGTCTGGCGGTCAACAACTATAATATTGTTATTATTCTTAGGAATAACAGCATTATAATTAGGAAAACGACCTTCTATCAGTCGACAAATCAGTATAGTCTGACCGAAGTCGAAACGTGTATTCTTCGTACCGAAAGTAATACTTACGTTACCCTCTTCTTTGCCGAGCACCTGACGCAGGAGATTGGCAGGTTTCTTAGGAAGTATGAAACTTGCAGGCTCGCCCTTGATATTGGTATTGGTGTATTTAACAAGGCGGTGAGCATCGGTAGCCACCATAGTGAGACTTTCTTCTGCGAGGTCGAAATACACACCATTCATCACCGGACGGAGTTCGTCGTCGGCAGCACAGAAGATGGTCTTATTCAGAGCAGTGAGAAGCGTGTTTGCTTCCATCTCGAAAGTGTGTACGTCTTCAGTGATAGCAGGCATCTGAGGATATTCAAGACCATTGGTTCCCACAAAATTGTAGTTACCGTTATCGGAAATAATATTCAGCCCGAAGTTTTGGTCGTTGATATCGAAAACCAAGGGTTGCTCGGGGAACTCCTTGAGAGTGTCGGTAAGCATACGGGCAGTAAAAGCCACCTTACCTGCACCTTCGGCCTCTTCAACCTCTAAAGTGGTTTGAATAGTTGTCTCACTATCAGAAGCGGTGAGAGTGAGAAGATTATCGTGCAAATCGAATAACACGCACTCTAATATATTAAGACTATTTTTCGAAGAAATAACCTTGCTGAGTGCTTGCAATTGTGCAAACAACTTGTTGCTTGATACTTTGAATCTCATATTTTATTTTATTTTGTTTGTTATACAATTTTGATTGACAAAAACCTTTGTCGGCAAAATGCCGCTTGCATTTAACGCCTATTTTCAAGTGTGCAAATTTAGAAATTATTTTTCAAATACAAAAATTTTCAGAGTATATTATTGTTTTTTTTCGTATGTCGCACAAAATTCGTATTTTTGCAAGTCTATAAACAGCTTCCTTATTGAGAAATTAAAATTCATCTGCCTCGGGCATACTAACGATTAACAATATGATTGGAATATTCGATAGCGGTTTTGGTGGTCTGACGATACTGAAGGCCATCCGCCGGCATTTACCTCAATACGACTACTTATATTTGGGCGACAATGCCCGCTCGCCCTATGGTTCGCGCTCGTTCGAAGTGGTTTATTCATACACTCTGCAAGCCGTTAACTATCTGTTTGGCCGCGGTTGCAGGTTGGTTATTCTTGCTTGCAACACTGCATCGGCTAAAGCGCTACGCACCATTCAGCAGAACGACTTACCCTATCTTTGGGAAGAGCGTGGTGAGGTTGGCGACGACAAGCGGGGTCTTGAGCGCGTGCTCGGTGTGATACGTCCTACGGTAGAGGCATTGGCTCAATACACTAAAAGCGGACACGTTGGTGTGCTTGCTACCGAAGGCACTGTGGCGTCAGAGTCGTATCCGATAGAAATAGCCAAACTCTTCCCGCACATCTCAGTTCACCAGCAGGCATGCCCTATGTGGGTGCCGCTAATAGAAAATGCCGAACATGAATCGGCTGGCGCCGACTATTTCGTAGGTAAATATCTTGAGCAAATCCTTACTGCCGACGAGCGGATAGACACACTTCTGCTTGCATGCACCCACTACCCTCTTTTGCTGCCGAAAATAGAAACATTCCTCAGCCGCTGGACGACCTCGAATCAGCCTGACCGACAAATCCGACTTCTTACGCAAGGTGATATAGTAGCAGTGTCGCTTGCCGACTATCTAAGTCGCCATCCATCGCTCCTTCCTTATTGCGGCAACAGCGGGCGAGTAGAATTTCTCACCACCGAATCGGAAGAACGTTTTGCGCGCCCGGCAGCTATCTTTATGGGAGAAGAGGTTGCTGCCCGACATGTAGAATTAAAATAGCATATTCGAAAAACGGGACTTCAGGCAACACATTTTTTGCCGGATAAAAAAAAATGCGTATCTTTGCACGATTTTTTCAGAGTCTATAAAAATTAAACAAAAATCTTATTAAGTATCAAATGAACATTGTAAGAAAAGAAATCAGTTTGCCGGATGGTCGCGTGATTACTCTTGAAACCGGCAAACTTGCCAAACAAGCCGACGGAGCTGTTATGGCAACCCTTGGCAACACGATGGTTCTCGCCACCGTTTGCTCTGCAAAAGAGGCTGTTCCCGGAACAGATTTCATGCCTCTGACAGTTGAATACAAAGAGAAGTTTGCATCTAATGGTCGTTTCCCCGGTGGTTTCACACGCCGCGAGGGTAAGGCTTCGGATTACGAGATTCTTATTGCACGCCTTATCGACCGCGCTTTACGCCCGTTGTTCCCTGCTAATTATCATGGCGACACTTTTGTTAACGTAACTCTTTATAGTGCTGACGGCATTGACATGCCCGAGTCGATAGCAGGTCTTGCCGCATCTGCAGCACTCACTTGCTCTGATATACCTTTTGAAGGCCCTATTTCGGAAGTTCGTGTTGCACGCGTTAATGGCGAATTTGTTATCAACCCCACCTTCGAGCAGTGCGAGCATGCAGATATCGAATTAGTGGTTGCAGCCACATTAGACAACATAATGATGGTGGAAGGCGAAATGAAAGAAGTGTCGGAAGCCGAGATGCTTGAAGCCATTAAAGTTGCCCACGAGGCTATCAAACCTCAATGCCAGGCACAACTTGAGATGATGGAAGCTTACGGCAAGACCGTAAAACGTGAATATTGCCACGAGGTTAACGACGATGAATTGCGCGAGGCTGTACACGAGTTCTCGTACGCACGCGCATACGCTCAGGCTACTTCAGCCGACACCGACAAGCATCATCGCGAAGAGATGTTCTCGCAGATTTGCGAAGATTTCAAAGCAGAGAAAGCCGACTATATGGCTGCTCGCGCCGAGGCATTAGGGCTGACTATTGACGACATAGCTGCCATGGTTGACCGCTATTATCATGATGTAGAGAAAGAGGCCATGCGTCGCGCAGTGCTCGATGAAGGTAAGCGTCTCGACGGCAGAAAGACTACCGAGATTCGTCCTATTTGGTGCGAGGTAAGTCCGCTGCCGGGTCCTCACGGCTCGAGTATCTTCACCCGTGGTGAGACACAGTCGCTCTCAACTGTAACACTCGGAACAAAACGCGACGAGAAGATAGTTGACGAAGCTCTCATTCAGGGCACCGACCGCTTCTTGCTCCACTACAACTTCCCTCCGTTTGCTACAGGCGAAGCCAAAGCACAACGCGGTGTAGGTCGTCGCGAGATAGGTCATGGCAACCTTGCCTGCCGTGCTCTCAAGACTATGGTTCCCGACGACTTCCCATATTGCGTTCGCGTGGTTAGCGACATTCTTGAGTCAAACGGATCATCGTCGATGGCTACTGTTTGCGCCGGTACTCTTGCACTTATGGATGCAGGTGTGCCAATCAAAAAACCCGTTTCGGGTATTGCCATGGGACTTATTTCCGAGAACCAAGGTAAGAACTACGCTATTCTGAGCGATATTCTTGGCGATGAGGACCACTTAGGTGATATGGACTTCAAAACAACAGGTACACGCGATGGTCTAACAGCATGCCAAATGGATATCAAGGTTGACGGACTGAGCTATGAGATTCTTGAAAACGCTCTTGCTCAGGCTCACGAGGGTCGAATGCATATCTTGGGTAAGATGCTCGAGGTAATGCCCGAACCACGTGCCGACCTCAAACCACATGCCCCGCGCATAGTATCGTTTACTATACCTAAAGAGCTTATCGGTGCTGTAATAGGCCCCGGCGGTAAGATTATACAAGGTATTCAAGCTGAATCGGGTGCCGTTGTTTCTATCGATGAAAACGAACAAGGTGGCATAGTAGAGGTTGCCTCGAACAACAAAGAGAGCCTCGACAAGGCCGTAGCCATGATAAAGAACATCGTTGCCATGCCTGAGGTAGGCGAGGTTTACGACGCGGTAGTTAAGTCGATCATGCCTTACGGTTGCTTCATTGAGTTTATGCCGGGTAAGGAAGGACTTCTTCATATTTCTGAAATCGATTGGCGTCGCTACGAGACGATGGAAGAGACCGGTCTGCAAGAAGGCGACCATATAACCGTTAAACTTCTTGAAATCGACGACAAGACAGGCAAGTTCAAACTCTCGGCACGTGCTTTAAAAGAGAAGCCCGAAGGTTATGTTGAGCAGGAGCGTCGTCCTCGCCCGGAAAGAGGCGAACGCCGCGACAATAATCGTCGCGAAGGACATGAAAATCATGAGCACCGCGCTTATCCACGCCACGACGAGCGTTTCGGACACGAGACACGTCGTCCGAACGACCCTGAAGCCGACGGCGCACGCCTTCGCAGATAACTAATAACTGACAGAAATTTATAGAAAAGAAGGATATGCTCAACGGGCATATTCTTCTTTTTTGTCAAATCAAAATAAATGATTAACTTTGCGCAATATTATTTGCAAGTTCAACTATAGCATGGCTAACCTTACAATCAACATAGAACATCTTTACAAGGAGATTAACCACCGTAGGATTCTGAGTGATATCTCACTTCAAGCCCGCGAGGGCGAAGTGATAGGCTTACTTGGTCCTAACGGAGCAGGCAAGTCAACGCTGATGAAGATAATAACGGGTCTGTGGGATTTCGACGGCGGCAAAGTGGAAGTGTTGGGTAACGACATGTCGGTTTCGCCACATGCCATAGCAGCTAAGATTGGTTATCTACCGGAAAATAACCCGCTTTACGAAGACATGTACATTGTACAATATCTTCAGTTTATGGCTAAAATAAGTGGCGTGCCACGCCCACAGAGGTCAGAGCGAGTAGAGCAAATGCTTGACCGGATAGGTCTGCGACCGGAGGCTGACAAGCGCATCAGACAACTATCAAAAGGATACAGACAACGTGTAGGTCTGGCTCAAGCACTGATGGGTAATCCTCGACTACTCATTCTCGACGAGCCCACCACAGGACTCGACATCAACCAATTAGAAGAGATACGTGAACTAATTAAAACACTTAGCTACGACCGGACAATAATCCTTTCGACTCATATACTTCAGGAAATAACAGCTGTATGCTCGCGTGTGGTTATTATCAGCAACGGCACTATACGCGACGATAGCAACGACCTGAGCAACCTTGAACAACGCTTCCGCGAGAAGACAATTGATTGATTTTATAATGGCGGAATGGTTATGACGAGTCAAAGCTTCGTCTCTACGCATTCAACTAATCAACTTTTGTAAATTGATAACCCTAAAAATATATGTCTGACTTCGATATACGTAAACAGATGAACGAGAAGGAGCAGGATAATGCCTTGCGTCCGCTTTCGTTTTCCGATTTTGCCGGTCAGCAGAAGATTGTTGACAACCTCAAAGTGTTTGTTGCTGCAGCCAAACAACGCGGTGAGAACCTCGACCACACCCTTCTTTTCGGACCTCCGGGATTAGGGAAGACGACATTATCGAATATCCTTGCTAACGAACTTGGTGTAGGTTTCAAGGTTACGAGCGGACCTGTGCTCGACAAACCCGGCGACCTTGCCGGACTGCTTACATCGCTTGAGACCAACGATGTGCTTTTCATCGATGAGATACACCGTTTGTCGCCTATTGTGGAAGAATATCTATATTCGGCAATGGAAGATTTCCGCATCGACATAATGATAGATAAAGGGCCATCGGCACGCACCATACAAATCGATCTCAATAAGTTTACACTTGTAGGAGCCACAACACGTAGCGGACTTCTTACCTCACCTCTGCTTGCACGATTTGGCATTCAGTGCCACCTCGAATACTACGACGCGGGCACACTGGCTCAGATAGTGAAGCGCTCAGCGCGACTATTGGGAGTGAGCCTTGATTCGCATGCCGCATCGGAGATAGCACGCCGCTCGAGAGGTACACCTCGTATTGCCAATCGGCTACTGCGCCGCGTGCGCGACTTCGCCCAAGTGAAGGGTAACGGACAGATAGACCTCGAGATAACTAAATATGCACTCGAAGCACTCAATATCGACACTTTCGGACTCGACGAGATAGACAACAAACTGCTCAATCTCATTATCGACAAGTTCCGCGGAGGACCGGTAGGTCTGAACACCATAGCAGCCGCCATGAGCGAAGATGCAGGAACGATAGAAGAGGTATATGAACCATATCTAATAAAAGAAGGTTTTATCAAACGGACACCACGCGGAAGAGAAGTAACAGAACTCGCCTACCGTCACCTTGGCAAAGCAATGCCCGGCATGTTTGCCGAAGCCACATTATTTGACTGATAAGTTATTAACCATTAACAAATACCACTAACGTGTCTCGTATTTTCTTAATATTGCTTTTATCAGTTGCCGGTTTGTCGCAAGCATTTGCCTGCACATCGGTTATTGTCAGCGCCAAAGCCACGACAAGCGGCAAGCCGCTGATGCTCAAGCATCGCGACACCGACGACCAGAATAACAGCGTACGCTTTTTTCACGGTGAGCGCTACGATTTTATTGGACTCGTCAATTCCGACTCGCCTGCTGGTGAAGTGTGGACAGGAACGAACTCTGCGGGTTTCAGCATAATGAATACCGCCTCTTATAACTTTCGCGACGACACTCTTAACATACCAATGGACCGCGAAGGTGAGGTTATGTATGAGGCATTGTCGGTATGTGCTACGGTTGACGACTTCGAGGCATTTCTCAACTCGCGTCCCAAACCCATGGGTGTGGAAGCTAACTTTGGAATAATAGATGCTCACGGCGGAGCCGCATACTTCGAGGTAAACAACTTCCGCTGGGTTAAATACGATGTTAACGAGATAGAGGCAGGATACCGCGTTGTTACCAACTTCTGCCAATCAGGTCGCAGAGAAGACTATAAGGGTTGGGAACGCTATCTTATAGCGTCGGATGTAATGCTCAACGAATTCACAGCTGACGCTGACCACCGTTTCTTTTTCGACCGTATTTCGCGCAATGCAACAGTATTAGAGGGCAACACTATTCCTCGAAAGATAACATCAGCTTCAATAGTGATTGAGGGGGTAGTGCCCGAGACATCTCCTCAGAATGTGGTGATGTGGACTATCATCGGCAATCCGCTAACACATATTGCATATCCACTGCAGGTTACTGAAGGGACTGAACTTCATAAAGAACAGCCGCAATTAGATGAACATGGTCGCCTTAACCTAAAAAAAGAGGAAGAAATAAGGCAACAATTCAACTAATTATACGCATGCATACCGCCAAGTAGGAAGTTCACGCCGAAATAGGTAAATAGCACCGTAAGGAATGCCACAACGCAATATAGATGGAACGTCTTTGGCTTATTAAGCCATGACAACTGACTGCTATGAAGCGGCAATGAATAAACAAGCATGGTTATCAGTGCCCACACCTCTTTAGGGTCCCATCCCCAATAACGTCCCCAACTTATATTAGCCCATATCGCTCCAATGAAAATGCCTATTGTAAGAAGGAATACAGCAGGATAAAGCAGTAGCCGGCTTACGAGAAGATGCACTTGCATATTCCTGTTCTTACTCAGCAATGCTGCTAACGAGTTGATAGCAATAAAAAACAGTAACGCATAAGAGAGCATAATCACAGCTACATGTATGCTCAATAACGGAGACTGCAACACCGGCATAAGCGGTGTTATCTGCGGATTGCTTGCCGTCATCATCGACACAAGCAAGGCAAATCCTGCTATCAGCCAACCTGCCGACAACACAAACAGACGAGACACAGCATGGTTGTCATTGCTTAGTTGAGCACTTGCCCCTAAAGCCACAAGCATTGCTATCCAAGCCAAGGTCTGCATTGTCTCGTGGCCGTTGCTAAGCGGCACATGACCACTCACATACCACCTCAGCGCAAGCATCACAGAGAGGAATAACTCGGCTACCACCATCAGCCATAATGCCGTTGCACTTAACCATTTAGGAAGGCTATTCCTATGCGATAGAAGCAACATATACACTAAAAAGAGCATCAGTCCGATAGTTACCGCAGCCATAGCCATAGGCTTGCTATAATGAATACGGCGAAACATCTGTTCGATAACAAAGCGTCGCTCAGAGGGTATTGACGTTCCTGCCACCGATTGCTGATATTTGGCTATCTTACTAATTACGGTATCAATACGTGAATAGTTTTTCTCGAAAGCCAACTCTCCGATATAATCCACCGACTTACGAATGAAAAACCATTGTTCGTCGGGCATACCAAGTTGCAAGTCGCTACTTGGCGAATACCAGACAAGCGATGACGCAGCGTTTGTTGTGTCGGTTACATACGGATAGATACGCGTCAGTTCACCATGCAACAGCATATATACAAGTGCCATCTTCTCTGTCGAGTAAGCTGATAATTGTAAACCGGCGTTCTTAGCAGCAAACAACTCGTTGTAAGTAGCATATCGACCCTTCAAACCTAATAACTTGCGATCAGCAGATTTGAGTTTTAACATCGGCTCGTCTAACCACGAATAGGGCATCAGGAGCCAACCGGCATACACCTGTTCGGCTGTCATACCCTGATACGATGACTTGCCATAAAGTTTCTCTGTAAAGTCGGTTGCCAGACAACTAAGTGGCTGTAACCTGCCGCCGTAGAACACACAAAGATTGCCTAATCTGTCTGACTGCTGCTCAGGCAGAGTCTGTGGCGAAGCCAAACCATAAGTAGCAGATGTAACAAATAAAACAACCATTAACATACGAAGAGATGAAGCCCCTGCAAGTTCTGCTTTCAGACGCTTTACAAGTAATCGGAAATGCGTATCGGGCAAGAAGAAAAATACGAGAATCGAAAGTAATAGCAGAAGGTAGCCTGTGTAGGTAACGGCTATGCCCCAAGGATCGTGATTGAGAAGGAGAACAACAGTATGACCATCGCCATTGTAACCCGATTGATAGAAACGATAGCCTTTATACTTGAATATTTTATTCATCGACACTTGCCCCTTCACACCATCCACTATGATAGTAGATACATAGTCGCGAGGAGTATCGGTGCCGGGATAAGTTAGCACTTGAAAATTGGTGAGAGTAATAGAAAAAGGGAATTTGCGGATTTGATAATCATGGTCTTTGTCGATATAAGCGGTAGTAGCCTCTCCTTCGCGTAACTCAACTGCTCCTTGCACCCCAAATAGGTGAGTGAGTAGTGCTCCGGCAAGGATAAGAACAAAAGCGAAGTGCAAACCAAACACTCCCAATTGCGATAGCTTAGCACCTATTGACGCATCTGACGTTTTAACAAACAAAACGTTACACAAATGCCAGAGAGAAAACACCACAGCTGCCACCCATAGACATATAGTAAGAGTTGATGTATAAAAATAGCGGGCAACAAACTCTGTCCCTTTGAATTTCTCGACTATAGAAGCCACAACAAGCAGCAAGACAATCGCTCCCATAAGAGAGAAAGCGATTGCCTTTACTGCCTTTACAGTATTTACAGATTTCATCCGCCTATACTTAAGTTTTAAATTGCATCAATGAATTTAATTACCGCCTCACGGTCTTCTTTGCTCAACTGCCGGAATTGCTCTACCGATTCGCGTGCATCCGATTCTTGAGAGCCATGCCACATGATAGCCTCTAAGGTGTTACGTGCACGGCAGTCGTGCAGACGATCTTCGGCACCGGTAACGAGTTTTGATAGTCCACGTCCCCACAAAGGTGTAGTACGACACCACCCGGTGCGAATATCGTTGACCATGCATAGTTTATGCTGAACCATATCGGTATATGGCCATATCTTCTGATACGGATAACGAGGCATGTTGCTGTTGTTGCAAAGTGAGTTATTTGGGTCGTGAACATCGTCGGCACCGGTAGTCCAACTCGGACGGTGGCAGCGTGCACAACCAATCTGCGAGAACAACTCCTTACCATGCTGAATCTGAGCATCGTCGATATTACGAGCAGCAGGGACAGCCAAGCCACGGTGCCATACCATAAGTTGAGTGAACTGCTTCTCAGTCATCTCAACTGGCAAGTTCTTCGACATCAGGTAATTATAGATATTCTGCTCTACATCGTCGGTAAAGAACTCGGGGTTGTCGGTTTTATTAGCCTGAGTGTTTATCCACTCAGCAAATCCTGCTTGCACCTCAGGGTCTTTGCTTGCTTTCTCGGCGTATGCAGCTGTCATGTAGTGATATCGGCGGTCGGGACGAGTTACGTTAGTGATATTCCAAATAGCGTTAGCTCCGGCACCGTCTTGTACCGGTCCGCGCGACATAGCATAGGTGAAACGACGCACATACTTATTGCCGTCTAAGCCACTATAGAAAGTTTTCCATGCTCCGCCTTCAAACCAAGCACTCTTCCAATGTTTAAGATAACCTGCATTATATGCTTGCTCTTCAGCACTCCATTGTGCGGTAATAGAATCGTCGGGAATAGCGTCGATAAGACCTGTACCATAAATACCTATTGTCGATTCGAGCAGTACTCCTACCTGATCGTGAGGAACTACGGTATTAGGTTCACCGTTAACTGTAGCCAGCAGAGGAACATAATAAGCATCTTCCGGAATCGTTACCTCAGGGTATATCAGCGAATAAGTCTCGCCATCGGAGAAGCGGTTGCCCCACTCGTCGGTGTAGTCTTTCCATTCGATACGAATCTTATCCTCGTCGATAGGAGCCTTAAACGGACCGTATGCTAAGGTCTGAGGCATACCGGTAAGTGAACTAAGATAACTGTCCTGACCATCCATCTTCTCGTATAAAACGAGCAGATAGCCATTGCCCATTGTCTTACCATGATAACTATCTTGGCGTTTGCCGTGTCCGTAAGCAGGATGGCAATACAGACAGCCCTCGCGAACTGCGAGAGGACCAAGTCCGTGAAAAGCACCTTCCGAGTTAGTGTTGTAATTCTTTTCGAAGAAATACTCGCCCATCTGGAAATCGAATGAATAACCGCCGTTTTCTACTGCGGGCGAAGGTTGCTCGTAGGCTGAAGCTGTGGCATTAAACACAGTACCAAGTTTGCCGCCCGAGTAATACTCTTCGGAATAAGTTTTCGCAGGGTCTGGGTCGCCGATTTCAATAACCGATGGCGTCTCTTTGCAGGCCACCATCGCTATTGCAACCACAATGCTTAAATAATGCTTGATATTCATATTCTTATATGTTTTTAGTTTTGGTGTTATTGCTCTTTTTCGTATATTGCAGTAGAAATTATACACCTTCAAATGTTACTGAGAAATCTTCTCAACACGCTCAGCAAGACGTTTGCCTTGGTCGGCAAGTCCGCGATAGGTAGCAAGTACTACATTCTGATAATATTTCTCAGCGGTAGCCTTAAGTTGTGTGTTTTGAGTTTCGTTATTAGCGTATGCTTTGAGCAGGTCTTCCAACTCGTCAAGTTCTTCGTCTAACTCGTTGAGCGCATCCATAGCATTTTTGCTCGAAATATCCGAATAGTTAAGAACGAAAGGTTTCTTCATTGCCTCTATCTTTGCTATAGCATTTGCGAGTGCTGTTTTCACCTTTGCGCTCTGCTCTTGCATTGCAGGCACAGCATCGGTATAAGCGATTAGCGAGCCTTCGAGAGGTTGCGTAGCATCGAGTCCGCCAAAGAGAGCATGCTGGCACGATAAGACGTTGTCTTTGAAGTCTTGAATTGAGTTATGAGCGTAAGGCGACTCTATATAGTCGGTATCTTCGCCGGTGTATGCCGAGCCTATTTTAGCCTCCGACACCTCTCCTATGATATCGTGGCAACCTTCAATAATCTGTACGGCTGCATTCGTGCCCGATTGGTTGAGAAAATGCTCCTCCCCATAGTTGTTTTCCGGTTCCCATTCGGCATCTTCAAGGATTTTCTCCTCATCTTTACTTATCTCGCCACCCCACGCTGCAACCAACTTAATAGCAGCAAGATAGAGGTCCTTAGAAGCCGCAACAGCATAATATACCTCGTCTTCTGTGAAGTCGGAAATACTGCGAGGTTGACCATCGCGGAAAATAATATACTCTACAGCATGAAAACCAGCCGAACTTTGCCCTGTAGCAATATACTCGTCAATAAATGCGGCATCATCCTCGTCGCTTGCCGGATTATACTTCTTCATCAGGTTCTCGAACTGAGCCTTAGCAAAAGGCCATGTGTCGGTATGAGGGTCGATACCATAGGTGGTAGCCGGACCGAAAAGAAATGCCTCCGACCACTCCCAATATTGGCGACTTTGTTTCCACTGGTTGCATGCTGCATCTACCGCTTCTTGCGACCCGTTTTTGATTTTAGAATCCTCATCTTGAGGACCGTTTTCTTTGCATGCCGTGAATAGCACCGCTACAATTGTCATCAGTGTAATGACATAATAGTTAATTGTTTTCATTGTTGTTGTTTTTTATATTTGATATTATATTTGAATCATTCAAATTGTTTGAATTGCAGCCATAACTATATCTTAAACCATCCTGAATAGGCTACCGAAAAATTCACGGAAGGTTCATCATTGTAACCATCGGGAAGGAATCGTCGCGAATATTCGGCTTTAATCACCACCTCCGGTATGGGATAGTAATTAACACCGGCTGCCACACGATGTCGTTTCATATATTCATACTTGAAAGAGGTAGTGCTATTCTCGAATACGGGGTCATAGTATTCATATACTACAAACGGGATAAGTTTCTGCCGTCTGCCTTGCATAGCAGGTAAATAGTGGAATATATCGTAACCAACTTGTAAACCTCCACAAAGGGCTTGCGACGACACAGGGCTTCCTGTACGGGGCGAGCCGTCCTGCGAGGTGTGTTTGCTCAAATTTTGGAACAATGCCCATACCTCGGCTGCATTACTGAGGTGCGCGTAATCTATATTCCCGCGCATTATAACGCCGAAACGCTCCCACTGAAAATCGAATGCTGCAATAGCAAGGGTAGCAAGTATCTTATCGTATTTACTGCTATAAGATCCGGCATACTGAGTGTTATGAAACGAAGTACCAACATAACCGCTCATACTGAGTCGAAGTCCGCTATTAGGGACATAGCCGTCAACACGACCGGCAAAAGCATATCCGTTGGCAAGCTTAAATTCGTAAGGTGAGGTAGCGCCATAATGCACAAACCACGGTGCAGAAAAACGTTCGGCATCTAAGCCTGCAAGGAACTGAGCCTGATAACCCACATACTCGTTTCTACCCCACAACTCTACTCCTATCTGATGCCAAGTGCAAGGAAAGAGTTGCATTTCGCCTTCGTTGCGATAAGAAGTGAAGAACTCGGTTGGCAGATGATGAGAGTTAGTCATGCCCACAGGCACTATTATCTCGCCCATTCTGAGGTTTAGCAACGGGAAGAACTCTTTGTTTATCCAAAACTGTTCAAGAGCCACCTCACCGCCTTTCTCCACCTCTGCCTCATACTCGCCTGCCTCATCGGCATCAATCTCCACAGCCGACTCCGTACCGCCATGCTCAAACTCTATCTCTGTTCCAAACGACCATCCGTGCCCAAAATCGTAACCGAGGTTTATTACGACATGCGGAAGGTCAACCGTGCCGTTTGAGCGGTCGTTTCTATGAGCCGAAGGGTTGATATATCTGTTGAAATGGTCGGAATAAAAATGTCGGCTCATCACAGCCTCGCCATAACCACCAATGGTGAGTCGCCCGCTACGTTTCGACTTCTCCTCTACCGCCTGCGGCACACTATCGGTTGTAGATTTCGCGGTGTCAACTATGGTAGCACCAGTGCGTGCTTGAAGAGAAGTAGCACCGGTATGAGCATCTACCGACTGCGACTGTTTGCTCTCCAGAGCATCTAATCGGCGAAGTATCGATTGGTAATCTGCCACGCTGATTTTCAAGCTATCAGGCTCTGAAGCGATTGACATATCGCTAAGTGCAAACACCAATATGAGTAATACAAATAATTGTCGTCTCATTGTCGTATTAAAAAAGACAAATTACACCTTTTAAAATTCGACGCAAAATTATCCATATTCAACAAATCTGACAATCGCCAAAAATAGGGATTTTGTTGTTTCGTTTTTTTTCTCTATCTTTGCAATGTTGAATAATCTTAAATAATCTTAAGCGAAATGATACATAACGGCAAAATTCTTATGGGTAAAGGCGAAGATTACGTCTATCTTGACCCTCGTATGGCTAATCGCCACGGCCTTATTGCTGGCGCTACAGGCACAGGCAAGACTATCACACTCGAAGTGATGGCTGAAGCATTTTCAGAATTAGGTGTCCCGGTATTTCTTGCTGATGTAAAAGGTGATATTTCAGGTTTGTGTCGCTCGGGGCAGATGACCGATGCTTTGCAGAAGCGTCTTAGCAAGATGGGGATAGAGGATTTCTCGTTTAAAGCGTTTCCTGTACGGTTTTGGGATGTATATGGCGAGGCAGGGCACCCGGTCCGCACCACAATATCAGAAATGGGGCCGTTACTTCTCTCTCGACTTTTAGGTTTGAGCGAAGTGCAAGAAGGGGTGCTGAATATCATCTTTCGAATAGCCGACGACAGAGGATTGCTACTTATCGACCTCAAAGACCTGAAGGCGATGCTTCAGTTTGCTGCTCAGCATGCTAAGGAGTACACCACTCTATACGGCACTATGACTCAGCAGTCGCTCGGAGCAATTCAGCGTGCATTGTTGGCTTTAGAAGACCAAGGAGGCGATGTATTCTTCGGCGAGCCTGACTTGAAGATATTCGACTGGATGCAGACCGACAGCAACGGACAAGGCTATGTAAACATCTTGCACTGCGTCAAGTTATTCCAGCATCCGCTACTCTACTCTACTTTTATATTATGGTTGCTCTCTGAATTATTCGAGAACTTACCCGAAGCAGGCGATATGGACAAGCCCAAGATGGTCTTTTTCTTCGACGAGGCACACCTGCTCTTCTCTGATGCCCCGAAAGTGTTAGTTCAGAAAGTGGAACAAGTAGTGAAACTTATCCGCTCGAAAGGTGTTGGTGTGTATTTCATAACCCAGTCTCCTTCCGACCTGCCAAACTCTGTATTAGCACAGTTAGGCAACCGTGTGCAACATGCATTGCGAGCCTACACGCCAGCCGAGATGAAAGCCGTAAAGGCAGCGGCACAGTCGTTTAGACCTAACCCGTCGTTTAAGACCGAAGATGCCATAACCGACCTTGGCACCGGCGAAGCACTTGTCAGTTTTCTGGACGAAGAAGGCAAGCCGCAGATTGTAGAACGCGCAAAGATTATATGTCCGCAAAGCTCGATGTCGGCTATCGACGACAGTCGCCGCCGCGATGTTATCCTGTCGAGCGACCTATATGGCAAATACGAACAATATGTTGATCGTCAGTCAGCATACGAGGAGTTGCAAGAGCAAGCAGATGCCGAGCAACGACAAGCCGAGTACGAGCGACAGCAAGCCGAGCATGCCAAACAGGCGGCTCAGCGTGAGAAAGAGCTGCAGCAACAGCGTGAGAAGGAGCAAAAGCAACGAGAGAAAGAGCAGCAACAACGAGAGAAAGAACGTCAACGATTCGAAAAAGAGTTGCAACGTCAGACTCAACGAACAAGCTCTACACGCACCACAACAACCCGTCGCGCTACCAAGTCGCCTTTTGAGAAAGCTGCCGACAGCGCGATGAATACCATCGGGCGCGAATTAGGCAAATCGCTTATGCGCGGGCTGATGGGACTACTCAAGTAGTAGTAATTCTTGATTCCTGATTCCTGATTCCTGACTCCTGATTCCTGAAATTCTCTCATGTTCAATCAGTCTCAACAAATAGAACTTCTTGCTCCTGCTCGCGATTTGAAAGTGGGCAAAGTTGCTATTGATGCCGGAGCAGATGCGGTCTATATCGGTGCCCCTCGTTTTGGTGCACGTCAGGCAGCCGGCAATAGCATTGCCGACATAGCCGAGTTGTGCGGCTACGCCCATATATTCGACTGCCGCGTATGGGTTACGGTTAACACTTTACTTCACGACGATGAGATAGCCGATGCCGTTGATATGATTTGGCAACTATACGAAGCGGGAGCTGACGGTATTCTGATTCAGGACCTGAGATTATTATCCTACGAATTGCCACCACTGAGACTGCATGCGTCTACACAATGCGACAACCGCACGACAGAGCAGGTTTTGCGTCTGCAGGAAATGGGTTTTAAGAGAGTTGTACTCGCCCGCGAACTAAACCCCGAGCAAATAAAAGAGATAAGTGATAACACCGACATCGAACTTGAAGTATTCGTACACGGGGCGCTATGTGTCAGTTATTCGGGTAGATGCTATATGAGCGAGTACGTAACAGGCAGGAGTGCCAACCGAGGTTGCTGTGCACAGTTGTGCCGTTACCGCTACGACCTGTTAGATAAAGATATGAAAATGATAGAGCACGACAAGTATGCTCTATCGTTGCTTGACATGGACCGCTCGGCTCACCTTTTAGAGTTATTAGAGTCAGGAGCTACTTCGTTCAAGATAGAGGGGCGACTTAAAGACGAGAACTACGTAAGAAACATAGTAGCATACTATCGGGGGAAGTTAGATGCCATTTTCGCGGTTAACCCTCAATACAAGAGAGCATCAAAAGGCAATGTGTATATCGACTTCACTCCCGACCCCGAAAAAACTTTCCATCGCGGAGCCACCGACTATTTCTTCCCCGTTCAAGGAAAGATTGCCAATTGGCAGACACCTGCTTCAACAGGCGAAGAGATAGGTGTGGTGTTTGGCTCGGAGCAAACGGGTAGAAGCATTGATATAAATACTTCCACTGAATTACATAACGGCGACGGTCTGACGATAGGCAACTTAGGTTTTTCCGTTAATGGCGCCCGTCAAATAGCGCCCCACTTGTTTCGCGTAATTCCGTCAACAAGACATTCAGTGCCCGTGGGAGTAGCCGTATATCGTAACTACGACAAACAGTTTGCCGACACACTCGCCAAGAGCAAGACATGCCGCCGCCTGCCCGTGGATATTGTCTTTGCGGAGACCGACAGAGGTTTCCGCCTCAGCATTGGTGATATGTTCAAAGAGTTTGAATGCGAAAAGACACCTGCTCGCAACAGCGAGCAGGCATTTAATAACATCCTCACCCAACTAAGCAAGTTAGGCGACACTCCTTATGAGGCTTCAAGTATTAGCGTTGAGATCTCTCAGCCGTGGTTTATACCGGCTTCAGTGCTCAACACTATGCGTCGTGAGACGATAGCAGGTAGCAGGTTGCAGACAGCAAGTAGCAGGTCGCAGGCAGCAAGTAACAGGTCGCGAACTCGTCTCACACGCAAAGAAGAGATTGGGGCTCTTATGACATGCCGCTACTGTATTCTTCGCGAGATGGGTATATGCCGCAAGCAGGTTGCAAGCAGCAGGTCGCAAGCAGCAGATCGGCGTGAGCCGGCTTACCTGAGAAGCGGCAAGAACATATTTGCGCTACATTTCGATTGTAAGAAGTGTGAAATGAGTATATATCCAGCAGATGTAAACGATGTTGCATTGCAGTATTCTTAACCTGAATGAAGAAACTTATATTTATCATAATTGCCATGATACCAGTTGCCTGCACTCCGCCGTCGGTTGAAGATGTGGAGATAACCATTCACGACTCGCTTAATTTACGCGTTTACACCCCTTCATTTTCTCGTTTGGATTTGCGCTGTGCGCGTATGCCGTCGATAGAAGAGAGAGATGTTATCTTTGTTGCGGAGGCGGCATTCACGGAGGCTCTACTCGACACCTTCGCACATACTAACATCGACGGCAACCACGTAAGTGGCGGAGTATGGTATGAAGGTGCAAGTTGTCCGGAGACGCATGTCAGGATAGGCAATACGGGCGGTTTTGTATGGTATGAGGGCAGTTATCAGTTCTTTGGAGATACACTTTCTGCGGAGCGAGGGTTGCTTGAGGCGTCGAAACACGGAGGAATGGGATTCATGCAAGAGATAATTATCCACAGAGGTCGTTATATGTCAAATACGAGGACTGAGAATCCCCGTTTCAACCGTACTGAGAACTATCGTTTGCTTGCCGAGTTGGATGGCAGACTATGTATCGTAGAAAACATCGAACCGTCGTTATTTTCTGAATTTCTTACAGCTTTTCAGCGACTGAATCCTACGGAAGCATTATACTTAGACATGGGTGAGGGTTGGAATCACTCGTGGTATCGCTTATCGTCGGGTGCAACGGAAGAGATATATCCTGCAGCGAGCAAGAGCCGTTACTGCACAAACTGGCTCACGTTTTACAAGTGAGGGGATTTTTGCAACGATAGTATCGGTTTACATAAATTGAAGATGGAAGTTGAGTGTGTGTGAGTAGAAAAAAGTGTGATTAGTATTACCAGTTATTTGGCGGATTGAAAAAAAGGTTGTATCTTTGCAGCCGCTTTCGGGCAGAGTCTCTGGCGAATGGATAGACCTGTGCAGCATTGATGGTCTGCAAGTAGTCGAAATGTAGTATATACTCTGTTCATTAACTTAGTGAGGCAAAGAGATTTGTCTTAATAAAATTTTAAATCAATGGATTTGATAAAGATTGCTGAGCAAGCATTCGCAGGCGAGAAGAAAGAGTTTCCCGCATTTGCAGCAGGTGATACGGTAACGGTATCGTATCGTATCAAGGAAGGTAACAAAGAGCGTATCCAAGAGTTCCGTGGCGACGTTATTCGCATCAGCGGTAATCAGGACAAGAAGCGCTTCACCGTCCGCAAGATTTCGAATGGTGTAGGTGTAGAGCGAATCTTCCCTATGGACTCACCTTTTGTTGAGAAGATAACAATCAACAAATACGGTAAAGTTCGCCGTGCGAAACTTTATTATCTTCGTGACCTTACCGGCAAGAAGGCCCGTATTCCCGAGCGCCGCGTTAAGTAATCGTGAGATAGTAGTATGGAAAACAAAAGAGACATCGTTGAGGTGTCTCTTTTGTTATGTTTTTGCAATGTTTGCTATCTGCTACAGTTGTTTGCCTGTAGAGTCGTATATCTTGCCGTCGGGCATAATGATATAGAGATGTCCGCCAATGATTACTTTTCTCGGTTTGGATTCGAGTGTTTGCCCTGAGTTGACGTCTTCCACCGCCGTTGGGTCAGGCACAAAGAGTGCCTCGAGTGTGATATCGCTGTTGATATAGATTTGTCGCGGGTTATCGCCTATTCCGTCAGACCAATTGAGGAAAGTATAATGTTCTCGCGGGAAGGCTTCGACAGTAACCTCTGTATCGTATTCGTAAGAGCCTGCGCCGCTCACTCGTCCGTGCATTGTGTTGCATGTAAGAGTGAGTTGGTGTTTTTCTCCTACGAAAATAGCAGTGAGTTGCTTATTGCCATCCATAAGTACTTGCCGCGGGTTAGCGGCGTTGCCATCTGACCATGCACGGAAAACAAAATGCTCGAAAGGAATCGCCTGAGCCTCGGCATAAGTGCCTTGTTGATATTCGCCTGTGCCAGCTATTGCTCCCTTCATAATATCCGCGGAAACGACTGTAAGCGTATAGTAAACATTCTCGGCAGGCAGAGGTGAGAAGAAAGCTATCAAGTGCAAGTTAGATGAAAGGGTTATAGTGCGAGCAGGCTGTGTGTTTTCGTCAGACCATTTAACAAATTGGTAGCCATCGTTAGGTATAGCCTCAATTTCTACTTCAGTATCTTTAGCATAGATACCTTCGCCGGTTACCACACCCATTGCGGTATTATTGACGCTAAGGGTTAAACGGTAGGAGAGTGGTGGTGGCGGAGTGGCTGTAGTTTCGAAGTAGGCAGTGAGCGTGATATTTCTATCAACAACAATATTGCGAGTTGGCATAGCGACGCCGTCGGACCATTCGACGAAGCGATACCCGTGGTAGGGTATTGCCTCTATTGTAACCTGTGTGCCCTCGTCGTATTGTCCTGCTCCTCTAACAGTCCCCATCACTGCATCGCCGGCAAAAAGGCTGAGGGTGTAGATGATATTGACTTTCTCGAAATTGGCAGTTAGCACCACATCTTGGTTGACGGTTATAGTCCGTTTTTCGTTAGTGTTACCATCAGACCAGTTTACGAAGCGATAGCCTTTGTTAGCGACAGCCGAAATAAGGATTTTGCTACCCTCAGCATAGTTGCCTGAGCCATAGGTTTTACCCATCTGTTCGCTATTGGTTGTAAGTGTAACGGAATAGGTGGTAAACTGAGGCGGAAGCGGGTCGAAGATAGCGGTGAGTGTAATGTCGGAGATGAGAACGATAGTGCGTTGTTGACGAATATCGCCGTCGGACCATCCGACAAACCAGTAACCGTCGAAAGGCAGAGCCTCAATCTCGACTTGTGTACCTTTCTCATAATCACCGCCTCCTGTTACGCTTCCCATATTGCCGTTGCTCAGCAATGTAAGCTTATAGGTTTTAACCTCTTGTGGTATCGGCTCGAAGTTGGCAGTAAGGGTAATGTCTCCATCGATAGTGATAGTACGCCGCGCTTCGTTGTTGCCATCTGACCACCCTACAAACTTATTTCCGCTTGTCGGGAAGGCGTTGATAGTGACAGTAAAGCCTTCGGCATAGGTGCCGCTACCGGCAGTGTATCCCAAATTCTCATCGCTCGCAAGCAGAGTGAGGTTGTAGTAGTTGATTATCTTTTCGAAGTTAGCATAGAGAGTGGTATTCTGCTTGATGGTGATGGTGCGCTGTGTCTCTTTATTCCCGTCGGACCAGCCAATAAAGCGGTAGCCTTCGGCGGGTATGGCTTCTATTGATGCCTGCTCGCCTTTGTCGAAATTCCCGCTTCCTGTCGCGCTACCCCATTCCGAATTATTAGAGAGGACGGTAAGGGTATATTTCTTTGTGTCGGGAGCAAAGACAGCAGTGAGTTTGATGTTGCGTGTGAGTGTTATCGTTCTTTGCTGTTGGGTTACTCCATCCGACCACCTCAGAAAATGATAACCCTGCTCTGCTACAGCCTCTATCTTTACTTGCTCGCCTGCCTTATATACTTTTTCGAGCGAAGCGACGGGCTCTTGAGCATCAGCGCTTATCTTTCCTTGCTCCGCAGAGTTGACATCAAGCATAAGTCGGAAATGGGTGAGTTGGCGTTTTTCAAACACAGCGGTATATAAAGTATTGCCGGCAACAGGCTGTAACTCGGGAGTCCAACCATAGAAAATATATGTGGCTTCGTCATCGTCAGGATGTGTGGGTGTTGGTCCGTTATACTCTGGCCTTGCGCCCGGTGCAAGTTCTTCGTCGAGTTCGAGCAATGTGCCGTCGTAGTTGAGCCATGCCACCCGATAAGCTATCACGTCGGTGGCAAGACGGACGGAGTTGCCTCGACGCTTCTCACGATTCCAGAGCACAGCATTGCCGTAGGTATAAGCGTGCATATCTCCTCCGAAGATAAGATAGGATGCCATTGTCTGTTTTTCCTCTACTGCCGTTGACGACCAATAATATCCGTAAGCATCCACATTATCAACCCAGCTGTAGAAGCCAGTTTGCTCGTTGACGAAAGTGGCAGGCTGGCCCCCGTTCATTGTATTGCCATAACCTCCTGTGCGAGAGCCTGCAGCAGGTAGGAACAAAGCTCCTGAGAGCTCAAGGGCCTGCCACTGCGCATAATTGTATTTGTTAGCAGTGAAGTCTTCCTCGTAAGAATCGGCAGGCTTGTATGCAGGAGTAAACTCAATGCCTTCGGGTTTGACCCATTTGTCAGGCAAAAGGAGCAAGCCTTTTCTGTCAACCACCGAAGCGTTAGCCCATAGCTGAGAAGCATTAGGTCTGCCGCTCAGTAGATATTGCCACTCGTCGGCTGAGAGTGTCCGCCAGTTACCGCTGAAGTTGCTACCCCAATCAACGAAATCGCCGGTGTAGTGGCTGTCGTCGTTAGAAGGATTGACGCCAAATTTAGCCGACTCGCAACTCCATGCAAAGAGGTCGATAAAGCCGGAATAGTCAGGATTGCCGAGATTGATATTCACATCGCCCGCCACTACATATTGTGTGGGAGCCGTAAGCCAACTATCGGTGGCGACACTATAGATGACATTACCTTTGGCAAATCTAACCGACTTACCCTCACCTACCGAGAATACGCCCATTGCTGCCATCGATTCGGTCATGACAAGCGGCTGATAAGTAGCGGTATATGCGGCATTTTGTGTTGCAGGTTTGAGTTTAGGATTCCATCCGGAGAAGATATACATCTTGCCGTCGATTTCTCTTACGGGTGTAGAAGCGGTGTAGGTTGGCAGCATACCGTAATCGGTTTCTGAAGTGGAAAGAAGGCTGCCATCGGCATCGAGCCACGCAATGGTCAAGACGGCATAATCGAAATAGGCGACGAAGGCAGTGTCGCTATGGATGGGTATGTTGCGCCTTGCGTCTTTCTCGCCGTCGGACCATCCTACAAACTGATATCCTTCGAAAGGTAGAGCCTCTATGGTTACTATCAAGCCGTCTTCATAAGAGTCGGTGTAACTCGTTACATTACCGCTCGTTGTATAAACATCGGTAGCACTCACCTGCCCCATCTGCTCGTTATCTGTTGAGATGCTCAATGTGTAATACACCACTTTTGCCTCTTCGAATATAGCCTCGAGGCTAAGGTCGTCGGTGAGTTGTAGCTGCCGGCGTGGCTGTCTGTTACCATCCGACCACTGAACGAATCGGTAACCTTCGTAGGCTATAGCGTTGACAATAGCGGTGTTACCATTCTTACAATCTGGTTGTTGCACAACCACCGTCTTGCCGTAGTCGTCGTTGTTAGAATAGGCTTCGATAGTAAGCGGTTTGGTTACTATAAGAGTGAGATTGACAATCGAGTCGCAACCGTTATCGGCAGTGAAGATGTCGGTGTAAGGACCAGCCTTGGTATGGCCGTTATACTCCTCGCCTTCGCAGATAGTTACGGTGATGTTGGTTTTTATCTCATCAGCACATGCTACTCCCTCGCAGTTTTTATCAACGACAGCGTTCCCGTTTCGCCAAGCATAGCAGATATCTTCATTTATATTCTCCAAATCGGTGGTTTGCGGATTACCTTTCTGACTGAATATGATATTGGCACCTTTCTTGAGGTCGAAACTATAGAATCCATCATCAAGCG
>JAFSTG010000041.1 GCA_017450605.1 Paludibacteraceae bacterium | reverse complement strand
CGCCCTGCAAAAACCTATCTAATGGGTTATTGCAGCACAACTCGAACGCCTCTACTCAAAAGAAGAGATAATACAAATGTATCTCAATCAGTTCGACTTCCTATACAATGCAGTAGGTATAAAGTCAGCTGCACAGGTCTATTTCAACACCACACCCAAAGACCTCAAAATCGAACAGGCTGCAATGCTTGTGGGAATGTTTAAGAACCCTGCACTATATAATCCTATTCGTCGTCCGGAAAAAACACAAGCGCGTCGAAATGTGGTTCTTTCACAAATGGCAAAATATGGTGTCATTACACCTCAGGAACGCGACTCGCTCAAGCAACTGCCCCTCGCACTCAATTATCATTCGGTTGATCATAAAGACGGACTTGCTCCGTATTTCCGCGAATATCTGCGAATTGTGCTTACTGCCAAGGAGCCAAAAGAAAGTAACTATGCAAGTTGGAACAAAGAGCAGTATAAACGAGATAAAGAGCAATGGGACAACAATCCGCTCTATGGTTTCTGCAACAAGAACAAAAAAGCCGACGGCTCACACTACAACCTCTATAACGACGGACTGAGAATTTACACCACAATCGATTCACGCATGCAACGCTACGCCGAAGAAGCGGTTAGCGAACACATGCAGTATCTGCAAGAACAATTCTTTAAAGAGAAGAAAAAGAGTAAAACAGCGCCTTTCTCTAACAAACTATCAACCGAGGAAGTTAATAATATTATGACACGCTCGATGAAACAGACCGACCGTTACCGCGGGCTGAAGAAACAAGGATTGAGCGAAAAAGAGATAACCGACATCTTCAACACACCCGTTGAAATGCAGATTTTCTCTTATAACGGGCGTATCGATACCACTATGTCTCCCCTCGACTCAATCCGCTGGCAAAAATCCTTCCTCAGATGTGGATTTATGTCAATGGACCCGCACTCTGGACACGTTAAGGCATATATCGGCGGACCTAACTTCGCTAATTTTCAATACGACATGGCTACTCTCGGTCGTCGGCAAGTTGGCTCTACTATCAAGCCATTTCTCTACACTCTGGCTATGGAAGAAGGTATGTTGCCATGCGACAAAACCATCAACCAAGAGATAACACTGAAAGATGCCAACGGAAAAGACTGGACTCCGCGTAACAGCGAAAAGGATCACGTAGGCGACACTGTTACTCTGCAATGGGGACTAAGTCAGTCGAATAACTGGATTACGGCATATCTGATGAGCCTGTTCACTCCTAAAGCATTAGTTGACCTTATTCACGGAATGGGCGTTACAGGCGAAATACCAGAAGTTGTTTCATTATGCCTCGGTCCTTGCGAAGTAAGCGTTGCAGAAATGGTTGACGCTTACACAACCTACCCTAACAAAGGCATACGCATTGATCCGCTTTTCGTTACTCGTATAGAAGATAACAACGGTAATGTTATTGCTACATTTATTCCGCAAACGCACGAAGTAATAAGCGAAGAAGCCTCATATAAAATGATAACCATGCTTCGCGGTGTAATCGACCACGGAACAGGAATACGAGTAAGATATAAATATGGACTTAGAATGCCTATGGGCGGCAAGACCGGAACAACACAAAACAACTCCGACGGCTGGTTTATGGGCTTCACTCCAACGCTCGTCAATGGTGTTTGGGTTGGAGGCGAAGACCGTGATATTCACTTCGACCGCATGAGCGAGGGACAAGGTGCAAGCATGGCACTGCCTATCTGGGCATTATATATGAGAAAGGTTCTTGCCGATAAAGACTTAGGATATTCTGAAGCAGAGGATTTTGATATTCCCGAATGGTTCGATCCGGAAGCCGGATGCCAATAACAATGAAACGAAACCTATTCATATTATTATTCTCAGTAGTCAGTATGCTGACTCTTGCACAACTTAACACCGACCGTCTGACGGCTATCGGTAGGAATGCTTTGTATTTCGAAGACTATGTGCTGAGTATCCAATATTTCAACCAGGTTATAAAAATAAAACCATACCTCGCCGAACCATATCTCTATAGGGCAATTGCCAAAATCCAGTTATCCGACTATAAAGGGGCAGAGCGCGATTGTACTAACGCTATAGATAACAACCCCTTCATGCCAGGAATTTATTACACCCGCGGGTTTATATACAGACAGTTGGGTGAACTGCAAAAATCGTACGACGACCTAACGCAAGCTCTCGTCTTTGCGCCCGAAAACCGCACATATATGCTTCTTCGAGCCGATGTGTCAGCGCAACTTAAAGAATACGACAAGGCTCTGCGTGATATCGATTTTCTACTAAAAAAAGAACCGAATGGCGCACAACTGCATTTCGAAAAAGGAGTGATATTGCTCGAATCGCACGATACTGTGGCTGCCCTTCAGTCAATAAGCAAAGCTATAGAATACGATACGCAGAACGCCGCTAATTGGTCAGCCAGAGGACACATCAACCTTCTTTGCGGAAACGACAACGACGCACTTCTCGACCTCACTCGTGCCATTAACCTTGGAAGCAAATGGGCTGGCGATTATATAAATAGAGGTATAATATTCTATAAGAAACATAACTACAGGGGAGCACTTGCCGACTACGACAAGGCTGTTGAATACGACAAGAACAATCCGCATTGCTACTACAACCGCGCACTTCTCAGACAAGAGGTGGGCGACTACAACCGCGCACTCGACGATTATAACCGAGCCATCGAGTTGGATTCAGAAAACACCGAAATGCACTATCAGCGAGGACTTGTGAATCTGCAATTAGCACAATACAACGATGCTATCGACGACTTCAAGCAACTTATCGACAGATTCCCATATTTCCTGCCCTCATACTATCTTGTTGCTCAGGCATACAACTCACTCGGCAACAAGAAAGAAGCATTCCGCTATCAGCAAAAAGCCTCTCAGTTGGAAGATGATAAGGAACGGCTTCAGCGAGAAAAGCAAACCATTAGTACTGAGGCAAAGATAGCAGAAGCTCAACCTAAGAAGAATGACAATAGGAAGCAGTTCTCTCAACGTGCTGCACAAAATCAGGCAGATAACCACGAAGACATGAAATACGAAGGCGAAACGCGCGGTGCTGTTCAAAATAGATATGCCGATGTTGTTAACGAACCATCTATCCAACTCACATATTACACGCAGAAAAACAACCTGCGTCGTACCAATTATTTTCACTATCTCGTTGACCAGTTTAACAAAACAAACGCATTGCCATCGCCTCTGCATTTCACTGCACACGAATTGCCATTAACCGCCGATATGGCAAACAAGCACTTCGAAGCCATCAATTTGCTGTCGTACAAAATTGAAGATTATGGTCAGCCAAAAACTCACACTGACAGTATCAATATATCCAACTTGTATTTTGCCCGAGCAATGGAGTCGGCATTAGTGCAAGACTACACCTCTGCTATCGACGACTGTACTAAAGCCATAGTTCTGCAAAGCAACTTTACCATTGCATTTTTCTGCAGAGCCAACTGGCGGCAGAAATTAGCGGAGTACCAACGCATCAACAACGATAAAAGCGACATAGAAGCACAAGACAAAAACAGCCTTGAGAGCAAATATGGAGCTACACTTATCCTGCGCGACTACGACTATGTGATGCAACTTAATCCTGATTTCAGTTTTGCATACTATAATAAGGCTAACATTCTATGCACGCAGCGAGATTTCAGAACTGCTATCCGCTACTACACTGATGCCATCAAATGCGATGGCGACTTCGCAGAAGCATATTTCAATCGCGGACTCACACTCATCTATATCGGTGAAACCGAAGAAGGCATTAACGACCTCAGTAAAGCTGGCGAATTGGGTATATTCCAAGCTTATAACCTGATAACGAGATTTAAATGAAAACTGGAAGGTGAAATAATTATGACTAAAATAATAACAATTATCACAGTTATAAAGAATATTTTAACAATATTAATAATAGTATTTTTTAAATCTTCGAAAAAGTCGTATAATTCAGAAACTTTATGACAACTTCTTTTATAACTATGAACATATTCTTTTAATTCCTTTAAAATTTTTTCGTTAATTAAAGTGCCAGATTTTATCTGGTTT